>NZ_CP019724.1:6645000-6945000 GCF_002005225.1 Streptomyces pactum
CCGGTTGATATTCCGGTACCCGCTGTGAAGCGTCAAACATCGAGCATCGTGATGCTAAGGCCGTGAAGCCGTTCCGGACCCTTCGGGGAAAGGAAAGTGGTGGAGCCGCCGGACCAAGCGGTTAGTAGGTGAGTGATGGGGTGACGCAGGAAGGTAGTCCATCCCGGGCGGTGGTTGTCCCGGGGTAAGGGTGTAGGCCGTGCGGTAGGTAAATCCGTCGCACATGTGGCTGAGACCTGATGCCGAGCCGATTGTGGTGAAGTGGATGATCCTATGCTGTCGAGAAAAGCCTCTAGCGAGTTTCATGGCGGCCCGTACCCTAAACCGACTCAGGTGGTCAGGTAGAGAATACCGAGGCGTTCGGGTGAACTATGGTTAAGGAACTCGGCAAAATGCCCCCGTAACTTCGGGAGAAGGGGGGCCATTCCTGGTGATGAGATTTTCTCTCTGAGCTGGGGGTGGCCGCAGAGACCAGCGAGAAGCGACTGTTTACTAAAAACACAGGTCCGTGCGAAGCCGTAAGGCGATGTATACGGACTGACGCCTGCCCGGTGCTGGAACGTTAAGGGGACCGGTTAGCTCCATTTCGGTGGGGCGAAGCTGAGAACTTAAGCGCCAGTAAACGGCGGTGGTAACTATAACCATCCTAAGGTAGCGAAATTCCTTGTCGGGTAAGTTCCGACCTGCACGAATGGCGTAACGACTTCTCGACTGTCTCAACCATAGGCCCGGTGAAATTGCACTACGAGTAAAGATGCTCGTTTCGCGCAGCAGGACGGAAAGACCCCGGGACCTTTACTACAGTTTGATATTGGTGTTCGGTTCGGCTTGTGTAGGATAGCTGGGAGACTGTGAACTCTGGACGCCAGTTCAGGGGGAGTCGTCGTTGAAATACCAGTCTGGTCGTGCTGGATGTCTAACCTGGGTCCGTGATCCGGATCAGGGACAGTGTCTGATGGGTAGTTTAACTGGGGCGGTTGCCTCCTAAAGAGTAACGGAGGCGCCCAAAGGTTCCCTCAGCCTGGTTGGCAATCAGGTGTTGAGTGTAAGTGCACAAGGGAGCTTGACTGTGAGACCGACGGGTCGAGCAGGGACGAAAGTCGGGACTAGTGATCCGGCGGTGGCTTGTGGAAGCGCCGTCGCTCAACGGATAAAAGGTACCCCGGGGATAACAGGCTGATCTTCCCCAAGAGTCCATATCGACGGGATGGTTTGGCACCTCGATGTCGGCTCGTCGCATCCTGGGGCTGGAGTCGGTCCCAAGGGTTGGGCTGTTCGCCCATTAAAGCGGTACGCGAGCTGGGTTTAGAACGTCGTGAGACAGTTCGGTCCCTATCCGCTGTGCGCGTAGGAGTCTTGAGAAGGGCTGTCCCTAGTACGAGAGGACCGGGACGGACGAACCTCTGGTGTGCCAGTTGTCCTGCCAAGGGCATGGCTGGTTGGCTACGTTCGGGAGGGATAACCGCTGAAAGCATCTAAGCGGGAAGCCTGCTTCGAGATGAGGACTCCCACCCCCTTGAGGGGTTAAGGCTCCCAGTAGACGACTGGGTTGATAGGCCGGATCTGGAAGCACCGCAAGGTGTGGAGGTGACCGGTACTAATAGGCCGAGGGCTTGTCCTCAGTTGCTCGCGTCCACTGTGTTAGTTCTGAGACAACGAACAGTTGTCGGCTTTCGAGCTGAACAGACAATTAAAGAGTGTGCTTGTTCGCTCGAAACCATTAGGGTTTCGGTGGTCATAGCGTAGGGGAAACGCCCGGTTACATTTCGAACCCGGAAGCTAAGCCTTACAGCGCCGATGGTACTGCAGGGGGGACCCTGTGGGAGAGTAGGACGCCGCCGAACAATCTTTGGAAAGGACCCCTGGTCCCCAGCGTTCAGCTGGGGACCAGGGGTCCTTTCGTTTTTCCAGAGCGCACCGGGTACCCGGCTGCGCGAGAATGGCTTGCAGTACCGAAGACAGGAGTCACCCGATGTCCACCAACTCTCCCGACGACCGACCGGAGCGCGACCAGCGGCGACGGGACAGTGGTGACCGCAGTGACCGGAGCGGTCAGCGCGGGGACCGGCCGTCCTTCCGTCGTGACAACGACCGCGGTGAGCGTGGCGGCTTCGGCCGGCGGGACGACAGCCGTGGCAGCGACCGTGGCCGTGGCAACGACGGCGGTGGGCCGCGTGGTGGATTCCGCCGCGATGACCGCCGTGATGACCGCCGGGACGATCGGCGGGATGACAACCGTGGTGGTGGCGGGTACGGGCGTCGTGACGACCGTGACCGTGGGCCGCGTCGTGACGACCGGGGCGGTGACCGGCCGTCCTTCCGCCGTGACGACCGCCGTGACGACCGGCCGTCCTTCCGTCGTGATGACCGCGGTGGTGACCGGCCCTCCTTCCGTCGTGACAACGACCGCGGTGAGCGTGGCGGCTTCGGCCGGCGGGACGACAGCCGTGGCAGCGACCGTGGCCGTGGCAACGACGGCGGTGGGCCGCGTGGTGGATTCCGCCGTGATGACCGCCGGGACGATCGGCGGGATGACAACCGTGGTGGTGGCGGGTACGGGCGTCGTGACGACCGTGACCGTGGGCCGCGTCGTGACGACCGGGGCGGTGACCGGCCGTCCTTCCGCCGTGATGACCGTCGTGATGACCGGGGCGGTGACCGGCCGTCGTTCCGTCGTGATGACCGTCGTGATGACCGGGGTGGTGACCGGCCGTCGTTCCGTCGTGACGACCGTCGTGATGACCGGGGTGGTGACCGGCCGTCGTTCCGTCGTGACGACCGCCGTGACGACCGGCCGTCCTTCCGTCGTGATGACCGCCGTGACGACCGTGGCGATCGGGGCGGTTTCCGTCGTGACGACAATCGTGGTGAGCGCGGCGGCTTCGGTCGCCGTGACGACAGCCGCGGTGGCGACCGTGGTGGATACCGTGGCCGGGACGACCGCGGTGGACGTGGGCCCCGGCGCGATGACCGCGACGGGCGGCCCGGTGGTTTCCGCGGGCGGGACGACCGGCACGGCGGCGGTGGGCGTTTCCGTGAGGAGCGGGACCGTGACCGTGAGCCGATCAAGCGCCTGCCGATCCCCGAGGAGGTCACGGGCGACGAGATCGACAAGGACGTACGGCAGGAGCTGCAGAGCCTGCCCAAGACGCTCGCCGAGGACGTCGCCAGGAACCTGGTGATGGTTGCCCGGCTCATCGACGAGGACCCGGAGACGGCGTACGCCTACTCCAAGATCGCCCTGCGTCTGGCGTCCCGTGTCGCTGCCGTACGGGAGGCGGGCGGGTTCGCCGCGTACGCCAACCAGAAGTACAGCGAGGCCCTGGCTGAGTTCCGGGCCGCGCGGCGGATGACCGGGTCCGTCGAGCTGTGGCCGGTCATGGCCGACTGCGAGCGCGGGCTCGGTCGGCCGGAGAAGGCGCTGGACATGGCCGGTGCCCCCGAGGTGCACAAGCTGGACAAGGCCGGGCAGGTCGAGATGCGGCTGGTCGCGGCCGGTGCCCGGCGTGACATGGGGCAGCTTGACGCGGCCATCGTGACTCTGCAGAGCCCCGAGCTGGCCTCCAACTCCGTACAGCCCTGGACCGCGCGGCTGCGGTACGCCTACGCCGACGCGCTGCTGGCCGCCGGCCGGGAGCAGGAAGCGCGGGAGTGGTTCGCCAAGGCCGTGGAGTCCGACCGGGACGGCAGCACGGACGCCTCCGACCGGCTCGCCGAGATGGACGGCGTGGAGTTCATGGACGCCCTCGACGAGCGTGAGGCCGAGAGCGACGTGGCGAGCTCCCCCGGGGAGACCGGGGCCGGGGGCGGGTCCGAGGCTGAGGACGAGATCGAGGCTGAGGACGAGGCCGGGTCCGAGGCCGGTTCCGAGAGCGAGAGCACGGACGGCGAGAAGGGCTGACGTCCGGGACATGACGGCGAAGGGGCGGGACCGTGTACCGGTCCCGCCCCTTCGCCGTGCCGTGTCACAGGTCCAGCGCGCGCAGTACCAGGCCCGAGGCAGGCTTCGGGCCGAAGGACGTCGACTTGCGGGGCATCGTGACGCCCTGCCGCGCCAGCTCGCGGACGACCTCCTCGCGGACCGGGTGCATCAGGACCGCCGTACCGCCGTCGCGTTCCGCCTTCTCGACGGTGGCCGCCGTGTCGTGGATGTAGGAGACGTGGGCCGCGGAGTCGTCGGGGATGTGCCAGACGTGGGCGAGGAGTGTGGCGTGCAGGACGGTGGCGTCCAGGGTCCGCCAGGCCTCGGGGCGGTCGGTGGGGACCGTGCGGGCAAGCAGGCCGGGGGCCGGCAGGTCGACGAGGTGGAAGGCGCCGTCGCCGGCGAGGAGGAAGGCGTTGCCCGCCTCGGCCGTCTTCGCCAGGACGTCCATGGACTCCGCCAGCGGCGTGTCGAGGCGGCGGACGCGGAAGTGGCCGTCCAGGGCGGCAATGGCGTCGCTCACGGGGAGGTCGTGCAGCAGGCGGTGGATGGCGCGGACCCGGAGCGGGTAGCGGGCCGTGTCGACGAGGAGGACGAGGCCGTGGTCCCAGGGGCTGGGAGAGGGGTGCTCCGCGCGGAGCGTGCGGTAGGTCGCCCAGCGGTGGTGGCCGTCGGCGATGAGCGCCTGGTGCCGCGCCAGCTCGGACCGGACGCGGGCCAGGTCGTCGGGGTCCGTCACCGACCACAGACGGTGGCAGAAGCCGTCCTCCGTGGTCGTCGAGAGCAGCGGCGGCTCTTCGGCGGTGCGTTCCACGACGGTGGTCGTGGCCGCGGTGGGGCCGTCGCCGCGGTAGGTGAGGAGCAGGGGCTCGAGGTTCGCGCGGGTGGACCGCATGAGTGCCGCGCGGTCGGCTACGACGTGCGGCATGACGTCCTCGTGCGGCAGGACCACCTGCTCCGACGGGTCGGACACGCGCAGGGCACCGATGAGGCCGCGTTGCAGCATGCCGTCGCCGTCGCGCTGTTCGTAGACGTACAGGCCGGGTTCGGGGTCGCAGGTGAGGACGCCTTCCGACATCCAGCGGCGCAGAGTGTGGGCGGCCTGTTCGTTGCGTGCCTCGGGCGTCGCGGCCTGGGGCAGGATCAGGCGCACGATGTTGTGCGGGTCGGCGGACTCGAGATGGAGCAGGCCGTCGGGGCGGACCACGACGTCGTAGGGCGGCGATGTCACGGCGGCCAGGCTGCCGACCCGGTCGGGGTCGTAGCGGAGGCCTCGGAACGGGGTGAGTTCCAGGCCCCGGCGCGCCGTTGCTTCCGGGTGACCTGCTGTGTTCATCCCGGCATCGTACGTGTGTCGGTGGCATGGGGGATGATCGGGGGAAAAGGCGTCGAACGAGGAGCGATGTGCAATGAGCCGGAGCGTCAGGACGAGGCCCGAGGGCAGTGGGCGGGGCCTGAGCGAGGCGTACGACACGGCGCTGCTCGACCTGGACGGCGTGGTGTACGCCGGGGGGAACGCGATCGCTCACGCGGTCGACTCGCTCGCCACGGCCCGCGCGGGCGGTATGCGTCTGGCGTACGTCACGAACAACGCGCTCCGGACTCCCGACGCGGTGGCCGGGCACCTGACCGAGCTGGGCATACCGACGGGCGCCGACGACGTCATCACGTCGGCGCAGGCGGTGGCCCGGCTGATCGCCGAGCAGGTGCCCTCGGGCGCGCGGGTGCTGGTGATCGGCGGCGACGGGCTGCGGGTGGCGCTGCGGGAGCGGGGCCTGGAGCCCGTGGAGTCGGCGGAGGACGATCCGGCGGCCGTCGTGCAGGGCTTCGGTGGACCCGAGCTGCCGTGGGGCCGGTTCGCCGAGGCCTGCTACGCCATCGCGCGCGGCGTGCCCTGGTACGCCTCGAACACCGACCTGACGATTCCGGGCGCCCGGGGGATCGCACCGGGCAACGGCGCGGCGGTGGAGGTCGTCCGGATCGCCACCGGCGCCGATCCGCAGGTCGCGGGGAAGCCGTTGCCTCCGATGCACCGGGAGACGATCCTGCGGACCGGCGCGCAGCGGCCGTTGGTGGTCGGGGACCGGCTGGACACGGACATCGAGGGCGCGTTCAACGGAGAGGTCGACTCGCTGCTCGTCCTGACCGGCGTGACCGACGGGGCACAACTGCTGGCGGCGCCGCCGTGGCACCGGCCGACGTACGTCGACGCCGATCTGCGCGGGCTGCTCACCGGGCAGCCGGAGGTCACGGGGGACGCGGACGGGAACGGCGGCTTCCAGTGTGGGAGCTGGACGGCCACGGCGGGTGAGGAGCGGCTGGAGCTGGAGGGCGAGGGTGCGGCGCTGGACGGGTTGCGCGCGCTGTGTGCGGCGGCCTGGACGGCGGGCGGGGAGGCCGGGTGCGAGCTGGACTCGGGAAAGGCGTTGGCACGACTGGGGTTGTGAGCCGTCGTACGGGGAAGCCAGCCGTCCGGGGCCGGCTGAGGGGCCGGCTGAGGGGCCGGAGGAGGGGCGCGTCCGCCGGGATGAGTCGCCTGCCCGCCGGGATGAGTCGCCTGCCCGTCGCGGTGCGGGCCTGCCCGCCGAGGTGGGGACCTTACGCGTCGGGACGGCAGCCCGGCGTGTTCGGGATGGGACCTTGGCGCGTTGGGGATGGGTCTCCGGCGTGTATGAGCTGGAACCCTGGCGCGTTGGGGAGGGAACTCCGGCGTGCTCGGGAAGGGACCTCGGCGCGCTCGGGAAGGGACCTCGGCGCGTTGGGGATGGGGAGTAAGTCCCGGGCCGGGGCGGGACCATGCTCGGGATCGTGATCGGTTGGCAGGGTAGGCTAACCTAACTGCGTGTTGGTCGACAGTCCCCCCGAACAGCGCGCGGAGACCGCCCCCGCGCCGCCTTCCAAGCGCCGTGTCCTGCGTGCCGTCGGGCTGCCCGTCTCCGTGGCGGTCCTGGTGCTCATCGCGTTGACGAGCCTCGCGATCGGCGCCAAGGACCTGTCCCTGGCGCAGGTCTGGCACGGCCTGTTCCACGACTCGGGCACGTACAGCGACATCGTGGTGAGCGAGCGGCTGTCGCGGACCGTGCTCGGTCTGCTCGCCGGCGCCGCGCTCGGCCTCGCGGGGGCCGTGCTGCAGGCGCTCACCCGCAATCCGCTGGCCGACCCCGGCCTGCTCGGCATCAACGCGGGTGCCTCCGCGGCGGTCGTCACGGCCATCACCTTCTTCGGCGTCACCTCGCTGACCGGGTACGTGTGGTTCGCCTTCGCCGGTGCGGCGGGGGTCGGCGCGCTCGTCTGGTTCCTCGGCGGCAGCCGGGGGGCGACGCCGGTGCGGCTCGTGCTGGCCGGCACCGCGATCAGTGCCGCGCTCTTCGGCTATCTCCAGGCCGTGATGATCATGGACGACGCGGCGCTGGGCAGGATGCGTTTCTGGACGGTCGGTTCGCTCGCCTCGGCGACGAACGGCACCATCGAGGAGGTGCTGCCGTTCTTCGTGGCGGGTACGGTCCTCGCGCTCGCGCTCTCCCGCCCGCTCAACGCCATGGAGATGGGCGACGACACCGCCAGGGCCCTCGGCGCCAACCTGAACCGCACCCGGGCGCTGTCCATGCTCGCCGCGACCGTGCTGTGCGGGGCCGCGACCGCCGCCTGCGGGCCGATCGTGTTCGTCGGCCTGATGGTCCCGCACATCGTGCGCTCCTTCACCGGGCCCGACATGCGCTGGATCCTGCCGTACGCCGCGATCCTGTCGCCCGTGCTGCTGCTCGGCGCGGACGTCCTGGGCCGGATCGTCGCCCGGCCCTCGGAGCTTCAGGTCGGCATCGTCACCGCGGTCCTGGGCGGGCCGGTCTTCATCTATCTCGTACGACGGCGGAGGACGGCCCAACTGTGAGGAACGGGAAGGCCGTGAGGACCGGCAATGCCGTGAGGACCGGGAAAGCCGTGAGGACCGGGAAAGCCGTGAAGACCAACCGTGCCGTGCGAAGCCCGGGTGGGCTCTCGTTCCGCCTGGACGTCCGCGCCACCGTAGTCGTCGCCCTGCTGCTGGCCGTCGCCCTGGCGGCGAGCGTCGTGCTCATCGGCACGGGCGATTTCGAGATACCGGCCGCCGACGTGGTCAGGACCCTGTTCGGCGAGGGCAACGCGAGCCAGGAGTTCATCGTCAACGAACTGCGGCTGCCGCGCGTCCTGGTCGGACTGCTGGTCGGCGCCGCGCTGGGGCTGGGCGGTGCGCTGTTCCAGGCCATCTCGCGCAACCCGCTCGGCAGTCCGGACGTGCTCGGCCTCGGGCAGGGCGCGACCGCCGGCGCCCTCACGATGATCGTCCTGTTCTCCGGCAGCTCGGCGCAGGTCACCGTCGGTGCGCTCGCGGGCGGCCTGGTGACCGGCCTCGCCATCTACCTGCTCGCCTGGAAGCGAGGGGTGCACGGGTACCGGCTGGTCCTGGTCGGCATCGGCATGTCCGCGATCGTCACGGCGGTCAACGGCTATCTGCTCACCCGTGCCGACATCGTCGACGCCTCCCGCGCCGTCGTCTGGATGACCGGTTCCCTCAACGGCCGTGACTGGGGACAGGTCTGGCCCCTGCTCGTGCTGTGCGCCGTACTCGTCCCACTCGTTCTCACCAACGGGCGGGCGCTGCGGATGATGGAGATGGGCGACGACGTCTCGTACGCCCTCGGAGTGCGCGTCGAGCGCGTGCGGGCGCTGCTGATGGTGGCCGCCGTGCTGCTCACCGCCGCGGCCACCGCCGCCGCGGGGCCGGTCAGCTTCGTGGCGCTCACCGCGCCGCAGCTCGCCCGGCGCCTGACCCGTACGCCGGGCCCCAACCTGCTGCCGTCCCTGTGCATGGGCGCCGCCCTGCTGGTCAGCGCCGACTGGATCTCGCAGCGGGCCTTCGGAGCCGACCAGTTGCCCGTGGGAGTGGTCACCGGCGTGCTGGGCGGCGTGTACCTGCTGTGGCTGCTGGTCACCGAACGCAAGACGGGCCGGATATGAGCGCCGGCGCCGGCACCCATAGCGGCCTGAACAACCAAAGGAGCAACGTGAGCCGCCTGACAGCCGAGAACGTCACCCTCGCCTACGATCAGCGGGTCATCGCGGAGAAGCTGTCGGTGGAGATACCCGACAACTCCTTCACCGTGATCGTCGGACCGAACGCGTGCGGCAAGTCCACTCTGCTGCGGGCCCTGTCGCGGATGCTGAAGCCCAGCGAGGGCCGGGTGCTCCTCGACGGGTCGGTCATCCAGTCGATGCCCGCCAAGCAGGTCGCGCGGACCCTCGGCCTGCTGCCGCAGTCGTCCATCGCACCCGACGGGATCACCGTCGGCGACCTCGTCGGCCGCGGCCGCTACCCGCACCAGGGCATCCTGCGCCAGTGGTCGACCGAGGACGAGCGGGTCGTCCAGGAGTCGATGGCCCAGACCGGCATCTCCGAACTCGCCGACCGCTATGTCGACGAGCTCTCCGGCGGCCAGCGCCAGCGCGTGTGGATCGCCATGGCGCTCGCCCAGCAGACCCCGCTGCTGCTGCTCGACGAGCCGACGACATACCTGGACATCCAGCACCAGATCGATGTCCTCGATCTGTGTGCGGAACTCCACGAGGAGCAGGGCCGCACGCTCGTGGCCGTCCTGCACGACCTCAACCACGCCGCGCGGTACGCCACCCACCTCATCGCCCTGCGCGGCGGGGAGATCGTCGCCGAGGGCGCGCCCAAGGACATCGTCACGGCCGACCTGGTCGAGCGGGTCTTCGGGCTGCGCTGCCAGGTCATCGACGACCCGGAGACGGGTACGCCCCTGGTGGTTCCGGCCGCGCGCAAGGCACGGGGCGGGGGCGGCGCCCGGCTCGAGAAGACGGACCAGAAGGCGGGCCAGAAGGCGAGTGAGAAGGCGGACCAGAAGGCGGACGTGAAGGCGAGCGAGAAGGTGGCGGCTGCGGCGGCTACAAAAGCTTCCTGAGGCGGAACAGGTCCCGCAGGCCCGCCTCCAGCTTCACCCGGCCCGAGCCCCAGGCCTTGGCGAAGTTCAGCTCGCCGCCGACCAGGGCCACCAGGTCGTCGCCGGTCATCGCCAGCCTGATCTCGGCCTTCTCACGCGGCGGCCCCTCAAGGGTCTCGCGTACGTCGATCCGGCCGTCCGCCATGCGTCCGGCGAAGGTGACGTCCAGGTCGGTGATGTGGCAGCTCACCGAGCGGTCCAGCTCGGTGGCCGACCGCGCGTCCCCTTCGGCGTTCCGCATGTTGTCCGAGAGCTTGTCGAGTGCGGCGCGGCACTCCTCAGTCGTCGCCATCGGGACCGACCGTACCGCAGCGGTACGCGGTAGCGTCGGGGCATGAGTGACGCAGCACCGGAGCGGGAGCCCCAGGAGGCGGAGGAGGCACGCCCCGAACACGAGCCCGCCGCTCCCGCCCCCCTGGGCGTCCCCCGCGTTCCCACCGGAAACGCCGAGGTGGACGCCCGGCTGGCGCGGCTGGCCGACGCCGACCACCTGGCCACTGACGGACACGTCGAGGTGTACGAGGATGTACACCGGGGGCTGCGTGACGCACTCACCGCGCTCGACGCCCGCCCGGGACCTCCGGCTCCCGCCCGTCACCCGACCACCACCCCGCGATGAGGCCCTCGGGCCACGAGTCCGACGCGCCGTACGAAAACAGGAGCTGAACCGAACGTGGCAGGAGTCGCACGCCGCCGTCTCGACGCGGAGCTGGTCCGCCGGAAGCTCGCGCGCTCGCGCGAGCACGCGAGCCAGCTCATCGCCGCCGGGCGGGTCACCGTCGGCAAGACCGTCGCGACCAAGCCCGCCACGCAGGTGGAGACCGCCGCCGCGATCGTGGTGACCTCCGACGACAGCGACCCCGACTACGTCTCGCGCGGCGGCCACAAGCTCGCCGGCGCGCTGAAGGCGTTCGTGCCGCGGGGGCTGGTCGTCGAGGGACGGCGGGCGCTGGACGCCGGCGCGTCCACCGGAGGCTTCACCGACGTACTGCTGCGGGCGGGCGCGGGGCACGTCGTGGCCGTCGACGTCGGTTACGGACAACTCGCCTGGTCTCTGCGGCAGGATGAACGCGTCACCGTCAAGGACCGTACGAACGTACGCGAGTTGACGCTGGAAGCGATCGATGGGGAGCCCGTGGACCTTGTCGTGGGGGATCTGTCCTTCATCCCGCTCGGACTGGTACTGCCCGCCCTGGTGCGGTGCACGCGGCCGGACGCCGACCTGGTGATGATGGTGAAGCCGCAGTTCGAGGTGGGGAAGGAGCGGCTGGGCAGCGGGGGAGTGGTCCGCGGTGAACAGTTGCGGGCCGAGGCCGTGCGGGGAGTCGCCCGCAGGGCCTGGGACCTGGGACTCGGAGTGAAGGGGGTCACCGCCAGTCCGCTGCCCGGTCCCTCCGGGAACGTCGAGTACTTTCTGTGGTTGCGGGCCGGGGCCGGTGAACTGGACCCGGCCGACGTTGACCGTGCAGTGGCGGAGGGGCCGCGTTGACACAGAACCGAGCTCGTACTGTTTTCCTGCTTGCCCACACCGGGCGTCCGGCGGCCATCCGCAGCGCGGAGCTCGTGGTCAAGGGGCTGCTGAACGCCGGCCTGGGGGTGCGCGTCCTGGAGGCCGAGGCGTGCGATCTGCCGCTGCCGGGCGAGGTGGAGCTGGTCGGGGAGGCCACCCCGCAGTGCCTCGACGGGTGCGAGCTGCTGATCGTGCTGGGCGGTGACGGGACGCTGCTGCGCGGCGCCGAGTTCGCCCGCGCCTCCGGGGTGCCGATGCTCGGCGTCAACCTCGGCCGGGTCGGCTTCCTCGCGGAGGCCGAGCGCGACGACCTCGACAAGGTCGTCGACCGGGTGGTGAGCCGGGCGTACGAGGTCGAGGAGCGGATGACCGTCGACGTCGTCGTGCACCGCAACGGCGACATCGTGCACACCGACTGGGCGCTGAACGAGGCCGCCGTGCAGAAGGCCGGCGCCGAGAAACTGCTGGAAGTCGTGCTGGAGATCGACGGGCGGCCGGTGACCGGGTTCGGCTGCGACGGCATCGTGCTGTCGACGCCGACCGGGTCGACGGCGTACGCGTTCTCCGCCGGGGGGCCGGTGGTGTGGCCCGAGGTCGAGGCGCTGCTGATGGTGCCGATCAGCGCGCACGCGCTGTTCGCGAAGCCGCTGGTGACCTCACCGGATTCGGTGCTGGCGGTGGAGGTGCTGCCGCACATTCCGCCGGGGGTCCTGTGGTGTGACGGGCGGCGGACGGTGGACCTGCCGCCGGGGGCCCGGGTGGAGGTGCGGCGAGGGGCGGTGCCGGTGCGGCTGGCCCGGCTGCACCACGCGTCGTTCACCGACCGGCTGGTGGCGAAGTTCGCGCTGCCGGTGTCCGGGTGGCGCGGGGCGCCGCACTAGCGTGTGGCGGGGGCGCCGCGCCAGCGGACTCGATGGGGTGGTTTCCCGACTCCGGCGGGTGCGGGTGCGTCGTGGCTGGTCGCGCCCCGCGGCGCAGCCGCCGCCCGCACAGCGCCGCGCCCCTGGGCGGCACGCACTCCCCGGGGTGACATGGGTGGCCTGTGTGCGCTCCCGGCCCCGGACCTCGTATGGTCGTGTCCGTGCTTGAGGAGATGCGGATACGGTCGCTCGGAGTCATCGACGACGCCGTGGTCGAGCTGTCGCCCGGGTTCACCGCTGTCACCGGTGAGACGGGTGCCGGCAAGACCATGGTGGTCACCAGCCTGGGCCTGCTGCTCGGCGGACGCGCGGACGCGGCGCTCGTGCGGATCGGGGCGAAGAACGCCGTCGTCGAGGGGCGGATCGCCGTGCCCGGGGACGCCGCGGTCGCCGTGCGGGCCGAGGAGGCCGGGGCCGAGCTGGACGACGGGGCGCTGCTGATCAGCCGTACCGTTTCCGCCGAGGGGCGGTCGCGCGCGCATCTGGGCGGGCGGTCCGTACCCGTGGGGATGCTCGCCGAGCTGGCCGACGAACTGGTGGCCGTGCACGGGCAGACCGACCAGCAGGGGCTGCTCAAACTGTCCCGGCAGCGGCAGGCCCTGGACCGGTACGCCGGTGACGCGGTAGCCGGACCCCTCGTCAAGTACGCCGAGGCCTACCGGCGGCTGCGTGCCGTCGCCACGGAGCTGGACGAGATCACCACGCGCGCGCGTGAGCGTGCCCAGGAAGCCGACCTGCTGCGCTACGGCCTCGACGAGGTGTCGGCCGTCGAGCCGCGCGCCGGTGAGGACGTGGAGCTTGCGGAGGAGGCGGAGCGGCTGGGTCACGCCGAGGCGCTCGCGTCGGCGGCCACGGCCGCCCACGCCGCCCTGGCGGGCAATCCCGAGGACCCCGAGGGGGTCGACGCGGCGACGCTCGTCGCGGGCGCGCAGCGGGCCCTGGACGCCGTGCGGTCGCACGACCCGGCGCTGGCCGCGCTCGCCGAGCGGATCGGCGAGGTCGGGATCCTGCTGCGGGATGTTGCCGGTGAGCTCGCGGGGTACGCCGACGACCTGGACGCCGATCCGCTGCGGCTGGCGGCGGTCGAGGAGCGCCGGGCCGCGCTCACCGCGCTGACGCGGAAGTACGGCGAGGACGTCACCGCGGTGCTGACCTGGGCGGAGCGGAGCGTCGCGCGGTTGACCGAGCTGGACGGCGACGACGAGCGGATCGGCGAGCTGACCGCCGAGCGGGACGCCCTCAGGGCGGAACTGGGCGGACTGGCGCAGGCACTGACGGACGCGCGCACGGACGCCGCCGAGCGGTTCGCGGCCGCGGTGACCGCCGAGCTGGCCTCGCTCGCCATGCCCCACGCGCGCGTGTCGTTCGAGATCCGGCAGACCGAGGACCCGGAGGGCGTCGAGGTCGGCGGGCGAGCGGTCGCCTACGGGCCGTCCGGCGCCGACGAGGTCGAACTGCTGCTCGCCCCGCATCCGGGCGCGCCGCCACGGCCGATCGCCAAGGGCGCGTCCGGCGGTGAGCTGTCGCGCGTGATGCTGGCCGTGGAGGTCGTCTTCGCGGGCACCGATCCGGTGCCGACGTACCTCTTCGACGAGGTCGACGCCGGTGTCGGCGGCAAGGCGGCGGTGGAGATCGGGCGGCGCCTCGCGCGGCTCGCGAGGAGCGCGCAGGTCGTGGTCGTCACGCATCTGCCGCAGGTGGCCGCGTTCGCCGACCGGCAGTTGCTGGTGGAGAAGACGAACGACGGGTCGGTGACCCGCTCCGGTGTGAAGGTGTTGGAGGGCGAGGAGCGGATCCGCGAGCTGTCCCGGATGCTGGCCGGCCAGGAGGACTCGGAGACGGCCCGCGCTCACGCGGAGGAACTGCTCGCCACGGCGCGGGCGGACGCGTAGCGCTGGCCGGCGGGCCGCGTCGCGGGACAGCGGCCGCGCCCCGCCGGCGGCGCGGGTGAGCGCAGCCCGGTGCGTGCGCCGGCGCGGCGGAGGCGGCGATGACGTCAGCCGCCGGCGGGCGGTGTGGTGCGGGCGACGGCGAAGGGGTGTACCGGTTGGGTCTGGTGGGCGTCGGGTTGCCGTTTCCGGGGTCCCTTCCGTGGGGCGCCGTGGCTTCCGGCGGCCGTGCGCGGTCACCGGCGTCGGACCGGACCGTTCGGGGGTGACCGGTCGGTCCCGGGGTGTCCAGTGCGCTGGTCGGGTGTGCGGTCGGTCCCGGGGTGTCCAGTGCGCTGGTCGGGTGTGCGGTCGGCCCCGGGGTGTCCAGTCCGCCGGTCCGGGTGTCCAGTGCGCCGGTCGGGTGTGCGGTCGGTCCCGGGGTGCCCGCTGGTCGGGTGTGCGGTCGGTCCCGGGGTGCCGCTGGTCTGGTGTGCGGTCGGCTCGGGGGCCAGTCCGCCGGTCCGGTGTGCGGTCGGTCCGGGTGTCCCGTCCGCCGGTCCGGTGCCTCGAGGCGTTCGGCGGAAGGGGTCCGCCGGGGTCCCGTAGGGTGGCCCGATGATCGAGCGCGCCCGCCGGACCGGCTCCTCCTTCGCCCTCGCCGCCGCCCTCGCGCGGACCGGCCTGACCGCGCTGCGCGCCGCGGCGCCGGGCGGCCGGGAACGCTGGGAGCGGAAGAACCACACCGGACGGACCGTGGACCTGTACGCCGGGCCCGCGTCCGCGGTGGCGGCGGCGCTGGCGACGGCGCGGGTGCGGCCCGCCGCCGGGGCCGCCGTGCTCGCCGCGGGGGCCTGTGGAGCCTACGACGACGCGATGGGCGCCGGGGATCCCCGGCGTGGCTTCCGGGCCCATCTGTCGGCGCTGCGGGACGGCGAGGTCACCAGCGGAGCGGTGAAGCTGGTCGGGATCTCCGCGGCGGGGCTCGCCGCGGGGGCGGTGCTGAAGGAACGGCCGCTGGACAAGGTGCTCGCGGGCGTCGTCGTCGCCGGAACCGCGCACTTCGTCAACCTCGTCGACGTACGCCCCGGACGGGCCGGCGCGGCGGTCCTCGCCCTCGGGGCACCGGGCCTGCTGCGCGGGGGACCCGGAGCGGAGACGGCCGCCGCCGCCATGGGGGCCGCCGTGGCCGTACTGCCCGACGACCTCGCCGAGCGCACGATGCTCGGCGACACCGGAGCGCACGCGCTGGGCGCGGCCCTGGGGGTCGCGGTGGTGGCCGGGAACGGCCGGGCGGCGCTCGCCGCGCACGCGGTCGCACTCGTGGCCGCCGCGGCGTACGGGGAGAAGGTGAGCGAGGCGGCACGTTCACTCGTGTGAGTGAACCGACCCCGTCCCGTTGCCCCGACGGTCGCCCGCGCGGGACGGTCGTCGTTCCCGGAACACCCGTACGGCCTGGCATCCTTGACGGAGTATCGCGCCGGAAGCCGCGCGGCACGTCCCCTCCGCACCATCCTTCTGTACGTTCTTCGTGACCGTCCCCCGCCGATCCAGGAGTTCCCGGCCACGTGACCCCCGTGAGCAGCCACTCGCCGCACGGCCAGTCGCCGCTGCGCACCGTGCAGGTGCTGGGCGGCGGCAACGCCGGCAGTAGCACACACGTGCGCTCCCTGGCCGCGGGGCTCGTCGCACGGGGCGTGAAAGTGACGGTGTGCGCCCCCGCCGATGCGGAACGCACCTACGACTTCACCGGCGCCGGAGCCGAACACGTGCACGTGCCGCGCAGCAGTGATCCCGTGTCCGTGGCCGCGCTCCGCGCGGTGTGCGCGGACGCCGACCTGGTGCACGCGCACGGGCTGCACGCCTCCTTCCGCGCCGCGCTGGCCGTCGGTGGACGGCGGGTCCGCACCCCGCTCGTCGTCACCTGGCACGACCGGGTCCATGCCGAGGGAGCGCGCGCCCAACTGCTGCGCGTGCTGGAACGACGGGTGATGAAGGCCGCCACCGTGGTGCTCGGCGCCACCTCGGAGCTGGTCGACCGGGCGCGGCGGACGGGCGCGCGGGACGCCCGCCTCGGACCCGTCGCGCTCCCCGCCCGGCCGTGCCCGCCGGCCGAGCCCGACGATCCCGACCGGCGGCGCCCGAAGATCCGGGCCGGCCTCGGCGCCATCGGCCGCCCGTTGCTGGTCGCGGTCGGCTCCCTGGAGTGGCACCGGGGTTACGACGTCCTGCTCGACGCCGCCCGTGTCTGGCGCCGGCTCGACCCGGTACCGCTGGTCGTCGTCGCGGGGGAGGGCCCCCTGCGCGCTGAGTTGCAGCGGCGGATCGAGGACGAGGGGCTGCCGGTGGTGCTCATCGGCAGTCGCGACGACGTCACCGATCTTCTGGCGGCGGCCGACCTGGCCCTGCTCCCGAGCCGCCGGGAGGCTCGCTCCGTCCTCGCCCAGGAGGCCCTCCACGCGCGCGTGCCGCTCGTCGCGAGCGACGTGGGCGGCATCCCCGAGCTCGTCGGCGACGCCGCCGAGCTCTTCCCGGACGGTGACGCGGAGGCCCTCGCGGACGCCGTCGTCCGGCTGCTCGCCGAACCCGGACGGTGCGAGGAGCTGAAGGACAGGGGCGTACGGCAGGCGGCCACCTGGCCCACCGAGGACGAGACCGTGGCCCAGGTCCTCAGTGTCTACGACGAGTTGACGCAGCCGACGCCGCTGCTCTAGGTGTACTGCCCAGGCGTGCCGCCTCAGGGCACGTGCCGGCGGGCGCGCAGGGCCAGGCTCAACGCCAGGACGGTCTGCGGGTCGTCGAGGTCGGTGCCCAGCAACTCCCCGATCCGCGCCAGGCGGTTGTAGAGCGTCTGCCGGTTGAGGTGGAGCTCCCGCGCCGTCTCCGCCTTGCGGCCCGCGTGCGCCAAGTACGTCTGGAGGGTGGGCAGCAGAGGCGGCTTGGAGCGGTTGTCGTGGTCGCGCAGGGGACCGATCGCCCGGTCCACGAAGGCCGCGAGGTCCGGATGCTCGCGCAGCCGCCACAGCAGCAGGTCGATGTCGAGGCGCCGGGCGTCGTACCAGGGCCGGCCGGTGAGACCCTGGGCCGCGGTCGCCGTCTGAGCCGCGTGCCTGAGGCCCGCCGACGCCGCCGCCCAGCCGCCGGCCACTCCGGCGACCACGACGGGCGGCTGCGCCCCCGGCGGCTGCATCCCGGCCCGCTCCACGCCCGCCCGCAGCGCCGCCGCGACCCGGTCGGTGACCGCAGCTCGCTCCGACTCCGAGCGCAGGCCCAGCAGCAGCGGAACCCGGCCCTCCACCGGCCGTACGCCCAGCAGGACCGGCACCCCGACCGAGGCCAGCTCCTCGGCGACCGCGCGCGCCAGCACCGCCCAGCCGCCGCCGGCCGGGGACAGGCTCTCGCCGAGCCGCATCACCACGGGGAGCAGCGGTCCGGTGCCCGGTTTGAAGCCCAGGACGCGGGCCTGTGCCGGGGCGTCCTCCGCGGTGATCCGGCCCTCGGCGAGGTCGGTGAGGAAGTCACCGCGCCCGCGCGCCGCGAGTTCCTCCTCCTGCCGCGCCTGCATCAGCACCACGGCGAGGATGCCCGCCGCCCGCTCCGCCGCCATCCGGTGCACCGGCGCCAGCGGGGACCGTACGGGCAGCAGGACGAGCCGTGCGCGCACCGACCCGGTGCCGGGGCCGCCGCCGGGCACGTCCACCAGGACCGAGCCCGCCGGGGGAGGGGCGTCCTTGTGCGGGCCGCGCAGTCCCTCCCAGACCTGGAGCGGGTCGGCGCCCTCGGGGCCGGATCCGGCGGCGTACAGCAGGCGGCCGTCGGTGGTCTCCAGGAAGACCGGGTTGTCACCGAAGTCGGCCAGGATGCCGAGCACCTGGGGTACTCCGCCGCCGCCGAGGAGAGCCTCCGTGCAGCGGCGGTGCACCTCCTCGGCCCGCTGGAGCAGCGCGTAGTGGCCGTTGACGATCTCGGTGTGGACCTCCTCGGTGACCGTCACGAACGGCACCTCTCGGTGGAGCTGGACGAGCGGGAGGCCGGCCGCGCGGGCGGTGTCCACCAGGGCGGCCGGCAGGCGGGCGAAGCGCGGGCCGAGTTCGACGACCAGGGCCGCGATACCGCGTTCGGCGAGGGTGCGGACGAAGGCGCGCTGCTCGGCGGGGCGGGTGCCGAGGCCGTAACCCGTGGTCAGGAGGAGTTCGCCGCCCTTGAGGAGGGAGGCGATGTTGGGTACCTCGCCGGCGTGGACCCAGCGCACGGTGCGGTGCAGGCGGTCGGCGCCGGCGAGGATCTCCGGGAGGCCGCTGCGGAGGCCGGGGAGTTCCAGGGCGCGCTGCACGGTGATCCCCGAGGGTGGGGGTGCGCTGGGGGTGTTCATGAGCGGACGGTACCCGGGGGCGCGGGGCGGGCACATCTCCGGGATCTGCCGGTACCGGTGCCGCGAGTGCGAGTGCGAGTGCGAGTGCGAGTGCGAGTGCGGGCGCGACTGCCGGTGTCGGGCGGGCCGGGCGCGCGGGGGGCACGACTGCCCGCAGCCGGGGCGGCTGCGGGCGGCCGGGCCGGTCAGCCTCCGTACGCCCCGCTCGCCGTGAGCCGCAGGGCCGTGTCGATCAGCGGCACATGGCTGAAGGCCTGGGGGAAGTTGCCGACCTGGCGCTGGAGCCGGGGGTCCCATTCCTCGGCCAGCAGGCCCAGGTCGTTGCGCAGGGCGAGGAGCTTCTCGAAGAGCTTGCGGGCCTCGTCCACGCGGCCGATCATCGCCAGGTCGTCGGCCATCCAGAACGAGCAGGCCAGGAAGGCCCCCTCGTCGCCGGGCAGGCCGTCGACGCCCTCGTCGCCGCCCTCCGTCGGATAGCGCAGGATGAAGCCGTCCGACGTGGACAGCTCACGCTGGATGGCCTCGATGGTGCCGATGACCCGCTTGTCGTCCGGCGGCAGGAAGCCCATCTGCGGGATCAGCAGCAGCGAGGCGTCCAGCTCCTGGGAGCCGTAGGACTGCGTGAAGGTGTTGCGTTCCTTGTCGTAGCCCTTCTCGCACACGTCGCGGTGGATGTCGTCGCGCAACTGCTTCCAGCGCTCCAGCGGGCCGTCGGCGTCACCGGACTCGATCAGCTTGATGGTGCGGTCGACGGCGACCCAGGCCATCACCTTGGAGTGCACGAAGTGGCGGCGCGGGCCGCGCACCTCCCAGATGCCCTCGTCCGGCTCCTGCCAGTGGTCCTCCAGGTAGCGGATCAGCTTGAGCTGGAGCACCGAGGCGTAGTCGTTGCGGGCCAGGCCCGTCATGTGGCCCAGGTGCAGGGCCTCGGTGACCTCGCCGTAGACGTCGAGCTGGAGCTGGTGGGCCGCGCCGTTGCCGACCCGGACCGGCCCGGAGCCCTCGTAGCCGGGCAGCCAGTCCAGCTCCGCCTCGCCGAGCTCGCGCTCACCGGCGATGCCGTACATGATCTGCAGGTTCTCCGGGTCGCCGGCGACCGCGCGCAGCAGCCACTCGCGCCAGGCGCGGGCCTCCTCGCGGTATCCGGTGCGCAGCAGCGAGGAGAGGGTGATCGCGGCGTCGCGCAGCCAGGTGTAGCGGTAGTCCCAGTTGCGGACGCCGCCGATGTCCTCCGGCAGGGAGGTGGTGGGCGCGGCGACGATGCCGCCGGTGGGGGCGTATGTCAGGGCCTTCAGCGTGATCAGGGAACGGACCACGGCCTCCCGGTAGGGGCCGTGGTACGTGCAGTGGTCGACCCAGTCGCGCCAGAAGTCCTCCGTCGCCTCCAGCGACTGCTCCGGCTCCGGCAGCGGCGGCGGCTCCTTGTGCGAGGGCTCCCACGAGATGGTGAACGCGATCCGGTCACCCGGCGCGACCGTGAAGTCCGCGTACGTGGTGAGCGCCTTGCCGTAGCTCTCGACCTCTGTGTCGAACCACACGGAGTCGGGGCCCGCGACGGCCACCGTGCGGCCCTCGTGCTTGTGCACCCAGGGGACCACACGGCCGTAGCTGAACCGCATCCGCAACTCCGAGCGCATCGGCACCCGGCCGGAGACGCCCTCCACGATCCGGATGAGCTGCGGCGCGCCGTCGCGCGGCGGCATGAAATCGGTCACCCGGACCGTGCCGCGCGGGGTGTCCCACTCGGATTCCAGGATCAGCGAGTCGCCGCGATAGGTCCGCCGGTCCGCGGTGGGCGGTTCGGCGCCGGGGGCGTAGGCGGGTCCGAGCCGCCAGAAGCCGTGTTCCCCGGTGCCCAGCAGACCGGCGAAGATGGCATGCGAGTCGAAGCGGGGCAGGCACAGCCAGTCGACTGTGCCGTCCCGGCAGACCAGGGCGGCGGTCTGCATGTCTCCGATGAGTGCGTAATCTTCGATGCGCCCGGCCACGTGCAACTCCAGTCGAACGGCCACGTCACCCCGCGTGGGGGCGGTCGCTAGTGCGGTCAAGGGGGTGTGTCATGTGTCGTTGAGCCATGAAGCAAAGCAGCCGTCCGGCGGTGAAGCCAAACGCTGTGCCGCAAACGACAATTGTTGCTCAACGAACTGACGAGCTCTCGTTGTTCCGGTGCTGACGGGCGAGGGGTGGTGCCATGTCGCCGGGCGGGCTCGGCAGCGAACGTCCGAGCAGGATACGACGCACGTAGATGATCTGTGTGCCGCTCCGGGCAACCCGGGTCCGCCGAAAGGGTGACCACCGGGTGAGGAAACGGTGAGCCGCGCGCCTGCGTGTCCGGGCGTGCGCGGAGGGTGGCCGGAAGCCATCGCCCCGAGGCGCTGATACGCTGGTAGCCCGTGGACCGGTGGGAGAAAAACCCCGGAACCGCAGCGACGGCGCCGCCGACGACAACCCGGTACGACCGGGTCGGACGACGAACGCACCGCACCCCAGACCGCGACCACGGGAGCCCCCCTTTGGCCATGCCGCCCAAATCCTCGACGACCAAGCACATCTTCGTCACCGGGGGTGTCGCCTCCTCGCTCGGCAAGGGGCTGACCGCCTCCAGCCTCGGCATGCTGCTCAAAGCACGCGGTCTGCGCGTCGTGATGCAGAAGCTCGACCCGTACCTCAATGTCGACCCTGGCACGATGAACCCCTTCCAGCACGGTGAGGTGTTCGTCACCAACGACGGCGCCGAGACCGACCTGGACATCGGCCACTACGAGCGCTTCCTCGACCGCGACCTCGACGGCTCCGCCAACGTCACCACCGGTCAGGTGTACTCCACGGTGATCGCCAAGGAGCGGCGCGGCGAGTACCTGGGCGACACGGTGCAGGTCATCCCGCACATCACCAACGAGATCAAGCACCGCATCCGCCGCATGGCGACGGACGAGGTGGACGTCGTGATCACCGAGGTCGGCGGCACGGTCGGCGACATCGAGTCGCTGCCGTTCCTGGAGACCGTCCGCCAGGTGAGGCACGAGGTCGGCCGCGACAACGTCTTCGTCGTCCACATCTCGCTCCTGCCGTACATCGGCCCCTCCGGCGAGCTGAAGACGAAGCCGACCCAGCACTCGGTCGCCGCGCTGCGCAACATCGGTATCCAGCCGGACGCGATCGTGCTGCGCTGCGACCGCGAGGTGCCGACCGCGATCAAGCGCAAGATCTCCCTGATGTGCGACGTCGACGAGGCCGCCGTGGTGGCCTGCCCCGACGCCCGCTCGATCTACGACATCCCCAAGGTCATCCACACCGAGGGCCTGGACGCCTACGTGGTCCGCAAGATGGACCTGCCGTTCCGCGACGTGGACTGGACGACCTGGGACGACCTGCTCGACCGCGTCCACAAGCCCGAACACGAGATCACGATGGCGCTGGTCGGCAAGTACATCGACCTGCCCGACGCCTACCTTTCGGTCACCGAGGCGCTGCGCGCGGGCGGCTTCGCCAACAAGGCCCGCGTGAAGATCAAGTGGGTCACGTCCGACGACTGCAAGACGGCGGCCGGCGCCAAGGCGCAGCTCGGTGACGTCGACGCCATCTGCATCCCGGGCGGCTTCGGCGACCGGGGGGTGCTCGGCAAGGTCGGCGCCATCCGCTACGCCCGCGAGAACAAGATCCCGCTCCTGGGCCTCTGCCTGGGCCTGCAGTGCATCGTGGTCGAGGCCGCGCGCAACCTGGCCGGCATCACGGACGCCAACTCCACCGAGTTCGACCCGGCGACCTCCCACCCGGTCATCTCCACCATGGCCGAGCAGTTGGACATCGTGGCCGGTGAGGGCGACATGGGCGGCACCATGCGGCTCGGCATGTACCCGGCCAAGCTGGCCGAGGGCTCCATCGTGCGCGAGGTCCACGACGGCAAGGAGTACGTCGAGGAGCGGCACCGCCACCGCTACGAGGTGAACAACGCCTACCGCGCGGAACTGGAGAAGAAGGCCGGCATCCTCTTCTCGGGCACCTCCCCGGACGGCAAGCTCGTCGAGTACGTCGAGTACCCGCGCGACGTCCACCCCTACCTGGTCGCCACGCAGGCGCACCCGGAGCTGCGCTCGCGTCCGACCCGCCCGCATCCGCTCTTCGCCGGGCTGGTCAAGGCCGCGGTCGAGCGGAAGACGTCGAAGTAGCACACCAGTTGTACGGTGGCCGGGGCGCGCGCATTCAACGGCGCGGGCCCCGGCTTTCGCGTACGTCTGGAAGGACAGGTCAGGCATGACGGGCAGCAAGATCAAGGACATCCCCGAGGAGTGGGAGGTCCGGGGCACCCAGACCCCCTTCCGGGGCAACAAGACCTCCGTCCGCACGGACGACGTGGTCATGCCCGACGGCTCCGTGGCGACCCGCGACTACCAGGTCCACCCCGGCTCCGTGGCCGTCCTCGCCCTGGACGGCGAGGGGCGGGTCCTGGTCATCCGCCAGTACCGGCACCCCGTGCGCGAGAAGCTGTGGGAGATTCCGGCCGGCCTCCTCGACGTCCCCGGTGAGAACCCGCTGCACGCCGCGCAACGCGAGCTGTACGAGGAGGCGCACGTCAAGGCCGAGGACTGGCGGGTGCTGACCGACGTCTACACCACCCCGGGCGGCTGCGACGAGGCCGTACGGATCTTCCTCGCCCGGGACCTGTCCGAGGCCGAGGGCGAGCGCTTCGAGGTCGAGGACGAAGAGGCCGACATGGAGCTGGCCCGGGTGCCCGTGGCGGACCTGGTCCGGGGCGTGCTCGCGGGGGAGCTGCACAACAACTGCCTGGTCGTGGGCGTGCTCTCGCTGGTCGCGGCGGAGCGGGGCGACGGACTCGACACCCTCCGTCCGGCTCAGGCGCCCTGGCCGGCGCGTCCGTTCGAGGCCTGAGCACCGCCCGCGGCCCCGCGGCACCCCGTCCGGGAGCCCTCAGCGACGTGGTGTGACCATCGGTTGATCCGATCGGGGGATGTGCCCGCCGCGCTCCGCCGGGAACGTAGCAGAGCGTGAACTAGGCTCGGGAAACGCCCGAACCGGGGTTCCGGCGGGCGCCGGCGTGCGGTGGGATCGGGAGTGTGGCCCGTGACGGATCAGGCGGTGGACACGGACGGCGTACGGCTGTCGGAGGGCGCTGCTGAGGAGAATCGGTTCCTGGGCCGCACCCGGGAGTTGAAGGAGCTGCGTGCCGACATCGAGCGCGCGGGCCTGGACACCCTTTCCGGCCGCAAGGCCCCCCGCGCGCGCGTGCTGCTCATCGCGGGCCGGCCCGGCTCCGGCCGCACCGCGCTCGCCGAGGAACTGGCCGCGCAGGTCGCGGAGGGTTACCCCGACGGCGTGCTGCGCGCCCGGCTCAGCGAACCGGACGGCACGCGCGTGCCCGTCGGACGGCTCGCCCGGGACCTGCTGGGCGAGCTGGACCGCCCCTCCCCGCCCGGGGCCGACGAGGACGACCTCACCGACGAGCTCCGCACCGCCCTCGCCGACCGCAGGGTTCTGCTCCTGCTCGACGACGCCGCCGACGCGGAGCAGGTCGACGCCCTGCTGCCGGACACCCCGGACTGCCTGGCCGTCGCCGTCGCCGAGGGCCCGCTGACCGGAATCGCCGACGTCCGCCCCTGCGCGCTGGGCGGCCTGGACACCAAGTCGGCCGTGGAACTGCTGTCCCGGCACACCGGCTCGGTCCGCATCACCGTCGACCCCCGGGCCGCCGAGCAACTGGTCGAGGTCTGCCAGGCCCAGCCCGCCGCGCTGACCCTGGCCGGCGGCTGGCTCGCCGCCCGCCCCCAGGCGGCCGTCGCCGACCTCGCCAAGCACGTGCACGCGGAGGGCGACGAAGGTACCGCCCTCAGCCGCGTCTTCCGCCTCGCCTACGCGTCCCTGCCCAGCCCCGCCGCCCGGATGCTGCGGCTGCTCTCCCTCGCCCCGGCCGGCCTGGTCGACCCGCACACCGCCTCCGCGCTCTCCGGCTGCTCGGTGAACGGGGCCCGCACCACCCTGGACGACTTCGTCGCCCTCGGCGTGCTGCGGGCGGTCGACTCGCCGCTGCCCGAGTACGAGGTCCCCGGGTGTCTGCACGCCCAGCTCAGGGCCCTCGCCGAGACCCACGACCGGCCCGCCGAGCTCCAGCTCGCCCGCGCCCGCATGCTGGAGCGGACGGTGCGGCTGCTCCAGTCCTGCCGGGCGGTCACCGAGACCGACAGCCCGCAGGCCCGCGAGAAGCTCCTCGGTATGCCGCGTGCCCTGCGCTTCCCGCATCCGAGGGCCGCCGCCGACTGGCTGCGGATCCGCCGGCCCGCCCTGCTGGCCGCGGCGCGGCTCGCGGTCGCCGACGGGGAGCTGGACACCCTCGCCCGGAGGCTGATGTCCCAGCTCGTGCGGACCATGGTGGCCCACTTCGGCACCCAGGCGGCGGCACCCGACCTGTACGGCATCCACCGCCTCGTCCTCGACGTGGCCGAACGCCGCGCGCTGCCCCGGGAGAAGGCGGCGGCGCTGCTGAACCTGGCCGACCTGGACGCCCGTACCGGCCGTACCGCCGAGGCGCTGGTGCGCTACCGGGCCGCGCTGGACGCCGGACGCGAGGCGAACGACCCGTACGCGACCGGCCGCGCGATGGAATCCGTAGGCGGCGCCCACCTGGAGCTCGGGGACTACGACCGGGCCGCCGACTGGTTCGGCCGGGCCCTCGCCCAGCGGCTCGCCCGGGACGAGCGAGCCGACGCCGCCCGCGTCTACGGCCGGCTCGCCACCGCCCACACCTACGCCGGCCGCTACGGCGAGGCGCTGCGGGGCTGGCGTGCCGCGGTCGCCGGGTACCGCAAGGCGGGCGATGTGGCCGCGCACGCGCGGGCGTTGAGCGAGCTGGCCCGTGTCCAGGAGTACGCCGGACGCCCCGAGGAGTCGCTGCGCACCTGCCAGGAGGCCGTCGACTGGGCCCGCCGGGCCGAGGACGTCCGGCTCCAGGCCGCGCTGCACCTGCGGCTGGCCGACACGCTCGACCGCCTCGGTGATCCCACCGCTGCCGGCCTGCATCGGAGCGCAGCGGATCGCATGCTGAGGGAAGATCCAGCCGAGGCCTGCGAAATCCGCAGCGCATCGTCTGAAGATTGATGCTTTGAAAGGCTGGACAGCGGGAACGCCTTCATTAGACTGGCTCTGCCGCACGTTCTTGCGGTCTCTCCCGTTGTGCCCACGTGTGCGCGGGTACGTGTAGTAATAGCCCAACCCTCTGAGCCAAGGACCGTGATCGACGTGAAGGTCGGTATCCCCCGCGAGGTCAAGAACAACGAGTTCCGGGTGGCCATCACCCCCGCCGGCGTGCACGAGCTGGTGCGCCACGGTCACCAGGTCGTCATCGAGCGTGACGCCGGTGTCGGCTCCTCGATCCCCAACGACGAGTACGTCGCGGCCGGCGCGCGGATACTCGACACCGCAGACGAGGTCTGGGCCACCGCCGACCTGGTGCTGAAGGTCAAGGAGCCCATCGCGGAGGAGTACCACCGACTCCGCAAGGACCAGACGCTCTTCACCTACCTGCACCTGGCCGCTTCCAAGGAGTGCACGGACGCGCTGATCGAGTCCGGCACCACCGCGATCGCCTACGAGACGGTCGAGCTGCCGAACCGCGCGCTGCCGCTGCTGGCCCCGATGTCCGAGGTCGCGGGCCGACTGGCCCCCCAGGTCGGCGCCTACCACCTGATGGCCGCCAACGGCGGCCGCGGCGTGCTGCCCGGCGGTGTCCCCGGCGTGCTGGCCGGCGAGGCCGTCGTCATCGGCGGCGGTGTCTCCGGCTGGAACGCGGCGCAGATCGCCATCGGCATGGGCTTCCACGTGACCCTGCTCGACAAGGACATCAACAAGCTCAAGGAAGCCGACAAGATCTTCGGCACGAAGATCCAGACCGTCGTCTCCAACGCCTTCGAGCTGGAGAAGGCCTGCCTGGACGCCGACCTCGTGATCGGTGCCGTGCTGATCCCGGGCGCCAAGGCCCCGAAGCTGGTCACCAACGAGCTGGTGTCCCGGATGAAGCCGGGAAGTGTCCTTGTCGACATCGCGATCGACCAGGGCGGCTGCTTCGAGGACTCCCACCCGACCACGCACGCCGAGCCGACCTTCCCGGTCCACAACTCGGTCTTCTACTGCGTCGCCAACATGCCCGGCGCGGTGCCGAACACCTCCACGTACGCGCTGACCAACGCGACGCTGCCGTACATCGTGGAGCTGGCGAACCGCGGCTGGGCCGAGGCGCTGCGCCGTGACCCCGCGCTGGCCAAGGGTCTCAACACCCATGACGGCAAGGTCGTCTACAAGGAGGTCGCCGAAGCGCACGGCCTGGAGCACGCCGAGCTCGCCTCGCTGCTCGCCTGACCGCGCACCGGCCGCCGGCTGCTCCCGGCAGCCGGTAAATCGGCTAAGTCATCAACCGGGAAAGGCGATACGTCAACAGTCGCCGTCAACCCCGCACACCCGGCCGGACCTTGCCCGACAAGGTCCGGCCGGGTGTGTGTATGGTCACTTTGCGATTCTCGGTCAACTCGCCTCGAACGTAACGCTTCAACCGATTCGCGCACCGGTGAAACCTGCTGTGCGACGGCCGTACGCCCTTGACAGGGGGATGTTTCATTGCCGACACATCGGGCCGGGTCCGGCGGATTGTGTTGCTGCGGACGGCCGACACGCCATAGAGTCGCCGAACGTCGGCATGGTGCCACGCTGACCTGTCTAGAAGTTTCCTGGTCACCAAGGAGGTAAGACGACTTGTGAATGAGTCGACATTTACTCCCGGGGGTGGTCAACCAGGAACGCCTGCACGGGCCCACGGCCCCGGGCGTCTCGAGGCTGTCGGCTCCGTCGCTGTACGCACCTTCGCAGCCCACCAGAGTCCGCAGGCAACTCAGACAGCACACATGAGTATGGATGGCCAACACGTGAACGCCATGGCCGGCAACGGAAGTGGCGCGTCCCGCAACCACTTCGCCGACTACGACGAACTGCCCGAGGGGCACTTCTACGACCCGGACGCGGAGTACGAGCCGGATCCCGAGTACGCCGCCACGCTCGCGCCCGACGCGGCCCGCCAGCGCCGTGAGCGCATCGGTCCGACCGGACGCCCGCTGCCCTACTTCCCGATCCCGGGCCCGCTGACCGAACACGGACCCGCGAAGATCATCGCGATGTGCAACCAGAAGGGCGGCGTCGGCAAGACCACGTCGACCATCAACCTGGGTGCCGCGCTCGCCGAGTACGGGCGCCGGGTGCTGCTCGTCGACTTCGACCCGCAGGGCGCGCTGTCGGTCGGCCTCGGTGTCAACCCGATGGAGCTCGACCTCACCGTCTACAACCTGCTCATGGAGCGGGGCATGGCGGCCGACGAGGTGCTGCTGAAGACCGCGGTCCCCAACATGGACCTGCTGCCCAGCAACATCGACCTGTCGGCGGCCGAGGTGCAGTTGGTGAGCGAGGTCGCGCGCGAGTCCACGCTGCAGCGGGCGCTGAAGCCGCTGATGGACGACTACGACTACATCGTGATCGACTGCCAGCCCTCGCTCGGCCTGCTCACCGTCAACGCGCTGACGGCCGCGCACAAGGTGATCGTGCCGCTGGAGTGCGAGTTCTTCGCGCTGCGCGGGGTGGCCCTGCTGACCGAGACGATCGAGAAGGTCCAGGAGCGGCTCAACCCCGACCTGGAGCTCGACGGCATCCTCGCCACGATGTACGACTCGCGCACGGTGCACAGCCGTGAGGTGCTCGCGCGTGTCGTCGAGGCGTTCGACGACCACGTCTACCACACGGTCATCGGGCGCACGGTCCGCTTCCCGGAGACCACGGTCGCCGGCGAGCCGATCACCACGTACGCCTCCAACTCCGTCGGTGCCGCCGCCTACCGCCAGCTCGCCAGGGAGGTGCTCGCCCGGTGTCACGCCGAGTGAGTCTGCCGGGGGCCGACGAACTCTTCCGTACGACAGGGGGAATGGCGCTCCAGGCGTCCTCCCCGCGGCGGCCGCCGGGCGGCGAAGCCCGGGTGCCGGCGCCGGCGGGGGAGAGCGATCAGGCCGCCGCCGAGGACGCACCGCAGTCGGTGCCCGCGCAGGGCGGGGACGGCGAGGGCGCGGAGCATGCCGCGGCGGACGCGGAACCGGGCCCGGCGGGCGAGTCGCGCAGCCGGGGCGGGGACCGCTCCGCGCGGGTCCCCGGGCCGGGCACGGGCGCGCAGGAAGGTTCTGCCGCCGCCGGCCAGTCCCGCAAGCGCGGCCGGGCCGCCGCACGCCGTCCCAGCGGCCGTGAGCGCCACGACGAGAAGATCACCGTGTACGTCTCCGCCGAGGAACTCATGGATCTGGAGCACGCCCGCCTGGTGCTCCGGGGCGAGCACGGGCTGGCCGTCGACCGCGGCCGCATCGTCCGCGAGGCGGTCGCCGTCGTCCTGGCCGACCTCGAGACCCGCGGGGACGCCAGCATCCTCGTACGACGGCTGCGCGGGCGGTAGCGGTAGCCTGCGGGGGCCATGACCTCGAACGACGCCCCCCGTCCCGGCGCCCGCGCCGGCCGTCGGCGTGCGCTGGGGCGAGGACCGGGAGAGCCGCCGGTGGCTCCGCCGGTCCCGCCGCTCCCCGGGACGCACGAGGCGCCCGGGACGGTGCCGCCCGGCATCGAGCCGCCCGAACCCGCGGTCGCGCGGGCGGCGCCGTCCGAGGAGCCGGTGGAGACCACGAGCTCGGAAGCCTCGCCGCGGAGTGACACGGCCGCTGCGGAGACCACCCGCTCGGCCACCGCGCCGGAGGCGGAGCGCGCCCGCACGGAGACCGGGGCACGGCACGAGCCGAAAGCCGCGACGCCCCCGCGGCCGGGGACCACTCCGCAGCCGTCCGCCGTGGTGCCGGGGACCACTCCGCAGCCGTCCGCCGTGGTGCCGGGGACCACTCCGCAGCCGTCCGCCGTGGTGCCGGGGACCACTCCGCAGCCGTCCGCCGTGGTGCCGGGGACCACTCCGCAGCCGTCCGCCGTGGTGCCGGGGACCACTCCGCAGCCGTCCGCCGTGGTGCCGGGGACCACTCCGCAGCCGTCCGCCGTGGTGCCGGACGCCACACCGCAGCCGTCCGCCGCGGTATCCGAGGCCGCTGATGCGGCGCCCGGGCTGGCGCCGGGGGCCGGGCCGCGGTCGTCCCTTGTTGTGCCGGAGGCCGCACTGCCCCTTGTCGCGTCGGAGGCCGCCGAGGCAGTCCCCGCCGCAGTGCCGGGAGCCGGGCGGCAGCCGTCCACTGCGGCGTCGGAGGCCGCATCACCGCCGTCCGCTGCGGCGTCGGAGGCCGCTCACGCGACGTCCGCAGGGGCGCCGGGGGCCGGGCGGCAGCCGTCCGCCACGGCGTCGGAGGCCGCCGAGGCGGTGCCCGCGGTGGCGGCGGGAGGTGGGTCGCCAAGGTCCTCCGAGGCATCGCAGGGCGGGGCGGTGGGGTCCGCCCTCCCGGTGGGAACACCGCAGGCGTCCGTCGGGGTGGCGAAGCCCGTCGTCGCCCCGGGAACCGGGCCGCAGGCGTCCGCCGCCGCTCCGCAGGCCTCCCGGGCGGCGCACGGTCCCGCAGGCGGCCAGAGCCTGACGCGGGGTCCCGCGGAGTCCGGCGGGGCGGCGGGGGCCGGTGCCGCGTCCGTGACGCGTGTGGCTCCGCCGCGAGGCGGGGCGGAGTACCCGGCGGAAGCCGGAGAGGCGCCCCGCGTCCTGCCCGACGGCGCGCCCGAAGACAGCGGCGGCGGTGTCTTCAAGGTGCGGCTCGCCAACTTCGAGGGTCCTTTCGACCTGCTCCTCCAGTTGATCTCCAAGCACAAGATGGACGTCACCGAGGTCGCGCTGTCCAAGGTGACCGACGAGTTCATGGCGCACATCCGGGCGATGGGGCCGGACTGGGACCTCGACGAGACGACCGAGTTCCTGGTGGTCGCGGCCACGCTGCTCGACCTGAAGGCGGCCCGGCTGCTGCCCGCCGCCGAGGTCGAGGACGAGGCCGACCTCGCACTGCTGGAGGCCCGCGACCTGCTCTTCGCGCGGCTGCTGCAGTACCGCGCGTTCAAGCAGATCGCGGAGATCTTCAACGACCGGCTCGAGGCCGAGGCCCGCCGTCACCCCCGTACCGTCGGCCTGGAACCCCACCACGCCGAACTGCTGCCCGAGGTCGTCATCAGCATCGGGCCGGAGGGCTTCGCCAAGCTGGCCGTGAAGGCGATGCAGCCCAAGCCCCAGCCGCAGGTGTACGTCGAGCACATCCACGCGCCCCTGGTCAGCGTGCAGGAGCAGGCCGGGGTCGTCGTCGCCCGGCTGAAGGAGCTGGGCGAGGCCAGCTTCCGGGTACTGGTCGAGGACACCGAGGACACCCTGACCGTCGTGGCCCGCTTCCTCGCCCTGCTGGAGCTGTACCGGGAGAAGGCCGTCGAGCTGGACCAGGAAACCGCGCTCGGCGACCTGCTGGTGCGCTGGACGGGCGGGGACGGCGACACCGAGCCGGTGGTGACCGACGAGTTCGACCGGCCGCCCGAGAAGACCGAGGAGGAGCGGAAGGCGTGAGTGAGGAGACCACGGAGGCCGTGGGCGGGCCGGAGGCCGTCGCCGGCCTCGAACTCAGGCCCGCCCTCGAAGCCGTCCTCATGGTCGTCGACGAGCCCGCGACCGAGGAGCACCTCGCCCGGATACTCCAGCGGCCGCGCCGGCAGATCGCGGACGCGTTGCGCGAGCTTGCCGACGACTACACCGTCCAGGGCCGGGGCTTCGAGCTGCGCCTGATCGCGGGCGGCTGGCGCTTCTACAGCCGCCCCCAGTACGCCGCCGCCGTCGAGCGCTTCGTTCTGGACGGCCAGCACGCCCGGCTCACCCAGGCCGCGCTGGAGACCCTCGCCGTGGTCGCCTACCGCCAGCCGGTCAGCCGCGGCCGTGTCTCCGCGGTGCGCGGCGTGAACTGCGACGGCGTGATGCGCACCCTCCTGCAACGGGGGCTGGTGGAGGAGGCGGGCACGGAACCCGAAACAGGTGCGATCCTGTACGTGACGACGAACTACTTCCTGGAGCGGATGGGCCTGCGCGGCCTGGACGAGCTCCCGGAGCTCGCGCCCTTCCTCCCGGAGGCGGCGGCGATCGAGGCCGAGACACTGGAAGGGGTCCCGTCGTTCGATCCGGACGCCCCGGATTCCGAGGACGCAGACGACAAGACGGAACTTTGATGCGAAGCAGCAGCGGCAGGAACAGCAGCGGAAACAACGGCGGGAGCCGTGGTGGCAACAGCGGCGGCCGCGGCGGGAGCAGCGGTGGCCGCGGTAACCCCCGCGGCACCGGTAGCAACCGCGAAGACAAGCAGGGCGGCCGTCCGAAGAGGCCGCGCCCGGAGGAGCGGCGCTACGACGTGGGCCCCGGCGCCACGAACGAGGGCCCGAAGTCGGGCCGCGGCCCCTCGGCGCGCGGCGGTGCCAAGGGCGGGCCGAAGAAGCCCCTGCAGCGGGGGCGCTCGGTCCCGGCCACGTCGCGCGAGTACGAGACGCGGGCCGAGGAGCGCAACCGGGAGCGGTACGCGGGCAAGAAGGACGTCAGGCCGCCCAAGACCTTCCCGGGTGCCGAGCAGGAGGGCGAGCGGCTGCAGAAGGTCCTCGCGCGCGCGGGCTACGGCTCCCGGCGCTCCTGCGAGGAACTGATCGAGCAGGCTCGGGTGGAGGTCAACGGCGAGATCGTCCTCGAGCAGGGCAAGCGGGTCGACCCGGAGAAGGACGAGGTCAAGGTCGACGGCCTGACCGTCGCGACGCAGTCGTTCCAGTTCTTCTCGCTCAACAAGCCCGCCGGCGTCGTCTCCACCATGGAGGACCCGGAGGGCCGGCAGTGCCTCGGTGACTACGTCACCAACCGCGAGACCCGGCTGTTCCACGTCGGCCGGCTCGACACCGAGACCGAGGGCGTGATCCTGCTCACCAACCACGGTGAACTGGCCCACCGCCTGACCCACCCCCGGTACGGCGTGAAGAAGACCTACCTCGCGCACATCGTGGGCCCGATCCCGCGCGACCTCGGCAAGCGTCTCAAGGACGGCATCCAGCTCGAGGACGGGTACGCGCGCGCGGACCACTTCCGGGTGGTGGAGCAGACCGGCAAGAACTACCTGGTCGAGGTCACCCTCCACGAGGGTCGCAAGCACATCGTCCGCCGGATGCTGGCGGAGGCCGGCTTCCCCGTCGACAAGCTGGTGCGCACCGCCTTCGGCCCGATCACCCTGGGCGACCAGAAGTCGGGCTGGCTGCGCCGGCTGTCCAACACGGAGGTCGGGATGCTGATGCAGGAGGTCGACCTCTAGGCGCCGCGAGGGTTGTGACGGGCCGGCCACCCCCTTTATAGTCGCAGTGACTATTAAAGGGGGTGGCCGCCTGTGCACGGCTACGACAAGCACGCCTTCGAACCCTTCGCCGTCACCGTCGACCTCGCCGTCCTCACGCTCCGCGCGGGCGCGCTGCACGTGCTGCTCGTCGAGCGGGGGCAGGAGCCGTACGCCGGCCGCTGGGCACTGCCCGGCGGCTTCCTGCTGCCGGACGAGTCGGCGGAGGAGGCGGCCCGCCGGGAGCTGGCCGAGGAGACCGGCCTGGCCGGCGTGAGCGCGCCGCACCTGGAGCAGTTGCGCACCTACAGCGAGCCCGGCCGAGACCCCCGGATGCGGGTCGTGTCGGTCGCGTTCGCCGCCCTGCTGCCCGACCCCGCGGAACCGCACGCGGGCACCGACGCGGCCGAGGCCCGCTGGACGCCGTACGACGCGGCCCGCGACCTCGCCTTCGACCACGACCGGATCCTGGCGGACGCCCGGGAACGCGTCGGCGCCAAGCTGGAGTACACCTGCCTGGCCACCGCCTTCTGCCCGGCCGAGTTCACACTCGGCGAGCTGCAGCAGGTCTACGAGACCGTGTGGGGCGCCGTCCTCGACCGGCCGAACTTCCGCCGCAAGGTCCTCGCCACCCCGGGGTTCGTCGAACCCGTCCCGGGCGCCGCCCGCCTCACCGGCGGCCGTGGCAAACCGGCCGCTCTGTACCGCGCGGGCCCGGCCACCATCCTGCACCCGCCCCTGCTCCGCACCCCTCGGGAAGGGCGCCCCGCATGACCACGGCCACCGTCACCAAACGCGCCGCCACCGGGGCGCTCACCGGACTCGCCCTCGGCGACGCGCTCGGCTTCCCGACCGAGTTCGACGACGTCCCGTCGATCCTCGCCAAGTGCGGCCCGTGGCGGGAGATGGAACTGCCCCGGCCCGCGATCGTCACCGACGACACCCAGATGACGCTGGCGCTCGGGAAAGGGCTGCGGACGGCCATGGACCGTGGGCTGCTCGGCCCCGAGCGCATGGAACGGCCGGTGCGCGAGGAGTTCGTCGACTGGTACCGGTCGCCGGAGAACAACCGGGCGCCGGGCAATACCTGCCTCGAGGCATGCCACCTTCTCAAGACCCCGGACCGCCGTTGGCAGGACGCCAGCCAAGTCCACTCCAAGGGCTGCGGCGCCAACATGCGCGTCGCGCCCATAGGACTCGTCCCCGGCCTCAGTGACGAACAGCGCGCGGGCGCCGCCCAGTTGCAGTCCGCGCTCACCCACGGGCACCCCACCGCGCTCGCCGCCTCCGATCTCACCGCGCACGCCGTGCGGCTCCTCGCGGAGGGAGCCGAGCCGACCGGACTGGTCGGACTGTTGCGGTCGTACGCCTACGACAACCGCACCCGCTACCACCAGCGCTGGCTCGGTGACCTGTGGAGCCGCGCCCAGGACCCCACGCCCGAGCACTTCATCGCGCGCGGCTGGGACGAGTGCCTGGCGGTACTCGAGCGGCTCCAGCAGGCGGTGCGCACCGTCTCGCCGGAGACCGACCCCTGCCTCGCGGTCGGCGAGGGCTGGATCGCCGAGGAGGCGATGGCGGCCGGGCTGCTCTGCTTCCTGCTCTTCGTCGACGAGCCGCTGACCGCCCTGCGCCGCGGTGCCTGCACCTCGGGCGACTCCGACTCCATCGCCTGCCTCGCGGGCGCCTTCGCGGGCGCGTACCTGGGCGCCGACGCCTGGCCGGCCGGGTGGGCCGACCGCATCGAGTACCGGGATGACCTGCTCGCCCTCGGAGCGCTCTGGGACGCTTGAGCGCGTGATCGACGCGCTGGACATCGACCTGGCCCCGGTGGTGGCCGAGCAGCCCTACCCCGTGCTGTTCGCCACCGTCTCCGGCGCCCACCTCTACGGCTTCCCCTCCCGCGACTCGGACGTCGACCTGCGCGGCGTGCACCTGCTGCCCGCCGCCGACCCGGTCGGGCTGCGCGAGCCGGAGGAGACGAGGTCGCGGATGTGGGACCGGGACGGCGTCGAGATGGACCTGGTCACGCACGACCTGCGCAACGGCGGGAGAGGAACGCGCCGCGCAGGGCGAGCAGCTCGCGGCCCGTGTTCGTCGGCGTGCTCGACGAGCGGGGAGTGCAGGCACTCCAGGATGTTCGGCTTCGCGCGCAGGGCCAGCTCGCAGAAGCGCTCCAGCTCCCACCCGAACTGCTCCTCGGCAGGGCCCTCGACCGAAGGCACGCGAACCCATGACACAGGCGTAGATCGTGTGGTCACGCACCAGGATCTCCGGCAGCGCCGGGGCCTGGGGGGCCGCCGGGGCCAGCGGGGTAGCCGGGGCCTGCGCGGCCGCAGGGGTGTCGGGGTGCATGCCGGGAGCGTGCGCGGACGCCTCACGCCAGGCGGACCGAGTTTCCCCGCACCGCGATCCGCTCCTCGGGCAGCGGCCTCGTGGCCGGACCCCGCTCCACCGCGCCATCCGTGATGCTGAACCTGCTGCCGTGGCAGGCGCAGTCGACGGTGCCGTCCCGCACGTCCGACACGAGGCAGTTCTGGTGCGTGCAGACCGCCGAGAACGCCTTGAACTCGCCCTGCTCCGGCTGGGTCACCACGATCTTCTCGTCGGGGAAGATCCTGCCGCCGCCGACCGGGATGTCGCTCGTCGGCGCCAGCTCCCGACCGGGCGAGGCGGCCGAGGCGTCGCCTTCGCCGCCTTCGCCGCCGCAGCCCGCGACGAGCGCCGCCGCGCCCGTGGAGAGGAGAACCGTACGGCGTGTCGGGCTGTGGGGCATGTCGTCACTCCGGGGGTGCGGGGAAGAGAGGTTTCCGGCCGGGGTCAGCGTCTCAGGGGACGGGCGCCCCGGGCCGGTACGCGGCGGGCTGACTAGGCTGGACGGACCAAGAACCGATACGCACGTCAGCAAGGAGCATCGCCGTGGCGGTACGAGCGGTCCGGGGCGCCGTCCAACTGGAACGGGACGAGGCCGGGCACATGGACGAGCAGGTCGCGGCCCTGCTGACCGCCGTCCTGGAGCGCAACGGCCTGACCGGTGACGACCTGATCAGCATCTGGTTCACGGCCACCCCCGACCTGCACAGCGACTTCCCGGCCGCCGCGGCCCGCAAGCTCGGCATCACCGACGTCCCGCTGATCTGCGCCCAGGAGCTGGACATCGAGGGCGCCATGCCCCGCGTCGTCCGGGTCCTCGCCCACATCGAGTCCGACCGGCCCCGTGCCGAGATCGCCCACGTCTACCTCGGCGCCGCCGCGGCCCTGCGCAAGGACATCGCCCAGTGAGAACCGCACTCGTCATCGGCACCGGCCTCATCGGCACCTCCGCCGCCCTCGCCCTGACCCGGCGGGGCGTCACCGTCCACCTGGCCGACCGCGACCCCGAGCAGGCCCGTACGGCCGCCGCGCTCGGCGCCGGCACGGACGAGGCACCGGACGGGCCGGTCGACCTCGCCGTCGTCGCCGCCCCTCCCGCCCTGGTGGCCGGCGTGCTCGCCGACGCCATGGAGCGCGGCGCCGCCCGCGGGTACATCGACGTGGCCAGCGTCAAGGGCGGCCCCCGGCGCGAGCTGGAGGCGCGGGGGCTGGACCTGACGGCGTACATCGGCACGCACCCCATGTCCGGCCGCGAGAAGTCCGGACCGCTGGCCGCCACCGGTGACCTCTTCGAGGGCCGCCCCTGGGTGCTGACCCCGACCCGGGACACCGACACCGAGGTGCTGAACCTCGCCCTGGAGCTGGTCTCGCACTGCAGCGCGGTGCCGGTGGTGATGGACGCGGACGCCCACGACCGTGCCGTGGCGCTCGTCTCCCACATGCCCCACCTGGTCTCCAGCATGGTCGCGGCCCGGCTCGAGCACGCCGAGGAGGCCGCCGTACGGCTGTGCGGGCAGGGCATCCGCGACGTGACCCGGATCGCCGCCTCCGACCCCCGGATGTGGATCGACATCCTCGCCGCCAACCCCGGACCGGTCGCCGACCTGCTCACCGACGTCGCCGCCGACCTGGAGGAGACGGTGCGGGCCCTGCGCGCCCTGCAGTCCTCCGACGAGGACAAGCGCCGCGAGGGCGGCACCGGCATCGCCGAGGTGCTGCGGCGCGGCAACGCCGGGCAGGTACGGGTCCCGGGCAAGCACGGCAGCGCACCGAGGGCCTACGAGACCGTGGCGGTCCTCATCGACGACCAGCCCGGCCAACTGGCCCGCATCTTCGCGGACGCGGGACGGGCCGGGGTCAACATCGAGGACGTACGGATCGAGCACGCGACCGGGCAGCAGGCCGGTCTGACGCAGCTCATGGTCGAGCCCCAGGCCGCTCCGGTGCTGACGGCGGCCCTCAGGGAAAGGGGCTGGGCGATCAGGCAGTGACGACCGGGTCCCGGGCGGCTGTCGGAGGGGTCCCGCGGAGCCAGTAACCTTGTGCGGGACGCGTTCGCGTCCCGCACCCCACCCACCGCACCGCACCAGGAAGGTGTCCCCTCGTGGAAAACGGCGCCGCCCCGACCGCCCCGGCCGTGATTGTCGCCATCGACGGCCCCTCCGGCACGGGCAAGTCGAGCACGTCGAAGGCCGTCGCCGCACAGCTCGGCCTGAGCTACCTGGACACCGGCGCCCAGTACCGGGCGATCACGTGGTGGATGGTCAACAACGGCATCGACACCGGCGACCCGCACGCCGTCGCCGCCGCGGCCGGCAAGCCCGAGATCCTCTCCGGCACCGACCCGGCGGGCCCCGCCATCACGGTCGACGGCGTGGACGTGGCCGGCCCGATCCGCACCCAGGAGGTCACCTCCAAGGTCAGCGCGGTCAGCGCCGTCCCCGAGGTGCGGACCCGGATCACCGAGCTGCAGCGCACGATCGCCGCCGCCGCGCCGCACGGCATCGTGGTCGAGGGCCGGGACATCGGGACGACCGTGCTGCCGGACGCCGACCTCAAGATCTTCCTCACCGCCTCGGCGGAGGCACGCGCCGCCCGCCGCAGCGGTGAGCTCAAGGGTGCCGACGTCAACGTCACCCGCGAGGCCCTGATCAAGCGGGACGCGGCCGACTCCAGCCGCAAGGCGTCGCCGCTGGCCAAGGCGGACGACGCGGTCGAGGTGGACACCACCGACCTCACCCTCGCGCAGGTCATCGAGTGCGTCGTCACCCTCGTCGAGGAGAAGCGGGCGGGGAAGTGACCGCACCCTCCACCCCGCCCGTTCCCTCCGAGAGGGGCGCCGAGATCGGGCGGCGCATCGGCGTCGGCCTGATGTACGGGTTCTGGAAGCCGCGCGTGCTGGGCGCCTGGCGGGTGCCGGCGGCCGGCCCGGTCATCTACGCCGTCAACCACTCGCACAACATCGACGGTCCGATGGTCATGGGCGTGGCACCCCGGCCGACGCACTTCCTGATCAAGAAGGAGGCGTTCATCGGTCCGCTGGACCCCTTCCTGCTCGGCATCGGCCAGGTGAAGGTGGACCGCTCGACCGCCGACCGCACCGCCATCACCCAGGCGCTGGGCGTCCTGGACAACGGCGGCGTGCTCGGCATCTTCCCGGAGGGCACCCGGGGCGAGGGCGACTTCGCCGCGCTGCGCGCCGGGCTCGCGTACTTCGCGGTCCGCAGCGGCGCGCCGATCGTCCCGGTCGCGGTGCTGGGAAGCACCGACCGGCCCGGGCGGTTGATAAAGGCGCTGCCTCCGCTGCGCTCGCGCGTCGACGTGGTCTTCGGCGACCCCTTCGACGCGAGCGACGGCAGCGGACGGCGGACCCGCAAGGCGCTGGACGAGGCGACCGAACGCATCCAGAAGCAGCTCACCGCGCACCTGGAAAACGCCAGGCGCCTCACCGGGCGCTAGGCGACACTGAGTAGTGGCCCGCCCGGCGAAGCAGGGTGCGCCACGATCACCACGATGAACGAGGTACGGACTTCATGAACGACCACACCCACTCCGAGGGCTCGGGCGAGGAGCACGACCACGGGGCGCTTGGCGACGCCGAATTCGAGGCGTTCATGGAGCTCGCCGCGGAAGAGGGCTTCGACGCCGAGGAGGTCGAGGGCGCGCTCGAGGAGGCCGGGCACGGCCCGCTGCCCGTCCTCGCCGTCGTCGGCCGTCCCAACGTCGGCAAGTCGACCCTGGTGAACCGGATCATCGGCCGCCGCGAGGCCGTCGTCGAGGACAAGCCCGGCGTCACCCGCGACCGCGTCACCTACGAGGCCGAATGGGCCGGCCGCCGCTTCAAGGTCGTCGACACCGGCGGCTGGGAGCAGGACGTCCTCGGCATCGACGCCTCCGTGGCCGCGCAGGCCGAGTACGCCATCGAGGCCGCCGACGCGGTCGTCTTCGTCGTGGACGCCAAGGTCGGCGCCACCGACACCGACGAGGCGGTCGTACGGCTGCTGCGCAAGGCCGGCAAGCCCGTCGTGCTGTGCGCCAACAAGGTGGACGGCCAGAGCGGCGAGGCCGACGCCTCCTACCTGTGGTCGCTGGGCCTGGGGGAGCCGCACCCGGTCTCCGCGCTGCACGGCCGCGGCACCGGCGACATGCTGGACCGCGTCCTGGAGGCCCTGCCCGAGGCCCCGGCCCAGACCTTCGGCACCGCCGTCGGCGGCCCGCGCCGCATCGCCCTGATCGGCCGCCCCAACGTCGGCAAGTCCTCGCTGCTGAACAAGGTGGCGGGCGAGGAGCGCGTCGTCGTCAACGAGCTGGCCGGCACCACCCGCGACCCGGTCGACGAGCTGATCGAGCTGGGCGGCGTGACCTGGAAGTTCGTCGACACGGCGGGCATCCGCAAGCGGGTCCACCTCCAGCAGGGCGCCGACTACTACGCCTCGCTGCGCACCGCCGCCGCCGTCGAGAAGGCGGAGGTCGCCGTCATCCTCATCGACGCCTCCGAGTCGATCTCGGTCCAGGACCAGCGGATCGTCACCATGGCCGTCGAGGCCGGACGCGCGATCGTCGTCGCCTACAACAAGTGGGACACCCTCGACGAGGAGCGCCGCTACTACCTGGAGCGGGAGATCGAGACCGAGCTCGGCCAGGTGGCGTGGGCGCCGCGGGTCAACGTCTCCGCGCAGACCGGCCGGCACATGGAGAAGCTGGTCCCGGCGATCGAGACGGCCCTGGCCGGCTGGGAGACCCGTGTCCCGACGGGCCGGCTGAACGCCTTCCTCGGCGAGCTGGTCGCCGCCCACCCGCACCCGGTCCGGGGCGGCAAGCAGCCGCGCATCCTGTTCGGCACGCAGGCGGGCACCAAGCCCCCGCGGTTCGTGCTCTTCGCCTCCGGCTTCATCGAGGCGGGCTACCGGCGCTTCATCGAGCGCCGGCTGCGCGAGGAGTTCAGCTTCGAGGGGACGCCGATCCACATCTCGGTGCGGGTGCGCGAGAAGCGCGGCGCGAAGAAGAAGTAGGAGCACCGGCGCAGACGACGAGAGAGGGCGACCCCGGCCGGGGTCGCCCTCTCTCGTCGTCTCGGTGGTTGTCAGGCGCCTCTGCGCGGAGCCGGTGGCAGGGCGGCCGGGACGTGGTGCGTGCCGACGCGCTGCCACACCGACTGCTGGCCGACGCGGGCGCTGTGGGCCCCCGAGCTGTAGGCGCTGTACGCGCCCCTGCTGCGCGGGATGCTCCGGAAGGACGTGAATCCCAGCTCCTCCTCGCCGCTGCGATCGCCCGGCAACGATCGGAAGGACCTGACGTACTCGGCGTAGAGCGCGTCGTAGATCGGCGTGGCCGAGGGGCCGCCCTGGCGGTGGAAGGCGTCGTATGCGTACACGTATGTCCAAACGACCTTGCGCTGGAAGAGATGCGGCCCAGGCCGTGGCCGTCCGGCAGTCGCACGGACGGCGGTGCTCAGGTTCCCGCCAGCGGCAGTGCCGCCGCGACCAGTTGTCCGTTCGCCGCCGCCTTGTCCAGCGCGTCCCGCAGCAGGTCCTCGCGCGGCTGCCGTCCGATCGAGCCGACGGGTGCCGCGAACATCAGCACCTGCTGGTGCTTGTTGACCGCCGTGCGCCAGCCCTCGGTGACCTGGAGGGGCTGGTGCGCCTGCCACCACGCCACCGGCCGGCCGCCGTTCGTCCCCGGCTGGAGCACCGCGTGGAGCTGGCCCATCGCGAGCAGCACCGACCAGCCGTGCAGCACGGCCGGCGTGGTGGACAGCTTGGTGACGGGCATGAAGCCCTGTTCGATGAGCAGCGGCAGGAAGTCGTCGCCGACGCCGGACGTGCCGGGCCGCGCGATGGGGCCGGTCGGCTCCACCACGAGGGCCGGGTGCAGCTCCCCGGCGATCAGGATCAGCCCGCTGGTGACGCCGAGCACGGCCTGCTCGGGCGCGACCTTCTCCGGCGCGGCCTGCTCGGGCCCGGGGCGGGCGGTGTCGGCGTTGATGGACTTCACGGCGCCCTGGAGCTGCTCCTCGGTGACCTTGACGACCTGCGAGGGCAGACAGCCGGCGTGGGCGAAGGCGAGGACGGCGGTCTCGTCCCCGATGAAGAGAACGGTGCTGGTGCGCTCCTGCTCGCAGTCGCCCGGGGTGCGGCAGGACGTGCAGTCGTAGCTGCCCGGGGCGGACTCCCCGGCGAGCAGGCGGTCGGCTTCTTCGTCGCCGATCTCGGCGCGTACGTCGTCGCTGACGTCGAGCATGCGCGGCACGGGGGGCTCCCTCGGGATGCGGTGCGTGGCCGGACCGGGGGCTCCCGGGCCGTGGTCCGGGCGGGTCCCCGGCTCATGCACAGACAACGGGCGATCTGTGGCGGGAGTCACGCCCCATGGCCAACGGAATCGAACCATCCGGCGCGCACGGTCATCTGTCGGCCGGAATCGCTCACTCACCGTCAACTGGTTTGAAGCGCAAGGGTGTTGAACCGGTGAGGTGGGTCACAGATCGTCATGCCGGTTGGTCGACAAATCAGGAAATCAGCGAATGAAGTGGGTGTCCGGAAATCGCTGATACCCAAGGTAACGGAGGACTGGCCTGGAGTGACGGGCCGTTGGTTGATCCGGCCGGACGGGCTCCATAGATTCCTCCGCCGTGTGCAACGAGCACCGCTCGGGTACGTCCGCCGAACGCACCACCGGCCCCACCACGGCCACCGGCGGACGGGGCGGAGCGCGACGACCGCGTGCTGTGCGCGGCGAGCGTGCCCCGCCTTGGGGGACCCCGGGTCCGTGGAGAGGGAAACGCATGTCCGAATGTGCCGATACCACCACTCGCGGCAACGTTCTCAGGAATCGTACGACGGCGGTCCTCGCCGGGGCGGCACTGCTCGCGCCCCTCGGACTGCTGGCCGCGACCGGCGGTGCCGCAGCGGCGGACCGCGGAGTGTGGGACCGCATCGCCCAGTGCGAGAGCGGCGGCGACTGGCACATCAACACCGGCAACGGCTACTACGGCGGACTCCAGTTCGCCGCCGCCACCTGGCGCGCGTACGGCGGCACCGCCTACGCGCCGACCGCCGACAAGGCGACGAAGTCCCAGCAGATCGCCGTGGCGACCAAGGTCCAACGCGCCCAGGGCTGGGGAGCCTGGCCGACCTGCTCCTCCCGGGCCGGGGCCCGGGGCGGCGCACCGGCCGCCGCCAACCCGCCCCGGACGGCCCCGCCCCGGACGGCCCCGTCCGAGCGCGCCGAGCCCTCGAAGCCCGCCGCCGAGCCGTCGAGGGCGCCGGCCCGGCAGAGTGCCCACACCGACCGCGGCGCCTCCCGCGGCGACTACACCGTCCGTCGGGGGGACACCCTGAGCGGCATCGCCGACCGGCACGGCACCACCTGGCAGCGCCTGTACGCCGCCAACGAGGCCGTCATCGGCGCCGACCCCGACGTGATCCTGCCCGGCCGGCGTCTCGAACTCTGAGCCACCGGTCCGCCGCGCGTCACCGCACCCTGGGCCCACCGCGGCAGGCCGTCCGCCCCGCCTTCCGGCCGTGACCACATCGCAATCGGACACGAGCAACCAGAAGGCGGGGTTCCGGGTCTAACCGGACGACGAGAAGCCCAGGGAGGAACCGCACCGCATGACGCCGCCGGCCCCACCGGCCGCCCCGCTGCGCGCCGACTGCATCGGCGACTCCGCCGGCGGCCTGACCTTCGACGTCGCCGCGCACGAGGACACCCGGGCGGCCCTGCTCATACTGCGCCGCCGCGACGCCGAGGCCGCCGGCGACACGGTCAGCCTGCCGCTGGCCCCGGCCTCCGCGGGCCGGCTGCGCGCCGCGCTGCCCAGCAGCGTGGCCCTGCCCGAGGGCCGCTGGGACGCCTACGCGCGCCTGTCCGACGGCGAGCCGCGGCGCCTGGTGCCCGGCGTCACCGACCTGCGTTCCCTCGCCGACCGCACCCCCGGCGGACTGCTCGGCCACGTCGCCGTCCGCATCCCGTACGCCACCCGGCAGGGCAACCTCACCGTCCGGAGCTGGCTGCGCGCCCCGCACGCGGAGACGGGGGAGCTCGGCCTCGCGGACGGCGGACTGACGGTGCGTGGACGGGTGTACGGCACCCAGCTCACCCCCGGCGCCCACGTCGAGCTGCGGGCCGGATCCGGCGCCCCGGAGGGTGACGTACGCCGGCTGGAGGTCGCGACCGACCGGGCGGAGTTCGGGTTCACCGTGCCCTACGACACCCTGGCGCCGGGCGAGTGGGACCTGTGGCTGCGGCCCGCCGGTGAGCCCGGGCCGGTCGTGCGCCTCGCGCGGCTGCTGGACGACGTCGCCGACAAGCACCCCCTGTTCATCTATCCACGCGCGCGGGTGCGGACGCCGTACGGCCCCGTGGAGGCCGGCCCGTACTACACCCGGGACAACGACCTGTCACTCTCGGTCACCCCGCTGGAGCGGTGACGGCCCGGGGAGAGGACGACCGCGGGAGGAACGGTCGCGAGGAGAGCGACCGCGGGAGGAACGCCCGCGCGCACGACGACCCCGGACGGGGCGCCCGCGCGCACGACGACCGCGGAGAGGGACGGTCGCGCGCACGACGACCGCGGAAGGGGCGCCCGCGCGCACGACGACCGCGGAGAGGGACGGTCGCGCGCACGACGACCGCGGAAGGGGCGCCCGCGCGCACGACGACCGCGGAGAGGGACGGTCGCGCGCACGACGACCGCGTGCGGGACGACCAGCGGCGGACGACCGCGTGCGGGACGACCACCGGCGAACGACCACCGGCGGACGACCGCGTGCGGGACGACCACCGGCGAACGACCACCTCCAGGACGACCACCGGCGAACGACCGCGGACAGAACCTGTCCGCGACCGCTGGCAGACTCGGCGCCATGCTCGAGACCTCGGCACGACTCCTGCGCCTGCTCTCCCTGCTCCAGGCCCACCGCGAGTGGTCCGGCACCGACCTGGCCGACCACCTCGGCGTCTCCCCGCGCACCGTACGCCGGGACGTGGACCGGCTGCGCGAGCTGGGCTATCCGGTCAACGCCAGCCCCGGCACCGGCGGCGGCTACCAGCTCGGCGCGGGTGCCGAGTTGCCGCCGCTGCTGCTGGACGACGACGAGGCGGTCGCCGTCGCCGTCGGGCTGCGCACCGCCGCCGGACAGGGCGTCGAGGGCATCGGCGAGACCTCCGTCCGTGCCCTCGCCAAGCTGGAGCAGGTGCTGCCGAACCGGCTGCGGCGCCGCGTGGGCGCCCTCAACGCCTTCACCGTGCCGATGCTGAGCGGCCCCGGGCCCTCCGCCGTCGACCCGAACGTCCTGACCGAGCTGGCCAACCTGTGCCGGGACGGCGAGCGGCTGCGCTTCGGGTACCGGGGCCACGACGGCACCGAGAGCCGCCGCAGCGTCGAGCCCTACCGGCTGGTGTGCTCGGAGCGCCGCTGGTACCTGGTCGCCTTCGACCTCGACCGCGCGGACTGGCGCACCTTCCGGGTGGACCGCGTCACCCCGAAGCCGCCGCACGGCCCCCGCTTCGTCCCGCGCGAGCCGCCTGCCGAGGACCTGGCCGCCTATGTCTCCGAGGGCGTCTCCACGCGCGCGTACGCCACCCACGCGGTCGTCCGGCTGCTGGTGTCCCGGGAGGAGGCCGCCGAGCGGATCTCGCCCACCGCGGGGGTCCTGGAGGAGGAGGGCCCGGACACCTGCCTCCTGCGCACGGGCGCCGGGGGCCTCGACGTGATGGTGGTGCACCTGATGATGCTCGGCTTCGACTTCGAGGTGCTGGAGCCGGCCGGGCTGACGGAGGCGATCCGGACCGGACGGGACCGGCTGACCCGCGCCCTGTGCCGGTCCGAGCGGCCCGGGGCCGACGACGGAAACCTGTGAGCGGGCGATGTGTTTCCTGTGCTGATGTCCGGTCTCCGCAAGTCATCCGCAAGTCATCCGCAAGTCCGTTCGCAGCCGTTCGAACGCGAAATGCAGGGGAGCTCCGGGGCCGCTTCGAAGGCCTTTTCCGTCCGTCTATTCGATGAGGCGACGCGACACGCGGCAATTCACCCGGCGTGCCCGCGCAAGGCGCACAAAACCGTCCGTCCGTGTGACGGAGTTCGACCAAAACAGGGACCGTGATCCTGTGACAGAAATGTGACCGTAGGTGTGTCTGTGGTCCGTGTTACCGGCCTGGGCTTCCCCGGTCGTGGAGCAGGGCTTAGCGTGGCGGCATGGCACCGATTCCGACACCCCCGGCCGAACCACAGGACAGTCCGGACGCCTACGTCGGCCTCGAATCCGGCGCGGCCGAACGGCTCGCGCGAGAGCGTGGCTGGTCGACGGTGCGGTCACTGGCACCGGGGGCGGTCATCACCATGGAGTACCGCGTGGGCCGCCTCAACTTCGAGGTGAAGGACGGCCGCGTGGCGCGGTCCTGGAAGGGCTGACGCGCGGGGGAGGGGCTGTGCGTACCGGCCCTCGCGCCGTGGTGCGGACGGTCGGTCAGCCGCCCGACACGGGGCGCGCGGCCGGGGCCGCGCCGCGCGGATGGCGGTCGGCGTGCGGCGGCCGGCGGCTGCCGGCCGGGGTCACCGGCGTACGGTCCGAGCGGGCCGTGTGCGGGCCCGGGGCCAGGTACGCCGGGGCCCGGGTGCGGGGCGCGGCGACCGGCTCGCGGGCCGGGGGCTCGGCCCGGCCGGAGGCGGGCGGCGTGAGGACCGCGGGCGGGCCGACCGGCCGCCGCGTCGCCGCCGTACGGCCCAGGCGGGCGAACCAGCGGTCGCGCCGGCCGAGGATCCAGGCCTCGGACCGGGTGATCAGCGGCTCGAACCAGGGCAGTGCCAGCAGGATCAGCAGCCCCGCGGCCCAGCCGAGGAGCACGTCGCTGAGCCAGTGCGTACCGAGGTAGACGGTGGACATGCCCACCCCGAGTGACGTGACCGCCGACAGGGCCGACAGCCAGCGCCGCGCCCTCGGCGTCGAGGCCAGATAGGCCAGGATGCCCCAGGTCACGACGGCGTTCGCGGTGTGACCGCTCGGAAATATATCGCCGCCGAGCCACATCTCGTTCGCGCCGATCGTGGTCGCGTAGTGCGGCCCGAGCCGGCCCATACCGATCTTGGCGGCGCCCACCGTGACGTTCAGCAGGAGCAGGGAGACGCCCAGCGCGAGCAGGGGCCGCAGCGTGTGCTGCCGCCAGGAGCGCCAGCCGAGCCACGCCGCGACCATCACCGCGGTGGGGCCGCGCTGGCCGAGCACCACGTAGTAGTCGACGAACGCGTGGATCTCCGGCCACTGCTGGTAGGGCCGGAAGAACATGACCTGCCAGTCGAGCCGGACCAGCCACGAGGTGATGAGTACGGCCCACACGATCGCGATATAGAACGCGAGGGTCCCGGCGAACAGCGCAATCCTGTGCCGGCTCATCTCCGGCACATCGAGGTGGGCCGGTCGTTCCGGCTCCCGGTCCAGTCTCGCGAACACCCGGTCCAGACGGGTGAGGTTCCGTTCGGTACGCACCCAATCGACGTTACAGCGAGTGAGGAGTGATCCCGGACGAATCAACGGCTTTGTGATGACGATGTGATGTGGGATTCCTCTCAGGCGGTGGTTTGTTTTCGAGGAATCCGTAATCAGGCCGCACTGCGGACTTCAATTCCTTTGATCGGTCCGGTCGGCGGTTTTATCGTGCTTATGAATTCGTTCACCGAATGCTGGTGCGGAATTCTCCCGGCGGCCATCGGGCCGGCCCGGGCCGGTCAGGGCGGGCCGGAGCCGTTCAGCCAGAACGCCCCGTACACCGCCGACGCCACCGCGACACCCCCCACGACCAGCGCCGACCTGGAGGCGCGCGGTCGGGCCAGGGCGACGGCGAGGGGCAGCAGCAGCGGGAAGGCGGGCATCAGCAGCCGGGGCTTCGAGCCGAAGTAGCTCGACGCGCACAGGGAGAGGACGGTGACGGTCCCCGCGTACACCAGCAACGCGAGCGGCTGGCGCTGCCGTACGCACACGACGTACAGCCAGACCAGCAGGGCGACCCCGGCGATCAGGCCGACGCCCGCCAGGGCCGACGGGAACGACGTGAACTTCGCGGCGACGAAGCGGGCGAAGGCGACGCCGCCGTCGAAGCCGTTGCGCCAGCCGGCCTGGACGTCGAGATAGCCGAGCGGGCCGTTGCCCGTGCGGTGTCCGACCCACAGCACGTAACCGGCGGCGCCCAGGGGCGCGAGGAGCATGCCGAGTGCGCGCCGCGCGCCGTCCCCCGGGGCGCGCTCCGGGCCGCGGGCGCCGTCCGGGCCGACGGTGCACCGGCTTCGCACGAATGCCACGACCGCGGCCGCCCACACCGCCGCCGCCACCGCCAGCCCGACCGGGCGGGTCAGCCCGGCCAGTGCGGCCAGCGCCCCCGCCGTCACCCAGCGCCCGGTCAGCACCGCGTAGAGCGACCAGGCGGCCAGTGCCGTGAACAGGGACTCGCTGTACGCCATCGACTGCACGATCCCGACCGGCAGCACGGCCCACAGGAGTACGGCGCACACGCCCGCCCGGCGGCCGTACACGTGCTCCGCCACCGCGAAGACCCCCCAGGCCGCGGCGAGCGAGGCGAGCACGGCGACGAGGAAACCCGCGTCGGCGTACGACAACGGCGTCACCGCCGCGCCGATCCGCTCCAGCCAGGGCAGCAGGGGGAAGAAGGCCAGGTCGGAGTGCACGTCGCCGTTCGGGAGGCGCACCTCGTAGCCGTAGCCGAGCTCGGCGACCCTGGTGTACCAGAGGGAGTCCCAGCGGGCGGTCAGCAGCGTGTACGCGCTTTTGTCGCGCGCGGCGCTCCACAGGGCCAGGGTGAGCAGGCCCAGGGCGCGCACTGCCGCGTACCCGACGAGCGCCGGGGCGGCCCGGCGCAGGGCACCGGGGCGGCCCGCCGTGCGCGTTCCAAGATCGGTCACGGGCTCGATTATCCGCCGGGCGTGGTGGCGGCCCGCCGGCCGGGGCGGGTGGGGCCGCGGCCGCAGTGGCGCATGCCACACAGGTGACGCGGGATGTGTGAGGCCCGCCACGTGTGCGGAGCCCTCTCTCGCGTACTCTGGCGAGTCACTCGCGTTCCGTTGCACGGCCCGGAGCCCCCGCTCCTCTCCGGCCGAGCCGCAGGGGAGTCCCCACCCCGCGTGGCCCGCCGGACGCGAGGGAACATCTTGGAGGTACGTACATGTCCGGGACGACCACGGCTGCCGCCGCGCTGCGCCGTCGGGCGGCCGGGGCCGGTGCCAACCGCTGGGTGGTTCTGGTCGTCCTCTGCGTCAGCCTGCTGCTCGTCGCCGTCGACGCGACCGTGCTGCACGTGGCGGTCCCCGCCGTCACCGAGGACCTCAGGCCCGGCGCGATCGAACTGCTCTGGATCGTCGACGTCTATCCGCTCGTCTGCGCCTCGCTGCTGATCCTGTTCGGCACGCTGGGTGACCGGGTGGGCCGCAGACGGGTCCTGCTGCTCGGCTACGCGCTCTTCGGCGTCGCCTCCGCGCTGGCCGCCCTCGCCGACAGCGCCCACGTCCTGATCATGGCTCGCGCGCTGCTCGGCGTCGGTGGCGCGATGATCATGCCGGCGACCCTGTCGATCCTGCGCCAGGTCTTCCCCGACCGGCGGGAGCGGGCGCTGGCCATCGGCGTCTGGAGCGCCGTGGCCGCGGTCGGCGCGGCGGTCGGCCCGCTGCTCGGCGGTTTCCTGCTGGAGCACTACTGGTGGGGTTCGGTCTTCCTCGTCAACATCCCGCTGATGCTGGTCAGCCTTCCGGTGGGGCGGCTGCTGCTGCCCGAGTCGAAGGGCGACGGCCGCGGGCCCTGGGACGTCGTCGGCGCGCTGATGGCGGCGGTCGGCCTGTTCGGCGTCGTCCTGGGTGTGAAGCGGCTGGGTGGCGGGGAGCCGGCGGCGAGCGTGTTCACCGTGCTGCCGCTGGTGGTGGGCGCGGCCCTGCTGGTCGCCTTCGTGCGACGGCAGCGGCGGCGTACGCATCCGCTGGTGGACCTGGAGATGTTCCGGCGGCCGGCGTTCAGTACCTCGGTGGGGTGCATCGTGCTGGCGATGCTGGCGCTGGTGGGCCTGGAGCTGATCGCGGCGCAGTACCTGCAACTGGTGCTCGGGCTGTCCCCGCTCCAGACCGGGCTGCGGCTGCTGCCGCTTACCTTCGCGGCCATGGCGGCGGGGCTGGCGGGCGCGCGGATGCTGCGGCGGTTCGGGCCGCGCCGGATGGTGTGCGCCGGGTTCTGCCTGACGGCCGTGGCGGTGCTGCTGCTGACGGCGATGGGCCGGGCCGACGACTGGGCCCTGATGCTGTCCGGGTTCGTGCTGCTCGGCTTCGGGCTGGAGACCACGCTCTTCGGGGCGTACGAGTCGATGCTGAGCGAGGCGCCGCAGGAGCAGGCCGGCGGGGCGGCGGCGATCGGGGAGACGTCGTACCAGTTGGGTGCCGGGATCGGCATCGCGCTGCTGGGCACCGTGATGAACGCGGCGTACGCGCCCGGGCTGACGGGGGGCGTGCCCGGGGTGCCGGCCCCGGCGTCGGTGGCGGCGGGGCATTCGCTGGGGGAGGCGTACGAGGTTGCCGCGCAGCTCGGGGGGCCCGCGGGGGTCGCGTTGCGGCGGGCGGCCGCCGACGCGTTCGTGCACGGGCTGCATGTGACGCTTGTGGTGAGTGCGGGGTTGTTGTTGCTGGGGGCGGTGATGGCGTCGCGGTTGCCGCGGGTCATGCAGTGCGAGGCGGTCTCCGTCCCGGCGCCGCGGGACCCGGTGGACTCCCGCGTGTCGGTGTGAACGGTCCGGTCTCCCGTCCGCGCACCGGCCGGCTGTTCACCCCCGGTCGGCGGTGAACGGGGGCGCGTGGGCGGGAGAGCATGGTGGACGTGCGGGGCGCCGCATCGTAACGTCGGCGTGCAACCGTAACTAGCGGCGCTAGTTTTCACGTCCTCCCGGAGGGTGTTCCCATGGCCTCGTCCCTCAAGTCGCCCGCGTTCGACCCCGCCGACCCCCTCGGCATCGACGACCTCCTGGAACCGGAGGACCTGGCGATCCGGGACACCGTGCGGGACTGGGCCGCCGACCGCGTGCTGCCGCACATCGCGGACTGGTACGAGAAGGGCGAGCTGCCCGGCATCCGGGAACTGGCCCGGGAGCTCGGCGGCATCGGCGCGCTCGGCATGTCGCTCAAGGGCCACGGCTGCGCCGGCGCGACCGCGGTGCAGTACGGGCTCGCCTGCCTGGAGCTGGAGGCGGCCGACTCCGGCATCCGGTCGCTCGTCTCCGTGCAGGGCTCCCTCGCCATGTACGCCATCCACCGCTTCGGCAGCGAGGAGCAGAAGCAGGCCTGGCTGCCGCGGATGGCCGCCGGCGAGGTCATCGGCTGCTTCGGGCTGACCGAGCCCGACCACGGCTCGGACCCCGCGAACATGCGCACCCACGCCAAGCGCGAGGGCGGCGGGGACTGGGTGCTCAACGGGCGCAAGATGTGGATCACCAACGGGTCGGTGGCCGGTGTCGCCGTCGTCTGGGCGCGGACCGAGGACGGAATCCGCGGCTTCGTCGTGCCCACCGACAGCCCCGGCTTCTCCGCGCCCGAGATCAGGCACAAGTGGTCCCTGCGGGCCAGCGTCACCAGCGAGCTGGTCCTCGACGACGTAAGGCTGCCCGCCGACGCCGTGCTGCCGGAGGCGACCGGCCTGCGCGGACCGCTCAGTTGTCTCTCGCACGCTCGCTACGGCATCGTCTGGGGCGCGATGGGCGCGGCCCGCAGCTCCTTCGAGGCGGCCGTGGAGTACGCGAAGACGCGGGAGCAGTTCGGGCGGCCCATCGGAGGGTTCCAGCTCACCCAGGCCAAGCTCGCCGACATGGCGGTCGAACTGCACAAGGGGATTCTGCTCGCCCACCACCTGGGGCGGCGCATGGACGCCGGCCGCCTGCGTCCCGAGCAGGTCAGCTTCGGCAAGCTCAACAACGTACGCGAGGCCATCGACATCTGCCGTACGGCCCGCACGATTCTCGGGGCCAACGGGATCTCCCTCGAGTACCCCGTGATGCGGCACGCGACGAACCTGGAATCGGTGCTCACCTACGAGGGCACCGTCGAGATGCACCAGTTGGTGCTGGGCAAGGCGCTCACCGGACTCGACGCCTTCCGGTAGGAGACCGGCGGGGGCGGACCCGGTGGGGGCCCGGCGGGGTGGACCCGGCGGGGCGGGGGAGCGGGGCCGTGGTGTGCGGCCCCGCCTCAGCTCTGGTTGAAGAAACCGTCGGAACGGTGCGCGGCGGGCTCGCCGCTGATGACCTGGGTGTCGGCCGGGCTGAGCAGGAACACCCGGGTGGACACCCGCTCGATCGAACCGCGCAGGCCGAAGATCAGCCCGGCCGCGAAGTCGACCACGCGCTTGGCGTCGGTGCCCTCCATGGCCGTCAGGTTCACGATGACCGGGACCCCGTCCCGGAACAGCTCACCGATGGCCCGTGCGTCCCGGAAGCTGTCCGGGGTGACCGTCGCGATGCGGCGGCCCTTCTCCTCGGCCACGTCCGAGGCCACCTTCACCCGCGGGTCCGTGACCCAGGCGTCCCCGGACTCGGTGCCCTCGGTGTAGTCGTCGTCGTAGTAACGCTCGTCATCGTTGTCGTCGACGAGGCCGAGCCACGCACTCGCCTTGCGTACCGATCCCATGGACGCCTCCTCTCACAGCGGTCTTTCGTGCTTCCGCATCCCTATGGTCATCCATGATGCGGACGTCGCGCCAAGTGGATAGACGCCGCCCGGGGGGTTTGTGACGGTACTGGTGCACAGCGAATCCGTCGAGAGTCCTTGTGTCCCAAGGGTCGTTTCCCAAACGGATGCTGACTGTGAGTGAAATATGATTCTTCCCGGCGTACGGGTGAGGCGGGGTGCGTACGGGTGAACGCGACGGTCGATACGATGCCGCAGCTCAACGTCGCAGGGACCACGGGGGAATGTCGTGTTCGGAATCGTCAGGCCTTGCAGGCACCGGCTCGGGGAAAGCCTCACGAGCCAGTGGATGGCGCATTTGTGCGGATTGTGCCTCGCCCTGCGCAAGGATCACGGCCAGTTCGCGCGAATCGTGACGAACTATGACGGGCTGCTCATATCGGTTTTGACGGAGGCTCAGGCCGGCCGCGGGTCCGGGGCCGGGCGGCGTACGGCGGGGCCGTGTCCGCTGCGCGGGATGCGCACCGCGTCCGTCGCGCACGGTGAGGGCGCCCGGCTCGCGGCGGCCGTATCCCTGGTGCTGGCCTCCGCCAAGGTGCGCGACCACGTCGCCGACGGGGACGGACTGCTGGCCCGCCGGCCGGTGGCCCTCGCCGCCCGCCGCATCGCCACCGGCTGGGACGCGGCCGGAGCGCGCGGCGGCGGTGCCGTCGGGTTCGACACCGCCGTACTGGTCGACGCCGTGGACCGGCAGGGCGGCATCGAGGCGCTCGCCGGGCCCGGCACGCCCCTGCTCACCGTCACCGAGCCGACCGAGACCGCGACCGCCGCCGCGTTCGCGCACACCGCGCACCTCGCCGGGCGGCCGCACAACGCGGAGCCGCTCGCCGAGGCCGGGCGCCTCTTCGGCCGGCTCGCCCACCTCCTCGACGCCGTGGAGGACAGGGAGACTGACGCCGCGTCGGGCGCCTGGAACCCGCTCACCGCCACCGGGACCCCGCTCACGGAGGCCCGGCGGCTGGCCGACGACGCCGTGCACGGGGTGCGGCTCGCACTGCGTGCGGTCGAGTTCGGCGACGGCCGGCTGGTGCACCGGCTGCTCGTGCACGAGCTGGGCAACTCCGTCGACCGCGCCTTCGGCACCGTCTCCTGCGCCCACGGCAGTCACCCGTACGCCCCTCCCGGTACCCCTGGAGCCCCGGGCGGCCCCGGTGCGCCGACGCCCCCGGAGCCGCCCCGCCGTGACCGGCGGGGGCTGCTGGCGGGCTGTGCCGTGTGGCTGGGGCTCGCCTGTACGTGTCAGTTGTGCTGCGGCACGTACCACGACCCCTGGAGCGGGGAGCGCAAGGAGGGGCGGTGCACCAACTGCGACTGCGGCGGGTGCGACGGCTGCTGCAGTTGCTGCGACTGCTGCAGCAACTGCTGCGGTGACGACGGGTGCGGCTGCGACGGCTGCGACTGCGGCTGCAACTGCTGAGGTGGTCCGGTGTGCGAGGGTCGTCCCATGACGACGGACGCATCCGGCGAGTGGAAGCGGTGGCACGAGCAGCGCGTCGCGACGGTGTCGGCGCCCTACGGGCCCCTCGCGCTGACCGGCACGCACTGGCTGGAGGACTATCCGGAGGGGCAACTTCCGGACATCCCCGGGAACTGGACGGCGGACGGCGACGCGGTACTGCTGACTGCCGCCGGGGCGGACGGACTCACCGTGGACGGGCGGCCCCTCGACGGTGAGGCGCGGCTCACGGCCGACCCCGGACCGGCGAGCGCGGCCCGGGTGGCCTGCGGTGAGCGGCGGATCGTCGTCCTGTTGCGCGAGGGCGTCTGGGGCGTGCGCGACTTCGACCCGGCCGCCGGGGCGCGCCGGGCGTTCCGGGGCATCGCGGCCACGCCCTACGATCCGCGCTGGTCGGTGCCGGGCCGCTGCACGCCGTACGACACCGGGCGGCGCAGCGTGCGGGTGCCGAACGCGGACAGGCGCGAGCGCGGGCTCGGTCTCGGTGGTGAGCTGGCCTTCACCCTGGCGGGGCGGCACCTCACGCTCCAGGTGGGCGTCGAGGCGGACGGCTCGCTGTGGGCCGTCTTCGCCGACGCCACCAGTGGGAGCACCAGTTACCGCTTCCGGTTCCTGCGTCCCGCCGCGCCGGACGCCGAGGGCCGTACGGTGGTCGACTTCAACCGCGCGCTGCTGCCGCCGTGCGCGTTCGCCGATCACTTCGTGTGCCCCTTGCCGCCGCCGGGGAACACGCTGGACGCCCGCATCGAGGCCGGGGAGCGCGAACTGCGCTGAGGTCCGCCGGGGGTTGGCGGAAGTCGTTCAAAGGTTGACGGCCGAAAGGCACTCTTGCGCCGACCGGTCGTTCGGCCGAATACTCCAACCTCAGCGCTTGTCAGGGTCACGACGTATCCGGAACCCGGGCGTCCATCCCTGGCTGCGCCTCACGGGCCCCAACCCCACAAGAGGGCCCCCGACTTCCTTTGTGGAGGAATGAAGAGTGAGGATCAAGCGCACCACCCCCCGCAGCGGCATCACGAGACGGACTCGGCTGATCGCCGTATCCTCCGGCCTCGTGGCCGCGGCCGCGATCGCGATCCCCAGCGCGAACGCCGCACCCACCCCGGCCACCTTCAGTGCCGCCGAGCTGAACAGCGCCAGCGGCGCGGTGCTCGAGGCCGACGTCCCGGGCACCGCCTGGGCCGTCGACAGCAAGACCGGCCGGGTGCTTCTCACGGTCGACAGCACGGTCTCCCAGGCCGAGATCGCGAAGATCAAGAAGGAGGCCGGCGACAAGGCCGGCGCGTTCACGATCAAGCGCACCCCCGGCACGTTCAACAAGCTCATCCAGGGCGGTGACGCCATCTACGCGAGCAGTTGGCGCTGCTCCCTCGGCTTCAACGTCCGCAGCAGCAGCGGTGCCGAGTACTTCCTGACCGCCGGTCACTGCACCGACGGCGCGGGCACCTGGTACTCGAACTCCGGGCGCACCTCGGTCATCGGCTCGACGGCCGGTTCCAGCTTCCCGGGCAACGACTACGGCATCGTGCGGTACTCGGGGTCGGTCAGCAGGCCCGGTACCGCGAACGGTGTGGACATCACCCGCGCGGCCACCCCGAGCGTGGGTACCACCGTCATCCGTGACGGTTCCACCACCGGCACCCACAGCGGCCGGGTCACCGCCCTGAACGCCACCGTCAACTACGGCGGCGGCGACGTCGTCGGCGGGCTGATCCAGACCACGGTCTGCGCCGAGCCCGGCGACTCCGGTGGCGCGCTCTACGGCAGCAACGGCACCGCGTACGGTCTGACCTCCGGCGGCAGCGGCAACTGCCGCTCCGGTGGTACGACGTTCTTCCAGCCGGTCACGGAGGCCCTGAACGCCTACGGCGTCAGCGTCTACTAGTCCGGCGGCCCGTACGGCGAAGCGCAGTCGGCGGCGCGACGAGCCCCCGTGCACCAACCGGTGTGCGGGGGCTTCCTCCTGTCCGGAGCGGGCTGGGGGGCTTCCTCCTGTCCGGAGCGGGCTGGGGGGCTTCCTCTTGCCCGGACCGGGCTGCGAGGGCCCCCTCCCGTCCGGGCCGGAGTGCCGCCACCGCGTGTAGACGCACACTCGGAGGCCGGAGCGCAAGGGGTGAATTCGAGACAGGGTCAGGTCTTGCCGTCCGGTTCCCGGTTACTCGCTCGTAGCGTTTGCTGAAGTGTTCGCCGCACGAATCCTGCTGGAAGGGACATGAATGGTGAAGGGCGTGTGTGCGCGCTGAAGTTGTCGTGCGCACGTCCTGAAGTCGACCTTGTGTGCCCCCTGTGGGGTTGGGAGAGTTAGCGCTCGTCAACCAGCCTTCCGGCCCGTGAAGTCCCCACAACTTCCCGGGCCGACCCCCCCACAGGAGGACACGAGTTGAAGCACCGACGCATACCCAGGCGGCGGGCCGCCGTGATCGGCGCGGGTATCACCGCGCTGGTCGCCGCGGGAGTCACCTTCCAGAGTGCGAACGCCAGCGAGGCCCCGAAGGCCTCCGCCCCCGAGACCCTGTCGGTCACGGCGGCCGGAAAGCTCGCCTCCACGCTGCTCGGCGACCTCGGCACCGACGCGGCGGGCACGTACTACGACGCGCAGGCGAAGAGCCTCGTGGTCAACGTCCTCGACGAGGCCGCCGCGCAGACCGTCGAGGAGGCCGGCGCCAAGGCGAGAGTCGTCGAGAACTCACTCGCCGAGCTGAAGAGCGCGCGCACCGCCCTCACCGAGGACGCCACGATCCCGGGCACCTCCTGGGCGACCGACCCGACCACCAACAAGGTCGTCGTCACCGCCGACCGCACGGTCTCGAAGGCCGAGTGGGCCAAGCTGACCAAGGTGGTCGACGGGCTCGGCGCCAAGGCCGAGCTCAAGCGGACCAAGGGCGAGTACAAGCCCTTCGTCGCGGGCGGCGACGCCATCACCGGCAACGGCGGGCGCTGCTCCCTCGGCTTCAACGTGACCAAGGGCGGGGAGCCGTACTTCCTCACCGCCGGCCACTGCACGGAGGGCATCACGACTTGGTCGGACTTCTCCGGGAACGTCATCGGCGAGAACGAGGCGTCCAGCTTCCCTGACGACGACTACGGCCTCGTCAAGTACACCGCCGAGGTCGACCACCCGAGCGAGGTGAACCTCTACGACGGCTCCACCCAGGCCATCTCGGGTGCCGCCGACGCCACCGTCGGCATGGAGGTGACCCGCAGCGGCTCCACCACCCAGGTGCACTCCGGGACGGTCACCGGCCTGGACGCCACCGTCAACTACGGCAACGGCGACATCGTCAACGGCCTGATCCAGACCGACGTCTGCGCCGAGCCCGGCGACAGCGGCGGTTCGCTCTTCTCGGGCGACAAGGCCATCGGCCTCACCTCCGGCGGCAGCGGTGACTGCGCCTCCGGCGGTACGACCTTCTTCCAGCCGGTGACGGAGGCCCTGTCGGCCACCGGTACGCAGATCGGCTGAGCGCACACACATCGCAGGCAGAAGTCCCGTCCCGCGCGCGAGGGGCGGGACTTCCGCGTGCCCGGGGTGGGGCTCCGCGTGTCCGCGGTGGGACTTCCGCGTGTCCGCGGTGGGGCTCCGCGTGCCCGGGGTGGGTCGGCCGGCCCGCGGGTCAGCCGGCCCGGGTGGGCAGCTCCGCCTCCTGCCGTCCGCGGCGCAGCGCGGACGCCAGGATCGTGATCACCGTCCCCGCGACCGCCCAGGCCCACAGCACCAGCAGGGAGACGGTCGTGTCGTTGCCCTTGAAGTAGGCGATCGAGCGGGCCGCCCAGGTGCCCGCGCCCGGCGGCAGCCACGGGCCGATCTCCTTCCAGAACGGCGGCAGCATCGGCAGCGGGAAGGCGCCGCCCGCGCTCGGGTTGCCCGCGATCACCACGAGCAGGATCGCCAGCCCGATGCCGACGATCCCGAAGACGCCCTGGAGTGCGAGGGTGGCCGCGCCCACGGCGAACGTGATCAGCGCGCCGAGCCCCCACAGGTCCACCACGCCGCCGGGCAGCGCGCCGAGGACCGGCCCGATGATCACCGCGCCGCCGAGCCCGCCGACGATCGACACCAGGGCCATCACGATCAGCCGGATCGCCGCGCGGCGCGGGTTGGCGGGACGGGCGCCGGTGCTGATCGCCAGGATCGAGGCGCACAGATAGCCGCCGACGCACCAGCCCACGACCAGGTAGAAGGACGACAGCCCGTCGAAGTCGTCGGCGGCGGCCGGGGCCACGTCGACGGTCCGCACCGTGCGGCCCTCGGCCCGCTCCACCTTGGTGACCAGGCCCTCCAGGGTGGTGGCGAGGACGGTGCCGCCGCCGGAGGCGACCAGCAGGGTGTCGGTGCGGCCGGAGGGGTCGACGACCAGGGCGCCGTCGATCTCCCGGTTCTCGATCTGCCGCCGGGCGCTCGCCGCGTCGGCCACCGTGCGCGGATCCAGTGGCGACCCGGGCAGCCGCTCCAGTCTGTCCACCGTCCGTTCGGCGGCCGCCGGGGGCGCGACCACCCCGAAGGGCACGTCCTTCGGCTTCGGGTCGTGCAGCGCCCCCACGTAGGAGGCGATGAACAGCAACTGGAGCGCGATCACGCCGAGCACGAGCAGGGTGGCCCGCGGGGTGACGGCGTCCTTCACCTCACCGAGGAAGGGGCCGCTGCGACGGTCGGTGACCGGGGTGTGCGACATGTCCCCACGGTCCGGGCCGGCGGGCGTTTGCGCAGGTGGGACGGGGCCGAACGGATGTCGCACACGCATTCGAAAATTGGTCTATGGTGGGGGTGAGGTAGTTGGGAACAGACGTTCGATAAGGCGTCGGGTTCATGGGATCGGGAGGTGCGTGTGCCGGGTTTCACGCATCTGCACACCGTCTCCGGGTTCTCCGCCCGCTACGGCGCCTCCCACCCGGAGCGGTTGGCCGAGCGTGCCTTCGAGCGGGGCATGGACGCCCTCGCCCTCACCGACCGCGACACCCTCGCGGGCACGGTCCGCTTCGCCAAGGCCTGCGCCAGGGCGGGCGTCCGTCCGCTGTTCGGCGCGGACCTGGCGGTGGCCGCCCCCGAGCCCGAGGCGGAACGCACGGAGACCTCCGTACGCCGGGACCGGCGCCGTACCCCCGTGCGCGGCGGTGCCTTCGTCGACGAGTCGGCCCCGCGGGTGACCTTCCTCGCCCGGGACGGCGCCCGCGGCTGGGCCGACCTGTGCCGCCTGGTCTCCGCCGCCCACACGGCCGAGGGCACCCCCCTGCTGTCGTGGGCCGACAACCACGCCGACGGCCTGACCGTCCTGCTCGGCCCCGACTCCGACGTCGGTCGAGCCCTCGCCGCCGGCCGCCCCGACCGCGCGGCCCGGCTCCTCGTCCCCTGGCGGGAGGTCTACGGCGACGCCCTGCGTCTGGAGGCCGTCTGGCACGGCCGTGCAGGGACCGGCCCCGGCTCCCTGCGCCTGGCCGCCCGCACCGTCGGCTTCGCCGCCGAACAGGGCATCCGGCCGGTGCTCTCCAACGCCGTCCGCTACGCCGACCCCGGCCAGGGCCCGGTCGCCGACGTCCTGGACGCCGCCCGCCGCCTGGTCCCCATCGACGCCACCAGGGAACTGGACTCCGGCGAGGCCTGGCTCAAGGACCCGGGCGCCATGCGGCACGCCGCCGAGCGGATCGTCGAGTCCGCGGGTTTCCGGCGCGAGGTGGCACACCGCCTGCTGGAGCAGACGCGGGCGACGGCCGCCGAGTGCCTGGTCGACCCCGAGGACGACCTGGGCATGGGCGCCGTCCACTTCCCCGAACCGCACCTCGTGGGCGCCGGCCACCGCACCGCCCAGCGCGCGCTCGCCTCCCGGGCGGCGGCGGGCATGGTGCTGCGCGGTTACGACCGGCGCCGCGTGTACTGGGAGCGGATGCACCACGAGCTGGACATCATCGCCCACCACGGCTTCGCCTCGTACTTCCTCACCGTCGCCCAGGTGGTGGACGACGTGCGGGGCATGGGCATCCGGGTCGCCGCGCGCGGCTCCGGCGCGGGCTCGCTCGTCAACCACCTCCTCGGCATCGCGCACGCCGACCCGGTCGAACACGGGCTGCTGATGGAGCGCTTCCTGTCCAGGGAACGGGTCGTACTGCCCGACATCGACATCGACGTGGAGTCCGCGCGCCGTCTCGAGGTCTACCGCGCGATCATCGGCCGCTTCGGCACCGAGCGGGTGGCCACGGTCGCGATGCCGGAGACGTACCGCGTTCGCCACGCCATCCGGGACGTGGGCGCCGCCCTGTCGATGGACCCGGCCGAGATCGACCGCGTCGCCAAGTCCTTCCCGCACATCCGCGCCCGCGACGCCCGCGCCGCGCTGGAGGAACTGCCCGAGCTGAAGGAGTTGGCGGGGGAGAAGGAGCGGTACGGCAGGCTGTGGGAGCTGGTGGAGGGCCTCGACGCGCTCCCGCGCGGTGTCGCCATGCACCCCTGCGGAGTGCTGCTGTCGGACGCCTCCCTGCTCTCCCGTACGCCGGTCGTGCCGACCAGCGGCGAGGGCTTGCCCATGGCGCAGTTCGACAAGGACGACGTGGAGGACCTCGGACTGCTCAAGCTGGACGTGCTCGGCGTGCGGATGCAGTCGGCGATGGCGCACGCGGTCGCCGAGGTGAAGCGGGCGTCGGGCACCGAGGTGGACCTGGACGCGGTGCCGGAGGGCGATCCGGCGACGTACCGGCTGATCCGCTCCGCCGAGACGCTGGGCTGTTTCCAGATCGAGTCGCCGGGACAGCGGGACCTGGTCGGCAGGCTCCAGCCGGCCACCTTCCACGACCTGGTCGTCGACATCTCGCTCTTCCGGCCCGGTCCGGTCGCCGCCGACATGGTGCGGCCGTTCATCGAGGCCCGGCACGGGCGGGCGCCGGTGCGCTACCCGCACGAGGATCTGTCGGAGCCGCTGGAGAACACGTACGGGGTCGTCGTCTTCCACGAGCAGATCATCGACATCGTGGACATCATGACCGGCTGCGGGCGCGGCGAGGCGGACCGGGTGCGGCGCGGGCTGTCCGACCCGGAGTCGCAGGGACGGATCAAGGTGTGGTTCGCGCAGCACGCGACGGCGAACGGATACGACGCGGAAACGATTCAGCGGACCTGGGAGATCGTCGAGGCCTTCGGCTCGTACGGCTTCTGCAAGGCGCACGCCGTCGCCTTCGCCGTGCCGACGTACCAGTCGGCGTGGCTGAAGGCCCATCACCCGGCCGCCTTCTACGCGGGACTGCTCACGCACGACCCCGGCATGTACCCGAAGCGGCTGCTGCTGGCGGACGCGCGGCGGCGCGGGGTGCCGATCCTGCCGTTGGACGTGAACAAGTCGGGGGTCGCACACAGGGTCGAACTGGTGTCTGAATCCCGTCGGTCGAAGGTGTGGGGCCTCCGCCTCGCCCTCTTGGACGTGCACGGCATCAGCGAGGCCGAGGCGGCGCGGATCGCCGAGGGGCAGCCGTACGCCTCCCTGCTCGACTTCTGGGAACGGGCCCGCCCCAGCAGGCCGCTGGCCGGACGGCTCGCCCAGGTCGGCGCGCTGGACGCGTTCGGCGCCAACCGCCGCGACCTGCAACTGCACCTGGCCGAGCTGCACCGCGGCGCCCGGGCCGGACGCGGCGACCAGCTCCCCCTGTCCGGCGGGCGCAGGACCGCCCCGGCCGGACTCCCCGACCTCACCTCGGCGGAGAGACTCAGCGCCGAACTGGGCGTGCTCTCCATGGACGCCTCGCGCAACCTGATGGACGACCACCGCACCTTCCTGAACGAGCTGGGCGTGGTGTCGGCCAAACGGCTGCGCGAGGCCCGGCACGGGGAGACGGTGCTGGTCGCGGGCGCCAAGGCGGCCACGCAGACGCCGCCGATCCGCTCCGGCCGCCGGGTCATCTTCTCCACCCTCGACGACGGCACCGGCCTGGTCGACCTCGCCTTCTTCGACGACTCGCACGACGCTTGCGCGCACACCGTCTTCCACTCGTGGCTGCTGCTGGTGCGCGGGGTGGTGCAGCGGCGCGGACCGCGCAGCCTCAGTGTGGTGGGCTCCGCCGCCTGGAACCTCGCCGACCTGCTGGAGGTGCGCCGGGAGGAGGGGCTGGAGGGCGTCGCGGCGCGGTTGGCCGGAACCGGCGGGACCCAGGGCGGCGATCTTGGGGACGGCCCGGCGCGCAGACGGCTGGCCGGTTCGGACGGGCAGCCGGCGCCGGCGGGTTCCGCGGCCCAGGATCCGATGGAGCGGCAGCGGAGCATCCGCATGTCCACGGGGTATGAGATGCACCCATGGGCCGATCTGCGCCCCGCGGGCGAAGGGCCCGCGGTGGGAAGGAAGTTGTGGCACCGGAGTCCGGGGAGTGCGGGATGACCATTCTCTGCGTACGTTTCCAACTGCCGCCGATGTACGAGGCGGCCCTGCCCCAGTTGCTCGGCTTGCTGGAGGAGTTCACGCCGGTCGTCGAGGCGCTGCCGCCGGACGGTGCGCTGGCCGATCTGCGGGGCGCCGAGCGGTACTTCGGACGCGACGCCGTGGAGCTGGCCTCGGTGATCCGCGTCCGCGCCCTCGCGCTGTACGGCGTCGACTGCGTGACCGGCGCCGGACCGGGCCCGATGCTGGCCCGCATGGCCCTGCGGGACGCCCGGCCGGGGCTTACCCGTGCGGTACCCGAGGGCGAGGTACGGGAGTTCCTCGCCGGCAGGCCCGTCGCCGAGCTGCCCGGCGTCGGCACCGCGACCGCCCGTACCCTGTGCGAGTACGGCCTCGACACCCTCGGCCGGGTCGCCGCCGCTCCCCTGTCCACGCTCCAGCGCCTGGTCGGCGCGAAGGCCGGCCGCGAGCTGCACGAGAAGGCGCAGGGCGTCGACCGCGGCCGGGTCGTCCCCAACGGCGTCTCCCTCCCCCACTCTCGGCTTCGCTCGAGCGGGGGGACCCCCATTCTGGCCGCCGACCGCCCCTTCGATCGCGACGAACTGGACCCCGGCCGCCACCGCCGCGCCCTGCTCTCGGCCGCCGAGGAGCTGGGCGCCCGGCTGCGCGCCGTGGACAAGGTGTGCCGCACCCTCACCCTCACCGTGCGCTACGCCGACAGGTCGGCCACCATCCGCAGCCGCACCCTGAAGGAGCCGACCGCGCACTCTGCGGCCCTGACGGAGGCCGCGTACGGCATGTACGAGGCGCTCGGTCTCCAACGTGCCCGGGTCCGCTCGATCGCGCTGCGCGCCGAGGGCCTCGCCCCCGCTGAGCAGGCCTCCCACCAGCTCACCTTCGACCCCGTGGACGAGAAGGTCCGCCGGATCGAGGAGGTCGCGGACCGCGCGCGGGCGAAGTTCGGACCGAGGGCGGTGATGCCGGGGTCGCTGGCGGCGTGACGCCCCCGTGGGTCAGTTGGCCCACGGGGGAGTGAGCCGGGTGCCGTCGGCCAGCTCCGCCTCCAGGCCGACGGAGGTGGTGACCCAGGAGGTCGCGGTCCGGTCGGTGGGGTTCTCGACGGTGAGGGTCGCCCCCGGGTTGACGATCACGGTGTCGCCCGCGGTGACGCGCTCCGTGCGGCCGTCGAGGGTGATCACCAGTTCCCCGGCGAGGAGATGGAAGATCTCCTCCCGGCTGACGGTGTGCGCGGGCGCCTTCGTGCCCGCCGGGATCTCGCCCCGCCAGGCGCACAGCTCCTCGCTGCCGCTGCGGGGGGTGGCGTACGAGACGAAACGGGCGCCGTGGATCTCGTGGGTCACGGCTTCGGACGAGCGGACGACGGGCATGGCGGTCTCCTGCGATACGAGTGCTGATGGTCAAGTGGCTTGACCTGTTTCCCTCGGGCATATAGTCAAGCTGCTTGACCAATTCGTCAAGGGTGTTTCAATGCCCCCGTGCACAACTCCGACGCCATGGCCCTGTCCGCCGCCCTGCTCGCCGCCGCCGGCGGGCTCACGCAGCGCATCCACGAGGGCGTCGTCGCCCGCGGCTTCGAAGGGCTGCGGCCCGCGCACGGCTTCGCGTTCACCCGGCTCGCCCCGGACGGCGCGACCGTCACCGAACTCGCCGTGCATCTCGGGATGACCAAGCAGGCCGCCAGTCAGCTCGTCGACGAGCTGGTCCGCAAGGGGTACGCCGAGCGCCGGCCGCACCCCGCCGACGCGCGGGCCAGGCTGGTCGTGCTGACCGCGGCGGGGTGGGCCTGCACGCGGGCCGCGGAGGAGGCGGCGGCGGAGGCCGTGGGCGAGTGGGTCGATCTGCTCGGTGAGGACGAGGTCCGCGCGCTGCGCGACCGCCTGCGGCGGGTGGCGCCGGGCGGGCCGTTGCGGCCGGCCTGGTGACCCGCTGCCACCTGCGCCGCGACCGGTGTCGGTTAGCGCTGGAAGTTTTTACTGACGCGTAACTTCACACTTGCACTACTCGCTCGTAACTTGACGAGTGAACAGCATCCTCGTGATCCGGATCACAGGGCGTCCTGCCGTCGCAACTCCCTTGAGCCGCAAGGAGATCACCCGATGCTGCCCTGGAGACGAGTGCTCAGACCGCTGACCGCGCTGCTGCTGACCGCCGCGGTCGCCCTGATCCCCGCCACCGCCACAGCCGCCACAGTCGCCACCGCCACCGCCACAGCCGCCACCGCCGGGGCCCGAGCCGCCGACGCGAGGCCCGACAGCGGCTGGAACGACTACTCCTGCAAGCCCTCCGCCGCCCACCCCCGCCCCGTCGTCCTGGTCCACGGCACCTTCGGGAACTCCGTCGACAACTGGCTGGGCCTCGCGCCCTACCTGAAGAACCGCGGCTACTGCGTCTTCTCCCTCGACTACGGGCAGCTCCCCGGCGTCCCGTTCTTCCACGGACTCGGCCCGGTCGAGAAGTCGGCGGAGCAGCTCGCCGCCTACGTGGACGAGGTCCGCGCCGCGACCGGCGCCGCCGAGACCGACATCGTCGGCCACTCGCAGGGCGGCATGATGCCCCGCTACTACCTGAAGTTCCTGGGCGGAGCCGACGAGGTGAACGCCCTGGTCGGGATCGCGCCCAGCAACCACGGGACCACACTGTCCGGCCTCACGAGGCTGCTGCCGTACTTCCCCGGCGTCGAGGACCTGCTCGACGAGCACACCCCCGCCCTCGCCGACCAGGTCGTCGGCTCCGACGTCCTCACCAAGCTCAACGAGGGCGGCGACACGGTGCCCGGCGTCCGCTACACCGTCCTCGCCACCCGGTACGACCAGGTGGTCACCCCGTACCGCAGCCAGTACCTGAGCGGGCCCGGCGTGCGCAACGTCCTGTTGCAGGACCTGTGCCCCCTCGACCTGTCCGAGCACCTGGCGATCGGGCTGTTCGACCGGATCGCCTTCCACGAGGTGGCCAACGCGCTGGACCCGGCGCACGCCACGCCCACCACCTGCGCCTCGGTCCTCGGCTGACGGGGCCGCCCGGCGCACCACGCGGGGCCTGTCCGGCCTGAGCCGCCGGACAGGCCCCGCGTCCCCCCGTCGTGGGTCAGCCGCTGTGCCGGCCCCCGGTCGTGGCCCGCCGGCGGACCGACGTGAACATGACGGCGGCGCCGACCGCCAGGGCGGCGGCGCCACCGACGGCGATGTAGGGCGTGCTGCCGTCCCCGCCGGTCTCGGCGAGGTTCCCGGTGCCCGCGCCGGCGGCCTTGACCCGGTTGGGCTCCCCGCCGGCGGCGGGCGTCGCGGCGTCCTCCGGCGTCCCGCCCGGCGACTCGTCCGACGCCTCGTCCGGGGCGGCCGGGTCCGTCGGGTCCGTCGTCGTCCCGGCGTCCTGGTCGCCGTGGCCGTTGTGCTCGATCGTCGACTTGTCGGCCGCCGCCGCGATCTGCTCCTCCGACGGGGCGGAGGCCTCGGGGGCCGGTGCGGCACCGCCCGCGCCGTCCCCGCTCGCGGGGCCGCTGTCGCCGTCGTCGCTGTTGCCGCCGTCGCTGCCGCCGCCGAAGGAGATGTCGGAACAGGAGTAGAACGCCTCCGGGCTGTCCGAGCGCTGCCACACCGCGTACAGCAGGTGCTTGCCGGAACGCTCGGGAAGACTCCCGGAGAAGGTGTAGAAACCGCCCGAGGCGGCCGGGTCGGTGGCGGTGGCGACCGGGGCGGACAGGTCCAGGTCGCCCCAGCCCAGCGGCCCCGCCGGGTCGTACCCGGGCTTGGTGATGTACACCTTGAAGGTGCCCTTGTGCGGGGCCGTCACGCGGTACTTGAAGGTGTACGAGCCGCTGCTCACGCTGGTCGCGGGCCAGTCGGCGCGGGCCAGGTCCATGCCCTTGAACTGCGGGTCGTTGGCGCTGCACAGCTTGCCGTCCGGGATCAGCTCCTGGTGCTTCCCGGCGGCGTTGCCGATGCGGATGCCGTTCCAGTCGTACAGCGCCTGCGTGCCGCCGGCCGCGACCGCCGCCTTGCAGGCGTCCGACTTCGGGCTCTCGGGGCCCTCGGCGTGACACTGCGACACCCGGCTGACGGGATCGCCCATCGAACCGTGCGCGGACGCGGGGGCGGCGGCCAGCGTGGTCAGGGCGAACGGGGCGAGGCCGGCGACGGCGACGGCGGCGGCCTTGCGGGACGCGGACGGTGCGGGCATGGGGAACTCCTCGAAACGGTCACTGGGACGTGGGGACTTGGGCCGGGAACCCGTGGGGTGATCAGCAAACTAACCCCGAGAGACCGTGAAATCGCCTGCTGGAGACGGGTGATGGAGATCCTTATGGTCGCGTTAAGGGAGTGCTCAGGCTGCGCTGAGGTAGCTACCGTTCGCGGCATGGCACAAGAACGAGAAGAGCGGGTCCGGCAGGCGGTCACCGCCGACCTGCCGGCGGTGGCGGCCGTCACCACCGCCGCCTACCGCCCCTACATCGAGCGCATCGGGGTGGTGCCGCGGCCCGTGGAGGCGGACCACGCGGCGAACGTGGCCGCGGGGAAGGTGTTCGTCACGGGAGCCTCGCAGCAGCCCGGCGCGGGCATCGTGGGCGTCCTGGTCCTGGAGGCGTTCGCGGACCACCTCTTCCTCGACAGCATCGCCGTCCACCCCGAAGCGCACGGCAGGGGCGTGGGGCGACGGCTGCTGCGCTTCGTGGACGCACGCGCCCGTGCGCTGGACCTGCCGGAGGTCAGGCTCTACACGAACGCGTTGATGTGGGAGAACCAGGAGATCTATCCGAAGTACGGGTACGAGGTCGTGGAACGTCGAGTGGACGGGCCCTACGACCGCGTCCACTACCGTAAGCGGCTGCTCTGACGCGTCTCATGACGCGACCGGCCCGGTCAGTTGTCCGGCCACCACGTGCGGGCGATGTCCCTGCGGACCTCCGGTCGCCCCGAGGGGCGGTCGTCGGCCTCCTCACGGACTCGGCGGGCGTCGGTCTTCTTCAGGGGCTTCTGCACGGTCAGACGGCGCATGGCTGCCTCCTTACGGATCCACCGGGTTCCGCGTTCTCACGGAGGTAGACCCTTTCCCCGAGACTTACTCATCGATGCATGGCTGTCAGTGGCGGTTGTCACGATCCGGTGTCCCGATCCCGTTGTCAGTGGCGAGTGTCACTCTCGGCGGCATGGCGAATCACAGTGACGAGGCGACCGCGTCGCGTATCGACTGGGACGCGCAGGCCGCCGCCTTCGACGACGAGCCGGACCACGGTCTGCGCGACGCCGACGTGCGCCGGGCCTGGGCGGCCCGGTTGGCGTCATGGCTGCCCGCGCGGCCCGGCGACGTCCTCGACCTGGGTTGCGGCACCGGCAGCCTGTCGCTCCTCGCGGCCGAACAGGGACACCGCGTCACCGGCGTCGACCTGTCCCCGGCCATGGTGGCGTCGGCCAGGGCCAAACTCGCCGGCCGTGACGCCGTGTTCCTCACCGGTGACGCGGCGGCACCGCCGGTGGGAGAGCAGCGCTTCGACGCCGTGCTGGTCCGGCACGTGCTGTGGACGCTGCCCGACCCCGGCCGGGTCCTGCGGCGCTGGCTGGAGTTGCTGCGTCCCGGTGGGCGGCTGGTCCTGGTCGAGGGGGTGTGGGGAGCCGTCGCACCGGTCGGCATACCCGCCGCCCGGCTCACCGCCCTCCTCGCCCCGCTCGCCGGTCAGGTGCGCGTGGAGCGACTGTCGGGCGACTCGTCGTTGTGGGGGAGGAAGGTGGCGGACGAGCGGTACGCGGTGGTCGCCATACCCGAGTGAGTCGGACTCCGCCTATTCCAGCAGGTCGGTGAAGCCGTCCCCGCGGGCCAGTCGGTCCAGTTCGTTCAGTGCGGCCACGGCGGCGGCAGCGGCCTCGGGGTCGCGCTCCGCCAGCCCGCTCTCGGCGAACTCGTCCTCGTCCAGCCGCCGTACGTCCGTGCCGTCCGCGGAGCGCCACAGGTCCAGGTCGAGGTCCTCGACGACCAGTTCGGTGCCGGTCAGCACGGCGGGGCGGGTGACGTCGCAGTACCAGCCCTTCAGTGCACCGGCCGCCGTCCGCACCTCCTTCACCGAGTACCAGCGGTCGCGCCAGTAGTACTCGGTGAACACGTCCCCGCCCTCGAAGCGCACGAAGCCGAAGTCGCGGACGCCGGCACCGGCCCAGGGGGCGCGGACGGCGATGCGGGTGCCGTCGTCGTGCAGCAGTTCGCTCGCGTACCGGATCTTCGTACGGCCCGCCTTGACCAGGACGACGTCCACCTCCGGCGACGCCTCAGCCGAGTTCGCGGACATGGCGCGCCTCCGTCCCGCAGACCTCGTACCCGAGCCACTTGTTGACGGCGAGCATCGGACCGTTGCCGGTGTCGTTGCCCGTGAACGCCTGCGTGTACCCGGCGGCGCGGGCCCGGTGCAGGGAGTCGGTCTTGGCGAGCTTGGCGAGACCCCGGCCGCGGTGGGCGCGGACGGTGCCGGTCATCGCGGTGGAGTAGCGGGTGCCGCCGTCGGTGTGGGCGACGCTGAAGGCGACGGGGCGGCCGTCGACGACGGCGACCGTGGTCAGTTCGCGGTTGAGCAGCGGGTGCCGCCAGGTCTCCGCGAGCCAGGTCTCGTAGTCCGTGAACTCGGTGTCGACGTCGCCCGGTTCGTCCTGCACCGTCTCCGCGTCCAGCTCGAACAGCGGGCGGGGATCAGCGTGGAAGTCGGCGGCGGTGCGCAGCTCGACGCCCGGGGGAGGGGGCGGCGGGGACGGCAGTGCGCCGCCGGCCAGGTCGAGGCGGAGGAAGTGGGCCGACCGCCGGCGTTCGTAACCGTGGCGCCCGGCGAAGGCCAGGGAGGCGGGCTCGTCCAGCACCCACGCGAACAGCTTCGTCGCTCCCTCGGCGGTGAGGTACTCCTCGGCCGTACGCACCAGCAGCCCGCCGGCACCGCGCCGGACCCGGTCCGGGTGGACGTAGACGTTGAGGTAAGCCTGACCGGGCTCCGGGCTGTCGTGCACCAGCCCGACCTGGGCCGTCCCGATCATCTCCCCGTCCTCCTCCGCGACGAGGGACCGGCTGCGGGCGTCCGGGTGGGTGTGGAGGAGGTGGTGGACGACGGCCTCGGGCGTCCACAGGACGAACGGCAGGGCGGCATGGCGGACATGGGCGAAGGCCGCGACGTCGGCCGGATCGTCGGGACGCAGCTCGCGTACAAGAACGGTCATGTGAGGGCACGCTACGGCGGGCGGGCGGGCGGACGCCTCTCCTTTTCCCGGGGATACGGGACAATCGCTGCGTGACCTTGAAGATCCACATCGATGACGGTGCCCCGCCCTACGAGCAGGTGCGCGCGCAGATCTCCGAACAGGCGCGGTCGGGAGCGCTGCCGGTCGGGTACCGGCTGCCCACCGTGCGCGGACTGGCCGAGTCCCTGGGGCTCGCCGCGAACACGGTCGCCAAGGCGTACCGGGCGCTGGAGGGGGACGGGGTGATCGAGACACGCGGGCGCAACGGAACGTTCGTCGCCGCCGCGGGCTCGGCGGCGGAGCGGGAGTTGGCGTCCGCCGCGCAGGGTTATGCCTCGCGGGCGCGGCGGCTCGGCGTAACGGAGTCGGCCGCGCTGGGCGCGGTGCGGGATGCCCTGCGGGCGGCTTACGGGGATTGAGTGCCGTTTCGGCGGGGGTCCGTGCCCGTCCGCGGGTGCGTCGTGGCTCGTCGCGCAGTTCCCCGCGCCCCCGGGGGCGTGCGGGTGACCGTCAGGCCCGACGTACGTGCCAGGGCTGCGAAGACCCGCGCGTCCCCCACCGCCGCCGCGTTCGGGTCGTTGTTGAAGTAGGCGTACACGTCGTGGCCGTCCGGCCAGGTCGTCGCGATGCGGTCGAGCCAGGTCGCCAGCGACCGGCGCCCGTAGTGCGGCCAGGCCGCGGCGCGCCCCTGGTGGAAGCGGACGTAGCCCCAGTCGGCGGTGCGCCACAGCGGGGTGACCGGGCGGGCCCGGACGTCGGCCCAGCACAGTGCCGCGCCCCGGTATTCCAGGACCCCGCGCACCTCGGGCGTCCACCAGGACTCGTGCCGGGGTTCGACCGCGACCCGCGCGCCCGGCGGGAAGCGGGCGAGGCAGGCGTCCAGGAGGCCCGCGTCGCCCCACAGCGTCGGCGGGAGTTGCAGCAGGACCGGGCCGAGGCGGTCGCCCAGGCCCGCCGCGCGGGTCATCAGGCGGTCGACCGGCTCCTCCGGGTCCCGCAGGCGCTTGATGTGGGTCAGGTAGCGGCTCGCCTTGACCGCGACGACGAAGTCCGCCGGCACCCGGTCGCGCCACGTCTCGAACGTCTCCCGCGTGGGCAGCCGGTAGAACGCGTTGTTGATCTCGACCGTCGCGAAACCGGCCGCGTACCGCTCCAGCCACAGCCGGACGGGCAGGCCGGGCGGGTACAGGACGTCCCGCCAGTCCCGGTACTGCCAGCCCGAGGTCCCGACGAACAGGGTCATACCCCCATCAAAACACCCGGCCGTCCCCGTTACAGGTAGAGCCCGGCCTCCGCGCCGTCCCGCGGCTCCGGCAGCGTGGTGGGCGAGGCGCCCCGGCGCAGCGCGTACAGCTCCGCCAGCGTCGCACCCTCGCGGCCCACGCCCTCCTCGGTGCCCAGCCAGTCCACCGCCTCCCGGCGGGTCAGCGGCCCCACCTCGATGCGGGCCAGGCAGCGGCCGGGGCGGACGACGGCGGGGTGGAGGCGTTCCAGGTCCTCGTTGGTGGTGACGCCGACCAGGACGTTGCGGCCCTGGCCGAGCAGCCCGTCGGTCAGGTTCAGCAGCCGGGAGAGCGCCTGGCCCGCGGTGTGCTTGGCCTCGCCGCGGATCAGCTCGTCGCAGTCCTCCAGCAACAGCAGCCGCCAGCGGCCCTTGCCCGACGCGTCCTCCTCGCCGATGGCGATGTCCATCAGGTAGCCGACGTCGGAGAAGAGCCGCTCCGGGTCCAGCACGCAGTCCACCTGGCACCAGTCCCGCCAGGACCGGGCGAGCGTGCGCAGGGCGGATGTCTTGCCGGTGCCGGGCGGCCCGTGCAGGAGCAGCAGCCGGCCCGCGATGTCCTCGGGGGTCGTCTTCATCAGGCCGTCCATCGCGTCGGCGACCGGCGCCGTGTAGTTGGCCCGGACCTCTTCCCAGGTACCCGCGGAGATCTGCCGGGTGGTGCGGTGCGGACCGCGCCGCGGGGAGACGTACCAGAAGCCCATCGTGACGTTCTCCGGCTGCGGCTCGGGCTCGTCCGCCGCGCCGTCCGTCGCGTCGCCGAGCACCTTCTCGGCCAGGTCGGCGCTGGTCGCCGTCACCGTGACGTCGGCGCCCCGGTTCCAGCGCGAGACCAGCAGCGTCCAGCCGTCGCCCTCCGCCAGAGTCGCGCTGCGGTCGTCGTCGCGGGCGATCCGCAGCACGCGCGCGCCCGGCGGGAGCAGCGTCGCCCCGGACCGTACGCGGTCGATGTTCGCCGCGTGCGCGAACGGCTGCTCGCCCGTCGCGAAACGGCCGAGGAACAGCGCGTCGACGACATCGGACGGGGAGTCGCTGTCGTCGACGTTGAGCCGGATCGGCAGGGCCTCGTGCGGGTTCACGGACATGCCGCCATGATCGGGCACCCGGCCGCCGCGTGCACCCGGTTTCCCGGGCGCCCGCGGCCGCCGCGGCACGGACCGGCCGGGGACCGGCGGTTCAGGCACCGGTCCCCAGCACCCGCCCCCGTACCCGCCGCGTCCCGCGGAGTACGGCGTACCCCTTGGTGAGGGCCCGGTCCCGGGCGAAGGTACGGGCGATCGCACGGCCCTCGATCAGCCGGGCGAACTCGTCGGGCCCCGTACTCCTGCGCACGGTGACCCGCCGCAGGGCGTACGGCCCCTGGGCACGGCGCGCCAGGCCGTTGCCGACGGCGAGCGCCTGCGCGTACCCCGTCTCGCGCACCGCCCGACGCACCCGGCGGTCGGAGTACCCGTAGGGGTAGGCGAACGAGGCGGGTGCGGTGCCGAGCTGGTCGGCGACGATCTCCTTGCAGTGGATCAGCTCGAACCGCAGCCGTTCCTCGTCGAGTTGGTCGAGCTGCGGATGGGTGTGGCTGTGCCCGCCGATCTCCACACCGGCGGCGGCGAGTTCCCGGACCTGGTCCCAGTCGAGCATGGTGTCCAGGGCGCCCCCGGTGTCGTACGGGCCGCGCAGCCAGCCGGTCGAGACGAACAGGGTGGCCGGGAAGCCGTGCCCCGCCAGGACGGGCAGGGCGTGGCGGTGCACGCCCTCGTAGCCGTCGTCGAAGGTGATGAGGACGGGCCGCTTCGGCAGCGGGCGGCCGGAGCGCCAGGCGGCGGCCAGTTCGGCCGTGCCGACGGGGGTGAGGCCCCGGTCGGCGATCGCCGCCATCTGCTCGGTGAACGCCCGCGGGGTCACCGACAGGGCGCGGGTCGCGTCGTCCGGGTCGGCCGCGACCGCGTGGTACATCAGGACCGGCACGCGCGCGTCGGGCTCGTGGACCGGCTCGGCCAGGCGCGCCCCGCCCGGCCCGGCGGGTGTCTCAGCCACGCGCGCCTCGTCCGGCCCGGCGGTTGTCTCAGCCACGCGCGCCCCCCTCGACGGGCGCCACGGCGAACGAGACTCCGCCCCGCCGCGCCCGCACGCTCCCCACCAGGTAGCCGCCCGCCGCCGTGAGTACCCCGGCGACGATCGCGCCCGCCCGTCCCGCGCCGCCCGGCCGGGCCAGCAGGGCGTCGCGCAACCCGCGCACCACGCCGGCCGGCAGGACCCGGGTGGCGTACCGGCGTTCGGACTCGAGGCCCTTGTCCGCGCCGACGCTGCGCGCCACCAGGGCCTTGGACAGGCCCTCGGCGTAGGTGCGGGTACGGAAGTAGCCGAAGTGCTCGCGCGCCCCGGGCACCCGGTGGTGGATCACCGCCCGGTCGTCGATCAGCAGCACCGCGTCGGGCCGGGCGCGGGTGAGCCGGATGCACAGCTCGGTCTCCTCGCAGCCCAGCGGGCGCTTGTCGCCGTCGCGCCCGATGCCGGTGGCGAAGCCGCCCGCCGCGTCGAACGCCTCGCGCCGGAAGGACGCGTTGCCGCCCAGCACGTTGCGCACCCGGACCCGGCCGGGCGGCAGGCCCCGGTACGTGCAGCCCACCACCCAGTCGAACTCCTCCGGGAACCAGACCGGCCGGCGCCCCGACGCCCAGACGGGCACCGTGCGCCCGCCGACGGCGACGACCGCCGGGTCGGCGTACCCCTCGGCGAAGTGCCGCAGCCAGTCGCGCTCGGCCACGGCGTCGTCGTCGAGGAAGGCGATCACCTCCCCGCGCGAGGCGGCGATGCCGGTGTTGCGGCCGGCGGACAGACCGCGGGGGCCCGCGTTGGCGAGCACCCGCACGTCCCGCCGCTCCTTGTACTCCTTCAGCAGCCGTCCCCGCAGCGCCTCGTTGTGGTCGACGACCAGCAGCGTCTCCCGGGCCGGGCGGGACTGGGCCCGCACCGAGGAGACCGCCGCGAGGATGTCCTCCCAGCGGTCCTCGGTGTAGACGCAGATCACGACGGAGATCGTGAGCGAGGCGTCGGAACCGCTCAAGACGCCTGCCTCCGGACCGGGACGACCGATCCGACCGATCCGACCGGACCGGCCGGGCCGAGTGTCGGCGAGTGCGTACGGCTGCGCAGCGCACGCCGGTTGGAACGCTCGTCGAGGATCACTCTGAGCACCCGCAGCCCGTCCCGCACGGCGCGCAGGTTGCTGACGCCGTGGATGCGCAGGTACTCGTGGCTGGGGATCTCCTGGACCTTCAGACCCGCCTTGACGACCCGGATGTTCATCAGGGTCTCGACCTCGAAGCCGGTGCAGTCGAGGTCGATCTTGTCCAGGCAGTGCCGCCAGAACGCGTTGTAGCCGTAGCACAGGTCGGTGTACCGGGCGCCGAACTTCCGGTTGACCACCGCGCACAGGGCGCGGTTGCCGAGCTTGCGGATGAAGGTCATGTCGTCGGTGCCGCCGCCGTTGGCGAAGCGGGACCCCTTGGCGAAGTCGGCGCCGGAGACGAGGGCGGAGACGTACGACACGATCTCCTGGCCGTCGGCCGAGCCGTCGGCGTCGACCATCACGATGATGTCCCCGGTGCACGCCTTGAAGCCGGTGATCAGCGCGTCCCCCTTGCCCTTGCCGCGCTGCTCGACGACCTTGACGCCGGGCCACAGTTCGCGGGCGACCTCGACGGTGGCGTCGGTGGAGTTGCCGTCCACGAGGACGACCTCGTGGACCCAGTCGGGCAGTGTCTTGAAGACGTAGGGAAGGTTCTCCGCCTCGTTCATGGCGGGTATCACCACGCTCACCGGCGGCGCTATCGCCAGATGCGAGGAGACGGGCCGGTACCCGGCGGGCGACGGCTCGGGCGACGAATCGGGTGACGGATCGCTGCCCGTCGACGCCGGCTGCAGAACTGAGCTCATGAGTCTGGTCCCTCTCGTCCGGCGGACCGCCCGCCCCAGGGGCGGTCCGGCTCTGTATCCGGTTCGAAAGGGGGGTTCTCACCCACGGCGCGGCGGCATGGATCTCCGTGCGTGCCAGGTGAGCTGGCAAAGCCTGTCGGCGCCGGAAGAAAACGGCAGCCGACCGCGCGGCACGGCCCGGTCACCGGTTCGGTCACCGAGCACGGCACCCCCCTACCGCGCGTCCCGCCCCGGTCCGCCGCGGCCTCGAGCCCTCCCCTGAGCCGCTTGCCGACGTACCGATGCGGGAGATGTATGACGGTATTGACGTTTGAACCCGTATGGCAAGACCTGGAACCAGGTCTCACGTTTTTGTTGGTTTGCCGTCATCTGTTCTTCTCGGAGGGTGATTTCGCACGGAGTGGGTCCCCCTGGACCGTTCCGCTTTGCCCCCCGAAGCCCAAGATGCCGGGCCTCAATGTGGCGCAGCTCACCGGAGAGCGTCAAGGGCGCACTGGTGTTCCCGCTGACTTTCGTCCGATTTTGAATGACTGTCAGCCAATTCTTGGCATGGACACTTCCTATCGACGCGCGTAGCCGCTACCACGGTCATGGCAGAGATCCTGCTAAAGGAGGTTCCATGAGACGTTACCGACTTGTCGGCTTCCTGAGTTCAGTCCTCCTCGCCGCCGGCACCGCCCTCACCGGGGCCGTGACCGCTCAGGCGGCCCAACCCGCCGCTGCCGGGGGCTATGTGGCGCTCGGCGACTCCTACTCCTCCGGGGTCGGAGCGGGCAGCTACATCGCCTCCAGCGGCGACTGCAAGCGCAGCACGAAGGCCCATCCGTACCTGTGGGCCGCCGCCAACTCACCCTCGACGTTCGACTTCACCGCCTGCTCCGGCGCCCGTACGGGTGATGTTCTCGCCGGACAGCTCGGCCCGCTCAGCTCCGCCACCGGCCTGGTCTCGGTCAGCGTCGGCGGCAACGACGCGGGCTTCGCCGACGTCATGATGACGTGTGTGCTCCAGTCCGACAGCTCCTGCCTGTCGCGGATCGCCACCGCGAAGGCGTACGTCGACTCGACGCTGCCCGGCAAGCTCGACGGCGTCTACTCGGCGATCCGCAGCAAGGCCCCGGGCGCCCACGTCGTCGTCATCGGTTACCCGCGCTTCTACCAGCTCGGCACCTCCTGCATCGGCCTCTCCGAGACCAAGCGGAAGGCGATCAACGACGCCGCCGACCACCTCAACACCGCGATCGCCAAGCGCGCCGCCGACCACGGCTTCACCTTCGGCGACGTACGTCCCACCTTCACCGGCCACGAACTCTGCTCCGGCAGCTCCTGGCTGCACAGCGTGAACTGGCTCAACATCGGTGAGTCGTACCACCCGACCGCGGCCGGCCAGTCCGGCGGCTACCTGCCGGTCCTCAACGGCGCCGCCTGACCGGAAGCGGAAGGAGCAGGAGAAGAGGAAGGGGAGGCCCCGCCCGTCGGGGTCTCCGTCTCCGGCTCCGTCTCCGTCCCGGTCTCACAGGTCACGGAGAACGCCACCGGGTCCGACGTGGCCCGGACCGGAGACCGCACCTCGACGCGGACGGCACTCTCCAACGCGCCGCTGTCGCCGGTCGTCGTCACGACCACCGAATCCTGCCGCGAGCGGTCACCGCCCGCGGGGAAGGTCAGTGTCCTCCACCCCGGATCCGAGACCGAACCGTCCTGCGTCACCCAGCGGTAGCCGACCCGCGCGGGCAGCCGCCCCACCGTGAACGTCGCCGTGAAGACGGGCGCCCGGGCGTGCGGCGGAGGACAGGTCCCCGTGTAGTCGGTGTGCGAACCCGCCACTGAGACCCGTACCGACTGCGGTGGGGGACTGCTCTGCGGGCTGTGGCCGCCGGAAGAGGCCGACGGGCCCGGTTCCTCGCTCGGCTCCGTCGGGCCCGGCGCGGCCGAACTCGCCCCAGGGCCCCGGCTCCCGCCCGAACCCTCCGCACCGCCGGCACCGTCCGAACGGTTCAGCAGCGCGTACGTCAGTCCCGCCAGCGCCAGCGCGAGCACCGCCATTCCCAGGACCAGCACCGTCCGCGCGCGCCGGTCCCGTCCGCCGGGCGCGGACGGTCCGGGAGCCGACGCGGCCGCCGTCGCGTACACGGGCACCGGCGGGGCCGGTGAGGTCCCCGGCTCGGAACGGGCCGCGACCGTCGGGGCGTGGGCGCCGGCCGGCACCGTACCGGCGCGCGGTGTGCCTCCTCCGGAAGGGGTGCCCCCGGCCCCCACGAGCCGCAGCTCCCGCTCGGCCCGCTCGGCCAGAAGCCGCTCGGCCGGTTCCTTGCGCAGCAGCCCCTCGATGACGGGCGCGAGCGCACCGGCCCGGTGCGGCGGCGGCAACTCCTCGTCGACGACCGCCCGCAGGGTGCTCAGCGGGGTGTCCTGGCGGAAGGGCGTGGCACCTTCGACCGCCGCGTACAGCAGCACGCCCAGCGACCAGAGGTCGGACTCGGGGCCGGGCGTACGGCCCAGCGCCCGTTCCGGGGCGAGAAACTCGGGGGAGCCGATGACCTCGCCGGTCATGGTCAGCGCGGAGCTGCCCTCGACCATGGCGATGCCGAAGTCGGTGAGCACCACCCGGCCGTCGTTCGCCAGCAGCACGTTGGCCGGCTTCACGTCCCGGTGCAGCACCCCCGCGCCGTGCGCGGCCCGCAGCGCGGCCAGCACCTCGGCACCGATCAGCGCGGCCCGACGCGGTTCCAGCGGGCCCTCGGCCTCCAGCAGGTCGGCCAGCGACAGTCCGCGGACCAGCTCCATCACGATCCAGGGCCGGCCGCCGTCGGTGGCGACGTCGTACACCGTGACCACGTTGCGGTGGGCGACCCGGGCGGCGGCCCACGCCTCGCGCTCCAGCCGGGCGTACATCCGCCGTACGTCGGACTCCGGCAACCCGGCGGGCGCGCGCACCTCCTTGACGGCGACCTCGCGGTGCAGCACCTCGTCGCGGGCGCGCCACACCGTGCCCATGCCGCCCTCGCCGAGGGGGGACAGGAGACGGTAGCGGCCGTCGACCACGCGCTCACCGCCGGGTTCTCCGGACACCGGCGCCCCCTATGAGGTCTCGCGCGGACATTCCCCGGGAGCGGGCCCCGCTTCTCCCGCAGCCCCTCCCAAAGTAGCTCAGCCCAGTGCGGATGCGGCCCCCCTGAACACCAGACCGGCCCCGAGGACCACCACCACGAACGCCGTCCCGAGGGGAGCGGCCCGGCGCACCAGAGCGGCCCGCGGGCCCGACGCCCACCGGGGACGCCGCAGCAGGCGGCTCACACCACCGCCGAGCCGGACGACCGCGACACCGGCCGCGGTGAGGGTGAGGGCCAGCCCGACGCCGTACGCGACCACGAGGAGCAGGCCGAACCACGCCTGGCCGAGGGCCGCCGCGCCGACGAGCACCACCACGGCGGACGGGCTGGGCACGAGCCCGCCGGCGAAGCCGAGGAGGACCGTGCCGCGGAGGGTGGGGGCGGCGGGACGGGTGTGGGTGTGGGTGTGCGGGCCGTGAGTGTGTTCGTGTTCGTGTTCGCGTTCGTGGCTGTGGCTGTGGCTGTGGCTGTGGCTGTGGCCGTGCGCGTGGCCCCGGTCGCGGAGCGCGCGGCGCAGGAGGCCCGCGCCCGCCAGGGTCACGAGGACACCGCTGGCGACGCCGAGCCAGGCGACGACCGAGGGCGCGGCCGCCGAGCCCGCGGTGACCAGCAGGCCGAGGGCGACCACACCCAGGGTGTGCGTGACCGTCACCGAGGCGGCCATCGGCAGGACGTCCTTCAGCCGGGCCCCGCCGCCCCGGGCGGCCGCGGTCGCCGCCATCAGCGTCTTGCCGTGGCCCGGGGCGAGCGCGTGCATCGCGCCCAGGACGACCGCGATGACGAGGGCGAGACCGGCGAAGCCGGGGGTGAGATCGCGGCGGGCGACCAGGGAGTCCAGGGCACGGGTCCAGCGGTCGGCGCCGCGGGGCAGGACGGAGGCGGCGGGAGCGTCCGGCGCGTCCCGGCCCAGGGCGGGGCCGCCGGGCCGGGCACGCAGGGACGCGCTCGCGGTGTCGGCCGGGGAGTCGAGCGACTCCTTTGGGTAGCGGGTCAGTTCGCGCGAGGCCGAGGCCGTCGGCACGTCCGACGCGGTGAGCGTCGTACGGTCGCCGCGCGCGGTGATCTCCCGCCAGCCGGGCCCGGACGAGGCACCGGCGGCGCGGAAGCCGACGGCCGTCCCGGCCGACTGCGGCAGCGGGGCGGTGAGCCGGCACTCCAGGCGCAGGGTGTCGAGCCCGGCCTGACCGGGCCGCACGCGTGCGTGGCTGTGCCGCGCGGTGAGGGCGACCGTACGGCCGTCGACGGTGAGTCGGCTGTCCCGGGCGGCCTTCTCGCAGCGCCGCCGGGCCCACTCGGCGATGCCGAGCCGTGCCACGTCGGGACCGGCCTGGGTCGCCGGGATCTCGGCGAGGTCCTCGACGTGGTCGACGCGGAGTTCGCCGGGGGCCACGACCAGGCCGTCGTAGCGGTTGACGGTGAAGTTGCCGAGCGGATGCGCGCTCGCGCCGGCCGCGGGGAGCAGGGCGAGGGCGCAGGCGGCGGTGAGGACGGCGGCGCCGCGCGCCAGTAGGCGGCGGGTACTCAACGGGCCGCCTCCAGGTCCTTCAGTGCCGTACGGGCCTCGCGGGCGCCGAGCGGAGAGAAACCGGGGTTCAGGTCCAGTGCCGCCCGCAGATGGCGACGGGCGTCCTCGTCCCGCCCCACCGCCCGCTCGATGATGCCCAGATGGTGGAGGAAGGCGGCGTTGCGGTACCCCGTCGCCGTGGCCCGCCGGGCGTACGGCAACGCCTCCGCGTCGCGGCCGCCGACGTGCAGTGCCCAGGCGAGGGCGTCCGCGGTGTGCACGGTGCGGCGGCGGTCCCACTCGGCGCGGGCCGCGCGCAGCGCCGCGTCCTTGTCGCCGTGGTCGGCGGCGGCGAGGGCGGTGTCCAGGCCGGCGTGGACACCGCCGGACCGGGCCAGCGCCGTCCACGCGTCGACGAGGGCGTACTGCTCGCGGGCCTTCGCCCGCTCCCCCCGCGCCTCGTACAGCTCGCCGAGCGCGACGAGCGGTCCGGGCAGCGGGGAGCGGGCGACGACGTCCTCCAGGTCCCTGACCGCACCCTCCCGGTCGCCGCGCGCGGCCTTCGCGCGGGCGCGGCCCTCCAGGGCGGGCAGATGGGTGTCGTCGGCGGCGAGGGCACGGGCGTAGTGGCGCAGGGCGGCCGGGTGGTCCCCCTGGTTCCACGCGAGCCGGCCCAACCGGGTGGCGACGTAGGCCACGTCGGCGGGGGAGGAGGCGCTCGCGAGGGCCCGCTCCAGCACCTGGCGCGCGGTGTCCACCTCGCCGCGCAGCTCGCGGACGTACGCGTACCGCGTGAAGACCGGGACGCCCGGCCGCCGGGTGTCGGCGGTGTCGGCGGCCCGTGCCGCGTCGTCGTAGCGGCCGAGTTCGACGAGGGCGTCGATGCGGGAGCACAGGGCGTGTTCGTTGTAGGGGTTCGCCTTCAGGGCCCGGTCGGCGTACGTCAGCGCGTCCGTGAAGTCGTGCCGGGCGGCGGCGAGGGCGGCGCGACCGGCCAGGGCCCGGTCGTTGCCGGGCTTCAGCTCCAGGGAGCGGTTCAGGGCCTTCTCGGCCCGCGGGTAGTGGGAGGGGTCGCCGTCGGTGCGGGCCTGTTCGACGTAGGCCAGTCCGAGGGCCGCCCAGCCGCCGAAGTCCCGCGGCTGGGAACGGAGCCGGGCCCGCAGTTCCGGGACACTCGTGTCCGGGCGGACGCCGGTCAGCGGCCCCGGCCCGTCCCCGGGCGCACCGGTCGCCACGACGCCACGACCGTCCCGTACTCCGTCGACGGCCACGGACCCCGCCGTCAGCGCCACGGCCAGCAGAGCGGCACACCCGGCGAAGCGCGAAGCCCGCCGCTGCCGCCCCACCGCGGCGAACCGCCGTATGCCGGACCGGCGCCGGCCGGCTTCGGCGGCCTCGGCGTCTTCCGACCCGCCCGCGTCCTCGGTCCCGGACGGGGGCCCGGGCTCCTCGGCCGGTTCGCTGTCCGGCGCACTGTCGTTCCTGTGCGGGGCCATGCCTCTCCTCAGCGATCAAGCGGTCAAGCGGTGCCGGCGGTACCGGCGGTGCAAGCGACGGACGGAAGACGTGCGTGGGAAGCGGAGGCGGCGCGACCCGCCGTGGGGGAGGGGAAGGGAGCGGGCCGCGCCGGTCGGTGGGGCCGGTCAGTAGGCCCGGCCTCGCATGCGGCGCCACCACGCCAGGGCGCCGCCGATCAGCAGGATGCCGACGGCCCCGGCGCCCGCGGAGGCGGCGATGAGGGTCGTGTCGTCGGCGTCGGCCGGCCGCAGCGCGTCGCCCAACTGGTTGCGCACGCCGTTGCCCTCGCCGGTGCCGTCGGCGAGCGGGCCGCGTGAACCCTCGGTCGGGTTCGCCACGTACGGGAAGGCCTTCCCGAACTCCTTGTCGTTGGCGTCGACCGCGTCGCCCAGGTCGTTCGGGGCACCGACCAGCTCACCCTCGACCACCTGGAGCGCGGCGTCGAGCACGTCGTCGGTCAGCCTGCGCCCGTTGGGGAAGCCCGCGTTGTCGCCGTCGAGGACGCCGAGACGTCCGGGCTCGGCGGCCGGTGCGACGGAGGTGTTCAGGCGTAGCTGCTCGGAGGGGGTGACGTGGGGCGGCCGGTTGAGGTCCTCGACGCCCTTGAGGAACACGTCGACGAGGTCGTCGCGCGGCTCGGCGGGCGCCTCGATCTCGTAGATCGCCTCGATCTCGTAGATCGCCTCGATGAGCTTCGGCAGCTCGGGATGGGTGACGTTCCGCAGGAACCGCGCGTCGTCCGCGGGTGCGGACGCGTTGAAGGTGTCCTTGTCCTTCAGCGGGTTGACGACCTCGTTCACCAGCGGGTTGCCGAGCCGCGAGACCTGGGTGAACTCGCCCTGGGCGTTCTTGCGCCGCGTGGTCGACCAGATGCCCACGACCGGCTGCTCCGCCGACTCCACGATCATGTCGGTCGGGACCTGGAGGGCGATCGAGTTGACGTTGTACCCCGCGAGGGTGTCGTTTCCGACCTCGGACAGGTTCCCGCCGTACAGCAGGTCGAAGACGCGCAGATCCAGGAAGAACGGGTCGTCGGCCTGCCCCGCGAACGTCTTCGCCCCGCCGGCCAGCTCGTGGACCGCCTGGTCACGCAGAGCCCCGTAGTCCGGCATCGACGCCTTGCCGACGTTCGACGGTGCCACCGGCACCTCGTGGGCGATCGTCGTCCGGGACTCCTCCTTCCCCTCGTGCAGCTTGATGAGGTCGATGTCGTAGGTCTGGGTGATGTTGAGGTCCGGGTCGTCGAGGCTGGTGACGGGGCCCGTGTTGTAGAGGAACGTCTTGTCGTTCTTCGTGTGCGTGGTGAACGTGTACCGGAACACCAGGTCGTCCTGCGCGTCGCCGTCGTTGTCGACGTGGAGGTCGTACTGGGCGTCCTGCGCGAAGGTGAAGAAGTTCGGCCCGCCGGCCGGTTCCTCGAACGGGATCCAGTTGGCGACGAGCGTCGTGGTGTCCGGCCGGTCCGGGCTCACGAAGGCGTACAGATCCGTGTTGTCGTACTGCGGGTTCCCCGATATCAGCGGGGCCTCCCGGTGGCTGGAGGCGGACGCCGCCCCCGGTTCCAGCGCGGTCACGCCGGCGGCCGCGAGCCCTCCGGCGGCCAGCGCGCCGCAGACCAGCGTGGCGACGCCCCGGCGCCGTGCGCCACCGCTTCCGGAGATAGGTGTCATGCCGTCCGTCCTCTGTGCCGATGTGCCGACTTCCCTGACGCACCGGCATTCGGAGCGCTCCCGGACCCGGATTGGTCGAACCCGGGAAAAGGCCCGGAACGAGCCCGCGAGGGACCAGGAACGAGCCCGCGAGGCGCCCGGAACGAGCCCGCGAGGGACCAGGAACGAGCCCGGAGGGCCCCGGAACGAGCCCGCGAGGGACCCGGACTCCGATTCCGCCGCCAACACGTGGCCGGCCGGCCCGCGTTTTCCGCCCGCTGATCCGTAACCACTGCGGAGGGCGTGCCGCCGCGCGCCCGGCGGTGACGTGGACGGGCCGGGCACGGCCCGCGGGGAGAGGGGGACCGGGTGGAGGCGGACGAGCTGCTGATGCTCGTGGCGGACGGCGACCAGAAGGCCTTCGAGGAGCTGTACGGGCTGGTCTCCGGGCCGGTGTTCGGACTCGTACGGCGCGTGGTGCGCGACCGGGCCCAGTCGGAGGAGGTGGCGCAGGAGGTGCTGCTCGAACTCTGGCGGTCCGCCGCGCGGTTCGACCCGCGCCGGGGGAGCGCCCTGTCCTGGATCCTCACCGTCGCCCACCGCCGCGCCGTCGACCGGGTGCGCAGCGCCCGTGCGGCCGGTGAACGCGAGCAGCGCGAGGCCCGCCGCGCCCACCACCCCGCTTTCGACCAGGTCTCGGAGGAGGTCGAGGCGGGTCTGGAACGCGAGTGGGTGCGCCGCTGCCTGGACCGGCTGACCGCACTGCAGCGGCAGTCGGTCACCCTCGCCTACTACGACGGCTACACCTACCGGGAAGTGGCCGAGCGCCTCTCCCTTCCGCTGGGCACGGTGAAGACACGCATGAGAGACGGACTCAACCGCCTGCGCGACTGCCTGGGAGGTGTCGCATGAGCCTCTTCGGCCGGCTGCCGCGCCGCGGCGACCTCCACTCGCTCGCCGCCCCCTACGCCCTGGACGCCCTGGAAGGAGCCGAACGGGTCCGCTTCGAACGGCACCTGGACGGATGCGACCGCTGCGCCGCCGAGGTGCGGGCGCTGTCCGAGGACGCCGTCCGGCTGGCCTGGTCCACGGCCGCCCCGGCGCCGGCCGCCCTGCGGGAGCGGGTCCTGGCCGCCGTCCGCGGCACTCCGCAGGAGCCGGCGCCCGGGCGGGGGCCCGCGCGCCGGCTGCCGCCGCATGTGTGGGGTGTACAGCCGCCGCCGGAGCGCTCCCGCGCGTCCCGGCCGCGCCCCCTGCTCGTGCCCTTCGCCACGGCGACGGCCGCCGCGGCGCTCGTGGTCGCCTCGCTCTTCGCCGTGCAGGCGGACCGCACGCGGGACGAGCTGGACGCCGCGCGCGACCGGGCGCGTGAGATCGCCCACGTTCTGGCCGCTCCGGACGCCCGCGCGACGAGCGGCGAGGACGCCCGGGGCCGCGGCATCGGAGTTGTCGCCTCCGCGTCCGAGGGGCGCGCGGTCGTCACCCTGAGCGGGTACGGCGAGCCGTCCGGCGACCGCGTGCACCAACTGTGGCTCATGCGCCCCGGCGCCGTGCCGCGCTCCCTCGGGCTGTTCGACGGCGACGAGCCCCTGGTCGCCTCCGCCCTGGACCGGTCCGCCACGTCACTGGCGGTGACGGTCGAGCCCGACGGGGGCTCGGCCCGGCCGACGAGCAGACCGGTTGTCCAACTCACCCTGGGATCTGTCGGATTCGGAGAGTAATCGTCAACCCCCCTACGGGGAAGGTGAATCCTGTGACCGCGATACACGCATGCCGTACCGGGGCGATAGGGTTACTCTGCCCGGGCCGGGTGGACTCGTACGGGTGGGGAGTGACATGGAACAGATAACGGTGCGCAGCAGGGCAAGGGTCCCTGCGATCACGTGCGGAAGCAGCGCGACCAGCTCGCGTCTCGACCGCCATCTCGCGGTGCTCGGAGGGCCTGCCCTCCCGCAACGGGAGACGGTGGAGGCGACGTCGCTGATGCGCGAGCTGACCGCGCGGGAGCCCGCGCACAAGCGCAGCAGCAGGGGCGCCAGGGTGCGCCGGGTCTCGCTGTTCGCGCCACTGCGCCGACTGCGCCGCTCGCTTTTCGGCGGCAACTGAGGCCCGCGCGCCGGCGGTCACACCGACCCGGCGCGGCGCCGCGCACCCGTCCGTCATCCCCACGGCACGCAGCGGCGCCCCGGTGTGCTCCCGAGCGCGGGTAATCCCCCGTACGCCCGTCCCCGTTCGTACGCGCGCTCCTCCCGTACGTCCTTTCTCCCGTACGTCCGTTTCTCTCGTACGTCCGTCGCGCCGACTCCGCCCGGCGTCACGCGCACCGGACCGCTCAGCCCTCCCCGCGCGCGTACCGGCGCACGGCGGGCGGGGACGAACACCGCCGGCAGCACCGCGCGCCCGTTCGCCGCCCTGGTCCGAGGAGCGGGAGAACGCCATGCGCATCGCCTACCCGGGCCGGCAGGTCGCGAGCGGCGCCTACCCGCGGCCGGCGGCGTCCTTCGCCGAGGACGCCGGTCCGATCGACCTGGAGGCGGTCTTCGAACGGGCGCTGACGCGGTTGCTGGGCGGGTTCGCCCGAGCCGGGGCCCGCCTTGCCCGGTCATCCGGGCGTAAGGCCTGCCGGGCCTGCCGACGAGAGGGTGACGGGGGGCCTACAGCAGCGCGAGCTGCCCCTCCGGCCCCTCCTCCCGGCCGTCCAGGACGGAGGCCGGCCGACGGGCCGCCGGGGGCACCGGCAGTACACCCGCCTCGCGCAGCTCGGCCGACGTGATCTCGTCCGTCACGGTCAGTTCCCGGCACCGCGGCCGCACCTCGGCGAGCAGGGCGAGGACCGTGATCAGTTCCAGCAGCTCGGACGTCCAGGCCTGCGGCCAGGTGGCCGGGCGGATCGCCGCCAGTGTGCCCGGCTCGCCCTCGGCGGCGCGGGCCGCGAACCACTGCTCCAGCACCCGTGCGCCGCCCACCTCGAAGTCCCAGGCGCCGGGCGGCACGGGGGAGACGCGGCCCTCGTCCAGGTACAGGGCCTCCTCGTCCCGGTCGTAGCGCAGGGTCAACGGGCGCGCGGGCAGCGGGGCGCGGACGTACGGGCGACGGCCGCCGGGCAGTCTGGGGCGCTCGCCGTCGCGGCGCATCAGCCAAAGGACGCGCCGGCCCAGGCCCACCCCGCGCTCCCACAGCGCGGGGTCCGCGGTGAGCGGCACCAGGGAGTCCTCCCGCACGGTCGCCACCGCCCAGGCCAGCACGTCCACCGGCTCCGGACGTCGGCCGAGCCGGGCGGCCAGGTGGTCCAGGAGACCGGGGGCCAGGTTCGGCTCCGCGCCGCCGGGGCGTCGGTACAGCGGGCGCACCCGGGTCCCGCCGAGCAGTGGCAGCCGCGAGGTGGCGACCAGCAGGGGAGGGCCTGCGGCGCCGGGCGCCGCCGCCACGAAGACCTGCCGTTCGTCCGCCACCCGCCACAGCTCCGGACGGGCCGCGTCGATCAGCCGGTGGTCGGGAATCAGCCATTGCTCGTCGAAGGGCGCGCGCAGCACACGGACCGGTTCCGGACACGGCCCCGAGGCGCGCGCCAGCCTCTCGGTGCCACCCGACCCGCCCGGCAGCCGCCCGACCGCCGTGTGCGGTGTCCGCGAGCGCGTCGGCTCGAACAGGGCCTCGCGGTCGGGGCCCTCGGCCTTGACCAGAGTGTTCCAGCGGGCTTTGAGGGACGCCGCGTCGGGCGCCGTCGGCCACCCCCGGCCGAGCCGCGGCGGTGCGACGGACCACGGCATGAGGTCCGCCAGCGGCGGAGCGTCGTCGTGCGTCACGCTGGGCATCGTACGACGGGGCGCCGGGGCCTCACGTGGCATCCAGGGTGACCGTGAAGGAGAAGCGGTCCCCCCGGTAGTGGATGACCGCCACGTCCAGCACCCGCCCCGCCGTGTCGTACGTGATGCCCGTGTAGTGCAGGATCGGGCTGAGCAGCGGGACTTCGAGCAGCCGCGCCGTCTCCGGGTCCGCGAGCCGTGCCTCGACGGTGTCCGTGATCCGGCTGATGTCCACCCCCACCACGTCCCGCAGCACCTTGGTCATCGGCCAGCGGGCCAGGTCGTCCACGTCGATGCGGGCGGCGACTTCGGGACGGACGTAGTTGTGGGCGTGGTTCGTGGGCTCGCCCGTCGACTCGTCGCAGCGCAGCCGGTGGTACGTCGCCGTCTCGGCCAGGTCCGGGAAGAACTCGGCCAGTTCGGGCGGCACGGGGCCGGTGCCGTGGCCCAGCAGCTCGGCCTTCATGCCGGACTGCTGCGCCACGATCGCGTCCACCGAGCCCAGCAGTTGCACCGGGGCGCCCCGCCGGGCGTCGGGCTCGATGAACGTGCCGCGCCGGCGGTGACGCGTGATGAGCCCCTCGTCCTCGAGTTCCTTCAGCGCCTGCCGCATGGTCAGCACGCTCACCCCGTAGTGACCGGCCAACTGCTCCTCCGTGGGCAGGCGCAGCGGGTCCCGGGGCGAGCGGCCGAGTATCGAGGCGCGCAGCGACTGCGACACCTGGTACCAGAGCGGCAGCTTGCGGTTCAGGACGATGGAGTCCGGGGCGAAGGAGGTCACGGGCCATCCGTACCGGTAGGGAATCCTCAGTGCAAGGGGCGGAAGTGACGCTCCAGACCCTGCCAGACGTCGTCGTAGCGCGGCTGCAGGTGCTCGGCGCGGGCCGCCTGGGGGGTCAGGGTCACCGGCCACCGCGTCTCGAACATGAAGGCCAGCCCGTCGTCGATCCGCTGCGGCTTCAGCTCGGCGGCGCTCGCCCGGTCGAAGGTCTCCCGGTCCGGACCGTGCGCCGACATCATGTTGTGCAGCGAGCCGCCGCCCGGGACGAAGCCCTCCGCCTTGGCGTCGTAGGCGCCCTCGATCAGGCCCATGTACTCGCTCATCACGTTCCGGTGGAAGTAGGGCGGCCGGAAGGTGTCCTCGCCCACCAGCCAGCGCGGGGCGAAGACCACGAAGTCGACGCCCGCGAGGCCGGGGGTGTCCGACGGAGAGGTCAGCACCGTGAAGATCGACGGGTCGGGGTGGTCGTACGAGATGGTGCCGATGACGTTGAAGCGGCGCAGGTCGTACACGTACGGCACGTGGTTGCCGTGCCAGGCGACCACGTCGAGCGGGGAGTGGCCGTAGACGGCCGTCCAGAGGTTGCCGCAGAACTTGTTGACCACCTCCACCGGGCCCTCGACGTCCTCGTACGCGGCGACCGGTGCCATGAAGTCCCGCGCGTTCGCCAGGCCGTTGGCGCCGATCGGGCCGAGGTCGGGGAGGCGGAAGGGGGCGCCGTAGTTCTCGCAGACGTAGCCGCGGGCGTCCTCGTCGAGGAGTTCCACGCGAAAGCGCACGCCGCGCGGGATCAGGGCCACCTGGCCAGGCTCGGCCCGCAGCAGCCCGAACTCGGTGCGCAGCAGCAGGCCGCCGCGCTCCGGGACGATCAGCAACTCGCCGTCGGCGTCGCTGAAGACGCGCTCCATGGAGGCCGTGGCGTGGTACAGGTGCACGGCCATGCCGGTGCGCTGGGTGGCGTCGCCGTTGCCGCCGAGCGTCCACAGGCCCGCCAGGAAGTCCGTCCCGGCCCCGGGCCCGGGCAGCGGGTTCCACCGGAGCCGGTTCGGGTCCGGCACGGACTGGGTGAAGGGTGCCGTGCGGAGCGCGCCGTTGCCCGTGCGGGTGAACGCCGGGTGCGCGGCCGACGGGCGGATCCGGTACAGCCACGAACGCCGGTTGTGCGCCCTCGGCTCCGTGAACGCCGTGCCGCTCAACTGCTCCGCGTACAGGCCCAGCGGCGCCCGCTGCGGCGAGTTCCGGCCCTCGGGCAGGGCGCCCGGGACGGCCTCGGAGCCGTGCTCGTTGCCGAAACCGGACAGGTAGGCCAGTTGCTCCGCGGTCTTCCGCGCGTCCCCGCTCATTGATCGCTCCCTCGCAACCCGATTCCTATGGGACACCGTAGGATTGCGGTTTCCCGCGCGCAAGAGGTCGTACGGATCTTCCGGCTCCGCTTCGGCCCTTCCCGGTCGCAGGCAAGCGGGATGACCGGAACCGGCCCCCGGGGGATCCGGACTGTCGGACCGGTGTTCTAGTCTCCCGTCATGTCGTGGAGGCGGGGAGTACGTGCCGTGCTCGCGGTCTGTGTCCTGCTGCTGGCCGGATCCGCGGGCTGCGGCTCCGGTGACCCGGGCGAGCCGGAGGCCCGGGATTCGGCCACGCCGGTGGGCAGACTGCTCGACACCACCGACGAGGAGGGCCGGCGCTACCGGGAGGTGGACGGCGAGCGGGCGCCCGAGGTCGGCATCGAGGTGGAGCCCGAGAACGACGACAGTTGGGACGTACGCCTGACCGTCCGCCGTTTCCGGTTCTCGCCGGCCGGGACGGAGGCCAAGGCGGTGGCCGGCCGCGGCGTCGCCCACCTCTTCCTCGACGGCGACCTCCTCACCCGCCTGCGCGGACCGGAGTACCGCCTCGCCGCCGGCCTCGTACCGCGCGGCACCCACCAGCTCACGGTCCGCCTGTACGCCGACGACGGCACCGTCTGGGCCGTCGACGGCGAGCCCGTCGAGAGCACGGCGGACATCACGGCGTCGGACACGGAGCCGACGGAGGCGACCGGGCCGGAGGAGATCGAGGGCCAGGCCCTTCCCGCGCGTACGGCGGCCCGGTGAGCGGAGCCGGTGGCCACCGCCGTACTGAAGGTCACAGTTCACCCGACCGCGGCGGAAGGGCATCATGAAGACCGTGTCCCACGCGACCCCGCTCCGCCGTGCCCCCGTGCAGCGGCGCAGCGCCGAACGGCTGACCCGGATCCTCGACGCCTGCGCCGACCTCCTCGACGAGGTCGGCTACGACGCCCTGAGCACCCGGGCGGTGGCGCTGCGCGCGGGCGTGCCCATCGGCTCGGTGTACCGCTTCTTCGGCAACAAGCGGCAGATGGCCGACGCGCTGGCCCAGCGCAACCTGGAGCGTTACGCCGAGCGGGTGACCGAACGGCTGACGGCGGCGGGCGACGGCGGCTGGCGCGGGGCGCTGGACGCGGTGCTCGACGAGTACCTGGCGATGAAGCGGACCGCGCCCGGCTTCTCCCTGATCGACTTCGGCAACCAGATACCGGTCGGCGGCCGGCACACCGTCCCGAACCACCGGGTCGCGGACCGGCTCACCGAACTGCTCTCCGGCTACCTCGGCCGCCGCCCCGACGACGATCTGCGCCGCACCTTCCTCGTCGCCGTGGAGACGGCCGACACCCTCGTGCAACTCGCATTCCGGGTCGCGCCGGACGGGGACGGGAGGATCATCGAGGAGGCCCGGGAGCTGCTGCGGGCCTACCTGGGGCGCGTGCTGGACTGACGGCTCGGCCCGGACCGGCCGGCGGGCCGGTGCGGTACGGCCTTCAGTAGAAGTCTCCCCAACATGCCTACCGGTCGGTATGCTCGCCGCGAGAGAGCGCCGCTGCCGCCGCCCTACGGGAGGAACCGTGTCCCGCACCGCCCTGCGTATCTGCCCCCTGTGCGAGGCCACCTGCGGCCTGGCCCTCACCATCGACGGCACCGCGGTCACCGCCGCCCGCGGCGACCGCGACGACGTCTTCAGCCGCGGCTTCATCTGCCCCAAGGGCGCCTCCTTCGGCGCCGTCGACTCCGACCCCGACCGGCTGCGCACGCCCTTGGTGCGCAGGGACGGCGAGCTGCGCGAGGCCACCTGGGAAGAGGCGTTCGACGCGGTCGCCGCCGGCGTCCGGCCCGTCGTCGAGCGGTACGGCCCGCACTCCGTCGGCGTCGTCCTCGGCAACCCCAACGTGCACACCGTGGCCGGCGCGCTCTACCCGAACGTCCTGCTCGGCGCCCTCGGCACCCGCAGCCTCTTCACCGCGTCGACGGTCGACCAGATGCCCAAGCACGTCTCCAGCGGGCTGCTCTTCGGCGACGCGAACGCCATCCCGGTGCCCGACCTCGACCGCACCGACCACCTGCTCCTCATCGGCGCCAACCCGCTGGAGTCCAACGGGAGTCTGTGCACCGCGCCCGACTTCCCCGGCCGCCTCAAGGCGCTCAAGGCCCGCGGCGGCACCCTCACCGTCATCGACCCGCGCCGCACCCGCACCGCGAAGCTCGCCGACCGGCACGTGGCGATCCGCCCCGGCACCGACGCCCTGCTCCTCGCCGCGATGGCCCACGTACTGTTCGAAGAGGACCTGGTGGACCTCGGCGCACTGGCCCCGCACGTCGAGGGCGCCGAGGAACTCGCCGACGCGGTGCGGGACTTCACGCCGGAGTCCGTCGCCGCCGCCTGTGACGTGGACGCGGGGGTGACGCGCGCCCTCGCCCGGGAACTCGCCGGGGCCCCCACCGCCGCCGTCTACGGCCGCATCGGCAGTTGCACCGTCCCGCACGGCACGCTCGCGAGCTGGCTCGTGGACGTCCTCAACATCCTCACCGGCAACCTCGACCGGCCCGGCGGTGCCCTCTTCCCGCAGGCGGCCACCGACAGGACGCCCCGCCCCGCCGGACCCGGCCACGGCTTCGCGCTCGGCCGCTGGCGCTCCCGGGTCGGCGGACACCCCGAGGCCAAGGGGGAGCTGCCCCTGTCCGCCCTCGCCGAGGAGATCGACACGCCCACCGGCGCCGAGGCGGGCGAGCCGGTGCGCGCGCTGATCACCGTCGCCGCCAACCCCGTCCTGTCCGCACCCGACGGCGACCGGCTCGACAAGGCGCTGGACTCGCTCGACTTCATGGTGAGCGTCGACCCCTACCTGAACGAGACCTCGCGCCACGCCCACGTCGTCCTGCCGCCGCCCCCGCCGGCCCAGAGCCCGCACCACGACTTCGCCTTCAACACCCTCGCCGTACGCAACCAGGTCCGCTACACCCGCCCGGCCGTCCCGCTGGAGCCCGGCCGCATGGCCGAGACCGAGATCCTGGCCCGGCTGACCCTGGCCGCCACCGGCATGCACGGCGCCGACCCGGCCGCCGTCGACGCCATGGTGATCGAGCAGACCCTCGGCAAGGCGGTCCGGGACCCGCACTCCCCCGTGCACGGACGCGACCCCGGGGAACTGACCGCGCAGCTCACCGGCGAGAACGGCCCCGAGCGGCGGCTCGACCTGATGCTGCGCCTCGGCCCCTACGGCGACGGCTTCGGCACACGGCCCGACGGGCTGACCCTCCAGCGGCTGCTCGCCCACCCGCACGGCATCGACCTCGGCCCGCTGCGCCCGCGCCTGCCGCAGCCGCTGAAGACCCGCAGCGGCAGGGTGGAGCTGCTGCCGGGGCCGATCGCCGACGACCTGCCGCGCCTTCGGCAGGCCCTGGCCGAGCGCCCCGACGGGCTCGTCCTCGTCGGCCGCCGCCACCTGCGCTCCAACAACAGTTGGATGCACAACGTCCCGGCCCTCACCGGCGGCTCCAACCGCTGCACCCTGCACCTCCACCCCGAAGACGCCGAACGGCTCGGCGTGCGCGGCGGGGAGCCCGTGCGGGTCAAGGGCGCCGGGGGAGAGGTGACCGCTCCCGCCGAGGTCACCGACACCGTCCGGCCGGGCGTGGTCAGCCTCCCGCACGGCTGGGGCCACGACCGTCCCGGCACCCGCCTGACCCACGCCGCCACCGAGCCCGGCGTCAACGTCAACCAGCTCCTCGACGGCAGCATGCTCGACCCGCTCTCGGGCAACGCGGTCCTCAACGGCGTACCCGTCGAGCTCACGCCGGTGGGCGGCCGCTGACCCGACGCTGACCGGCGCAAAGCTGTGACCTGGAGTTTTGCGCTTATTGCTCGCATGTCAACGTCTTGTTAACGCTGCTTCGCGGCACCTAACGTCGCTCGCACCGCCTGCCCCGGTGGGATGTTCAAGGGCGAACGTTAGGTACTCACTCATGCTGACCATCCTCGGCTTCGCCATGATCGCGACCTTCCTGGTCCTGATCATGATGAAGAAGATGTCGCCGATCGCGGCGCTCGTGCTGATTCCCGCGCTGTTCTGCGTGTTCGTCGGCAAGGGCGCCGAGCTCGGCGACTACGTCATCGACGGCGTGTCCAGCCTCGCCCCCACCGCGGCGATGCTCATGTTCGCGATCGTCTACTTCGGGGTGATGATCGACGTCGGGCTCTTCGACCCGATCGTCCGGGCCATCCTGAGGTTCTGCAAGGCCGACCCGATGCGGATCGTCGTCGGCACGGCCCTGCTGGCCGCGATCGTCTCGCTGGACGGCGACGGCTCCACCACCTTCATGATCACGGTCTCGGCGATGTACCCGCTGTACAAGCGCCTGAAGATGAGCCTGGTCGTGATGACCGGCGTCGCCGCGATGGCCAACGGTGTCATGAACACCCTGCCCTGGGGCGGCCCCACCGCCCGCGCCGCCACCGCGCTGAAGGTCGACGCCACCGACATCTTCGTCCCGATGATCCCGGCCCTGGCCGTCGGTCTGGTCGCGGTCATCGTCCTGTCCTACGTGCTCGGGCTGCGTGAGCGCCGGCGGGTGGGCACGCTGACGCTGGACGAGGCACTGGTGCGGGAGCCGGAGAGCGAGACGGTGCTGGTCGGCGCGGGTGCGGGTGCGGGTGCGGGTGCCGGTGCGGGCTCGGGTGCCGGTGCCGGTGCCGGTGCGGGTACGGGTTCCGGTTCCGGTTCCGGGAAGGCCTCCGCGGATGCCGGTGGGGCCGGGGACGCCGCCGCCGAGGACGACGAGTCCGACGACGACTTCAAGGGCCTCGACCCGAACCGGCCCACCCTGCGCCCCAAGCTGTACTGGTTCAACGCGCTGCTCACGGTCGTGCTGCTCACCGCCATGATCATGGAGCTGCTGCCGATCCCGGTGCTCTTCCTGCTCGGCGCCGCGCTCGCGCTCACCGTCAACTTCCCTCACATCCCCGACCAGAAGGCCCGCATCGCGGCCCACGCCGACAACGTCCTCAACGTCTCCGGCATGGTCTTCGCCGCCGCCGTCTTCACCGGCGTCCTCACCGGCACCGGCATGGTCGACCACATGGCCAACTGGCTCGTGGACACCATCCCCGACGGCATGGGCCCGCAGATGGGTCTCGTCACCGGCCTGCTCAGCCTGCCGCTGACCTACTTCATGTCGAACGACGGCTTCTACTTCGGCGTCCTGCCGGTGCTCGCCGAGGCCGGTCAGGCGCACGGCGTGTCGACGCTGGAGATCGCCCGCGCCTCGATCGTCGGCCAGCCGCTGCACATGTCCAGCCCGCTCGTCCCGGCCGTCTACGTCCTGGTCGGCATGGCCAAGGTCGAGTTCGGCGACCACACGCGGTTCGTGGTGAAGTGGGCCGTCCTGACGAGCCTGGTGATCCTCGCGGCGGGCATCCTGTTCGGCATCATCTGATCATCGGACCGGCATCCTGGGGACTCGCTCGGGGAGCCGCCCAGGACCAGGCCGGCAGGGAAGGAAACGATCATGGCGCCCGGTGGGAACCGCGGCTGGCTGCTCCGCCTCGTCATCGCCTTCGGCTTCGCGCAGGGGGCGGTGTCCATGGCGCGGCCCGCCGTCTCCTACCGGGCCCTCGCGCTCGGCGCCGACGAACGGGCGGTCGGCGTCATCGCCGGCGTGTACGCGCTGCTGCCGCTGTTCGCCGCCGTCCCGCTCGGCCGCCGCACCGATCACGGCCGCTGCGCGCCGCTGCTGCCCGTCGGCGTGGTCCTCATCGCCGGCGGCTGCGCACTGAGCGGCATCGCGGGCTCCCTGTGGGCTATGGCCCTGTGGAGCGGCGTCATGGGCCTGGGGCACCTCTGTTTCGTCATCGGCGCCCAGTCGCTGGTCGCCCGCCAGTCCGCGCCGCACGAACAGGACCGCAACTTCGGCCACTTCACCATCGGCGCCTCGCTCGGCCAGCTCGTCGGGCCGATCGCGGCGGGCGGGCTGATCGGCGGCCACGACATGGCCGGCAGCAGCGCCCTGGCCCTGGTGGTGGCGGGCGCGGGCGCGGCGGTCGCGTTCACGTCGCTGTGGCGCATAGAGCACCCGACGGCCGCCAAGTCCCGCGGGGAACCGGGGGCCCGGGTCCCCGTGGGGAGCATCCTGCGCGCCCGGGGCGTGCCCGCGGGCATCCTGATCAGCCTGTCCGTCCTGTCCGCCACCGACATCCTCACCGCCTACCTGCCGGTGGTCGGCGAGCACCGGGGCATCTCCCCGGCCGTGATCGGCGTACTGCTCAGCCTGCGGGCCGCCGCCACGATCGCCTGCCGCCTGGTACTGACGCCCCTGCTGCGGCTGCTGGGCCGCACCGCGCTGCTCACGGTCACCTGTCTGCTGGCCGCCCTGCTGTGTGCCGGCGTGGCGCTGCCGGTGCCGGTGTGGGGGCTCGCGCTGATGCTGGTCGTCCTCGGCTTCTGCCTCGGCGTCGGCCAGCCGCTGTCCATGACGACCGTCGTCCAGGCGGCCCCCGACGGGGCGCGCTCCACCGCCCTGGCCCTGCGCCTGACGGGCAACCGCCTCGGCCAGGTCGCCGCACCCGCCGCGGCGGGCCTGATCGCCGGCGTCGCGGGCGTGGCCGCGCCGTTCGTGATGCTCGGCGCCCTGCTGCTGCTGTCCTCGGGCATCGCCCTGCGCGCCCCGTCCACCGGACCGGCCGGTGGCGGACCGCGCACCGAGGACGGGCCCCGGGCCACCCGCCGCCGGTCTCCGCGCCGTACGGCACGCTAGGATCTTGCGCCGATTCCCGTCGTTCCGCCCGGAGGGTGGGCCCGCGGCGGTGAAGGGGTGCCGCGCGCGTACTCGGTTCGCGCGGGTGGAAAGCGTGCGACCCCAAGGCGTCGGCGCGCCCTGGCCCCCGTCGGTGCGCCCCGCACCCCGTCGGCGCGCCTGCGTGTCGGCGTGCCCTGGACCCCGTCGCCGCGCCTTCGACGGGGTGCCGCTCGAACGAGGCCGAGGGCGGGCGAGGAGCCGCGTACCGCCGGAGCGGCCTCGGGCCCGCCCGGTGGACCGGGTCGCCGGGACCGGCGGCGCCCCGTTCGGATCCGGTCCCTGAAACGTCCTCTCCCGAGCCTGAATCCGACCGTCCGCTTTCTCACCAGATGGACGGTGGCACCGAGATATGGTCCAGCGTCTTCCCCCGGCCGCGCACATTCCGTTAACTTCCGTGACTCACACGCCCCGTACGACCCGCACGAGGGCGTCCGACCGCGGAGCACCAGCGCTCAGTGAGCCCACGGGGGCACCTCCCATGACACGCGCCATCTCCCTGCACGACGTGAGCAAGACCTACGCTCGAGGCGTCCGCGTGGTGGACCGGCTTTCGCTGGACATCGCGCCCGGCGAGTTCCTCGTCCTGCTCGGTCCCTCCGGCTGCGGCAAGTCCACCGTGCTGCGCATGATCGCCGGCCTGGAGGAGATCACCGACGGGCGGCTGCTGCTGGACGGCGCGTACGCCAACGACCTGCTTCCCGCCGAGCGGAGCATGGCGATGGTCTTCCAGAACTTCGCCCTGTACCCGAACATGACGACCCGCGGGAACATCGGCTTCCCGCTGCGCGTCGAGGCCCCGCAGACCGACCCCGGCCCGCGCGTGGACGCCACCGCCCGCATGCTGGGCATCGAGGACCTCCTCGACCGGTTCCCCGCCCAGCTCTCCGGCGGCGAACGCCAGCGCGTGGCCATGGGCCGGGCCATCGCCCGCCATCCCAGCGCCTTCCTCATGGACGAGCCGCTGTCCAACCTCGACGCCAAGCTCCGCAACCATCTGCGTGCCGAGATCACCAGACTGACCAGGGAACTGGGCGTCACCACGATCTACGTCACCCACGACCAGTCCGAGGCCATGTCCCTCGGCGACCGCGTCGCCGTCCTGCGCGGCGGCGTGCTCCAGCAGGTGGACAGCCCGCGCGCCGTGTACGCCCTGCCGCGCAACGTCTTCGTCGCCGCCTTCATCGGCACCCCCCGCATCAACCTCCTGCGCGGCCTGGTCCGCGCGCCGCTCGACGGCGCGATGACCATCAGCCTGGGCAAGCAGTTCCTGCGCCTGCCCGAACCACTCTCCCTGGACCACCAGTTGCTCCGCGTCCAGCAGGGCCGCGAGGTCATCGTCGGCCTGCGCTCGGAGGCCGTCCGGATCGCGAAGCCCGCCTCCGCCCGCCCCGGCGAGGTGCTGCTCACCGGCCTGGTGGAGCACGTCGAGTTCCAGGGACACGAGGTCCTCGTCCACTTCAACACCGGTTCCCGGCCGGCCGTCGTACCGGACCTGGAGGCTCCGCGCCCCGCCACCCGCCCGGCCCGGCGCCGCCGCCGCGACGGCACGGTCCTGGACCGGCTGCGGGAACGGGCGGGTGCCCTGCGCGCCGGACCGGTGGTGGTCATGGACGAGGAGGAGGGCGACGCACCCGCGGTCACCGCCCCCGACGGCCGCCTCCCCGGTGACCTGATCGTCCGGACCACCCCCGACATCGACCTGCGCCACGGCATGCAGGTCCCCCTCCTCGTCGACCTGGCCCACCTGTTCGTCTTCGACCAGCACGGCGACCGGATCTGCCCCGCCCCGGCCCGACTGCCGGACCTGGAGGAGTGATCCCGCCGGAACCGGAACCGCCGGGAGGGTGAGCCGCGCCACCATGGTGGCCGCCTCTGGTGCCGTAAAACTATCGGCGCTAGTTTGGGGCACGGACGACGAGGCCCGCCCGGAAGGAACGCGATGAAGGCACACGACGGCATGTACATCGACGGAGCCTGGCGGCCCGCCGACGGCCGGGACACGATCGAGGTCGTCAACCCGGCCGACGAGCAGGTGATCGGCAAGGTGCCCGCGGGCACCGCCCTGGACGTCGACACCGCCGTACGGGCCGCCCGCGCCGCCCTGCCGGGCTGGGCCGCCACCCCGCCCGCCGAGCGGGCCGCGCGCCTGGCCGCCCTGCGGGACGTACTGGTGGCCCGCAAGGACGAGATCGCCGAGACGGTCACCGCCGAGCTGGGCTCGCCGCTGAAGTTCTCGCAGGCCGTGCACGCCGCCGCCCCGATCGCGGTCGCGGGCTCCTACGCCGAGCTGGCGGCGACGTACGCCTTCGAGGAGAGGATCGGCAACTCCGTCGTCCACCACGAGCCGATCGGTGTGGTCGGCGCCATCACGCCCTGGAACTACCCCCTCCACCAGATCGTCGCCAAGGCCGCCCCGGCGCTCGCGGCCGGCTGCACGATCGTGCTGAAGCCCGCCGAGGACACCCCGCTCACCGCCCAGCTCTTCGCGGAGGCGGTGCACGAGGCCGGTGTCCCGGCGGGCGTCTGCAACCTGGTCACCGGCCTCGGCCCGGTCGCCGGCCAGGCCCTCGCCGAGCACCCCGGCGTCGACCTGGTCTCCTTCACCGGCTCCACGGCCGTGGGCCGGCGGATCGGCGCGACGGCGGGCGCCGCCGTCAAGAACGTCGCCCTCGAACTCGGCGGCAAGTCCGCCAACGTGATCCTCCCGAGCGCCGACCTGGCCAAGGCGGTCAACGTCGGCGTCGCCAACGTCATGTCCAACTCCGGTCAGACGTGCAGCGCCTGGACCCGCATGCTGGTCCACCGCGACCAGTACGACCAGGCCGTGGAGCTGGCCGCCGAGGCCGCCGCCAAGTACGGCGACCGGATCGGCCCGGTCGTCAACGCCAAGCAGCAGGAACGCGTGCGCGGGTACATCGAGAAGGGCGTCGCCGAGGGCGCGCGCCTCGTCGCGGGCGGTCCCGAAGCCCCGCGCGAGAAGGGCTGGTTCGTCAGCCCGACGGTCTTCGCCGACGTGCGCGAGGAGATGACCATCGCCCAGGAGGAGATCTTCGGGCCGGTCCTGTCCGTCCTCCGGTACGAGGACGAGGAGGACGCCCTGCGGATCGCCAACGGCACCGTCTACGGACTCGCCGGCGCCGTCTGGGCCGGGGACGAGGCGGAGGCCGCGGCCTTCGCCCGCCGCATGGACACCGGACAGGTCGACATCAACGGCGGCCGGTTCAACCCGCTGGCGCCCTTCGGCGGCTACAAGCAGTCCGGCGTGGGCCGCGAACTGGGCCCGCACGGCCTGACCGAGTACCTCCAGACCAAGTCCCTCCAGTTCTGAGCCAGGGAGCAGTCCACGTCATGGCCGTCCGTACCGCTGTCCGTGCCGCCGTCGTACCCGCCGTAGGCGCCCCGCTGGAGGTCACCGGCATCGAGCTGCCCGAGCCCGGCCCGGGGCGGATCCGGGTGCGGCTCGCCGCCGCCGGGGTCTGCCACTCCGACCTGTCCCTGTCCAACGGCACCATGCGCGTGCCGCTGCCCGCCGTCCTCGGTCACGAGGGCGCCGGCACGGTCCTCGCCGTCGGTGAGGACGTCACCCACGTCGCGCCCGGCGACGACGTGGTCCTCAACTGGGCCCCGTCCTGCGGCGCCTGCCACGCCTGTTCCCTCGGCGAGGTCTGGCTCTGCGCCAACGCCCTGGCCGGCGCCGCGAACACGCACGCCCGCCGCGCCGACGACGGCACCGACCTGCACCCCGGCCTGAACGTCGCGGCGTTCGCCGAGGAGACCGTGGTGGACGCCGCGTGCGTGCTGCCCTGCCCCGACGGCATCCCGCTGACCGACGCCGCCCTGCTGGGCTGCGCCGTCCTCACCGGCTACGGCGCCGTCCACCACTCGGCGCGGGTCCGCGAGGGCGAGACGGTCGCGGTGTTCGGCGTCGGGGGAGTGGGCCTCGCCACCCTCCAGGCGGCCCGGATCGCGGGCGCGTCGAAGATCGTCGCGGTCGACGTGTCACCCGAGAAGGAGGAGCTGGCCCGCGCCGCCGGCGCCACCGACTACCTGATCGCCTCCGACACCACCGCCCGGGAGATCCGCGCCCGCACCGGCAAGCAGGGCGTCGACGTCGCCGTCGAGTGCGTCGGCCGCGCGGCCACCATCCGCACCGCCTGGGAGTCCACCCGGCGCGGCGGACGCACCACGGTCGTCGGCATCGGCGGCAAGGACCAGCAGGTCACCTTCAACGCCCTGGAGATCTTCCACTGGGGCCGCACCCTCTCCGGCTGCGTCTACGGCAACGCCGACCCGGCCCGGGACCTGCCGGTGCTGGCCGAACACGTCCGCGCCGGACGCCTGGACCTCGGCGCCCTGGTGACGGAGCGCATCGCCCTCGACGGCATCCCGGCGGCCTTCGAGAACATGCTCGCGGGCAAGGGCGGGAGGGCCCTGGTGGTGTTCTAGCCGCCCGCGAGGAAGCGCGCGGGGTGCGACGGGCACGGGGCGCCGGGGCCACCCCGGCGCCCGCGTGCCCGCATGTCGTCGTGCCCGCATGTCGTCGTGCCCGTGTGTCGTCGTGCCCGTGTGTCGTCGTGCCCGTGTGTCGTCGTGCCCGTGTGTCGTCGTGCCCGTGTGTCGTCGTGCCCGTGTGTCGTCGTGCCCGCGTGTCGTCGTGCCCGCGTGTCGCCGTGTCGTCGTGCCCATGTGTCGTCGTGCGGTTGCGCCGCCCCTCAGGCCGCCCCCTCGTACCGCCGCGATCGCCGTTCGATAAACATCCCGCACGACCGTTGACCACATACCGTCCGGTCAGTACGTTCCCGGGAACGTCCCCCACACGTCCCCCACGTCCCCCCGCACCCCGGAGCGTGCACGTATGGACACCACCCCCTCCGCTCAATCCCTCCCCACCACCGCCCCGGCCGTCCCCAACCGCCGTCGCGTCGCCACCGCCGCCGCCCTCGCCTCGGCCGTCGAGTGGTACGACTACTTCGTCTTCGGCATCGCCGCCGCCCTCGTCCTCGGCGACCTGTACTTCCCGGCCGGCAGCCCCACCGCCGGGGTCCTGGCCGCCTTCGCCACGTTCGCCGTGGGCTTCCTCGCCCGCCCGATCGGCGGCGTCGTCGCCGGCCAGCTCGGCGACAAGAAGGGCCGCAAGCCGATGCTGGTCCTCGCGCTCACCCTGATGGGCGTGGCCACCACGGGCATCGGCCTGCTGCCCACGTACGAGGCGATCGGCGTCGCCGCGCCGATCCTGCTCGTCCTGCTGCGCATCGTCCAGGGCGTCGCCGTCGGCGCCCAGTGGGGCGGCGCGATGCTGCTGGCCACCGAGTACGCCCCCGAGGGCAAGCGCGGCATCTACGGCAGCGTCGTCCAGCTCGGTGTCCCCATCGGCGTGGTCACCGCCAACACCGTCTTCCTGCTGGCCGGAGCGTTCACCTCCGAGTCGGCCTTCGAGGCCTGGGGCTGGCGGGTGCCGTTCGTGGTGGGCCTGCTCGTCCTCGGACTCGCCTGGTACATCCACACCCGCGTCGAGGAGACCCCCGAGTTCCGGGCGGCGGAGCGGGCGCTGGCCGAGCGGGAGCAGAGCGAGCAGTCCTCACCGCTGCGCACGATCATGCGCGATCACCTCGGCACCGTGCTGCTCGCCGGCGGCTCCTTCGCCGTGAACACCGCGACGTTCTACATCCTCATCACCGGCGTCCTCGACTACACCACCCGCGAACTGGACATGGAGCACGGCGCGGTGCTCGCCGTCTCGCTCTGCGTCAGCCTCACCCAGCTCGTGCTGATCCCGGCCGCCGCCGCGCTGTCCGACAAGTTCGGCCGCATCCGCGTCTACACCGTCGGCGCGGTCGGCATCGCCGTGTGGGCCGTGCCGCTGTTCCTGCTCATCGACACCGGCTCACTGCTGTGGCTGGCGGTCGCCACCTTCGTCGCCGGTTGCTTCCTCAGCATCATGTACGGCCCCCAGGCCGCGCTGTTCGCCGAGCTGTTCACGCCGGAGATGCGCTACACCGGCGCGTCGCTCGGCTACCAGATCGCGGCCGTGGGCGGGGGCGGGCTGGCGCCCTTCGTCATGGTGCTGCTCCTGGAGGCGACGGGCACCTCGATGGCCGTCTCCGGCTACATCATCGCCCTCTCGGTGATCGCCCTGGCGTCCATCAAGGTGCTGGCCGACCGGGCGCGTTCACGCTGACCGCGAGCTGCTCCCGGGCCGCGGCTCCACCACCTCACCGGGGGTCGCGGCCCCCGCCCGCCTCCGGGACCGGGACACCGCCACGCCCGCCAGGCACAGCGCGCCGCCCGCCAGGGTGAGCAGACCCGGCACCTCGCCCAGCGCCAGCCACGACATCAGGACGACGAGCGCGGGCACGGCGTACGTGGTCGCGCCCATGCGGCCCGCGGTCGTCCGGGCCAGGGCGTACGCCCACGTCGTGAACGCCAGCGCGGTCGGGAACACGCCCAGGTAGACCATGTTGAGCGTCGCGGAAACGGGAGCGTCGGCCGCCTCGTGCGCCAACTGCCCCGCGAACGGCAGGCAGAGCACCGCCCCGACCAGGCACCCGAACGTCGTCACCTGGAGCGCGCTCGCGTGCCCCAGCGCGGGCTTCTGCGCGACCACCCCGCCCGCGTACGCCACGGCGGCCAGCAGGCACAGCACCACCCCGAACAGCGAGGAACCGTCCTCGCCGGACATCGACAGGCCCACGGTCACCGCGCCGGCGAACGACACGGCCATCCCCGCCACCAGCCGCGGCGGCAGCGCGTCCCCGAGCAGGCGGGCGCCGAGCAGTGCGATGAGGATCGGCCCGACGTTCACCACGAGGGCGGCCGTACCGGCGTCCACCTGCTGCTCGCCCCAGTTCAGGACGACCATGTAGAAGCCGAACCAGAGCAGCCCCGATATCGCGATCCCCCGCCAGGCGGGCCGCGGCGGCAGTCCCTCCCGGCGCAGCAGACAGATCGCGCCGAGCGTCAGCGCGCCCGCCAGCAGCCGTCCGAGCGCCAGCGCGCCCGGCGAGTACGCCTCTCCCGCACTGCGGATGGAGACGAAGGCGGAGGCCCACAGGACGACGGTGACCGTGGCGGCACCTGCCGCGAGCAGTTCCGGACGACGGAGGCGGACGGGACGGGCGGTGCTCATCATGCTCCAGAGGCTAGGGAGTGGGGAATGCTCGCGCCGGCGGATTCCGGACCGGGAACGGGTGCTCAGCGCAGGCCCGCGGGGTCGATACCCAGCAGTTCGGACAGCGCGTCCTCGCCCGACGGCGTCACCTTCACCGCCCGCTCGGACCCGATGCGTACGCACCAGCCCGTGTCCAGGGCGTGCCGGCACAGGGCAGCGCCCGCGACGCCCGCGAGATGCGGACGGCGCTCGGTCCAGTCGAGGCAGGCCCGGGCCAGCGGCCGGCGGCCGGTGGGCACGAGAGGGATGCCGGCGGCCTCGAACCAGCCGAGCCCCGCGTCCGTGAGCGCGAAGCCGGTGTCCTGGCGCAGCAGTCCGCGCCCGGTCAGCGCGTCGGTGACCGTGATGCCGAGCCGTCCGGCGAGGTGGTCGTAGCAGGTGCGGCCCCGGGCCATCGCCGACCCGGCGCTCGACGCCCGCAGCGTGCGCGGACGCCGTGCCGCCGCCTCCGGGGCGACCTGCGCGGCCAGGTCCTCCACGAGCTGTGCGACCCGCTCGTCGGCCAGCCGTACGTACCGGTGCCGCCCCTGCCGCTCCTCGGCGAGCAGCCCGCCCGCGACGAGCTTGCCCAGGTGCTCGCTCAGCGTGGAGGCGGCGACTCCCGCGTGCCGGGCCAGCTCACCGGCGGTCCACGCCCGCCCGTCGAGCAGCGCCAGGAGGCAGGCGGCCCTGGTCTCGTCGGCGATCAGCCCGGCCAGCCGCGCGAGCCCGGGCGCCTCGGCGTCCTTGTCGGTCATGGGTCCCAGGATGCGACACGCACGGTTCGGCGGGTGCCGAAGTGTGCTCAGGCGCCCCGCGTCACCTGCGCGTACTGTTGTGCCAGCCCGTCCAGCAGCGCCGTCAGGCCGGTCTCGAAGGCCCGCTCGTCGACCTTCTCCTGCTGCTCGGCCAGCAGGTGGGCCTGCTGGAGGTGCGGGTAGTCGGCGGGGTCGTAGGCGCCGGCGTCGTCCACGAAACCCCCGGCGAAGGAACCGAGCGCGGAGCCCATGATGAAGTACCGCATCAGCGCGCCGATGGACGTGGCCTGGGCCGGCGGCCAGCCCGCCGCGACCATCGCGCCGTAGACGGCGTCCGCGAGGTGCAGCGCGGCCGGGCGGCGGCCGGGGCCGTGAGCCAGTACCGGGACGATGTTGGGGTGGTCGCGCAGCGCCGTCCGGTAGGAGACGGCCCAGTCGTGCAGCGCGGTCCGCCACTCCCGGCCGTCCTCGAACATCGACAGGTCGACCTGCGCGCTCACCGAGTCGGCGACCGCTTCCAGGATCTCGTCCTTGGTGCGGAAGTGGTTGTAGAGCGAGGGCCCGCTGACTCCCAGCTCCGCGGCGAGCCGGCGCGTGGAGACGGCCGCGAGGCCCTCCGCGTCCACCAGTGCGCGGGCCGTCTCGACGATCCGGTCGGTGCTGAGCAGGGGCTTGCGCGGTCGGGCCATGGCGCACATAGTAGGGCTGCGGCCGTAAACTAGCAGTGCTAATTTAAAGGTCCGGCTTTCGAGGACCGGCTTTCGAGGACCGGCTTTCGAGGTCAGGCCTCCGGGGTCCGGCTTTCCACGTGTGTTCTTCAAGTCCGTCTTCTGTGGGGTGACTCGGCATGAACCTGGAGCTCAGCGAGGAGCAGAGCGCCGTACGGCAGCTCGCGCGGGACTTCGTGGAGCGTGAGATCGTCCCGCACGTCGTCGCCTGGGACCGCGCCGAGGAGGTGGACCGGTCGATCGTGAAGAAGCTCGGCGAGGTCGGCTTCCTCGGGCTCACCGTCGACGAGGAGTACGGCGGCTGTGGCGGCGACCACCTCGCGTACTGCCTGGTGACGGAGGAACTGGGCCGTGGCGACAGCTCCGTGCGCGGCATCGTGTCCGTCTCCCTCGGCCTGGTCGCCAAGACCATCGCCGCCTGGGGCGACGAGGAGCAGAAGCGCCGCTGGCTGCCGGGCCTCACCTCCGGCGAGTACGTCGGCTGCTTCGGCCTCACCGAGCCCGGCACCGGGTCGGACGCCGGGAACCTCTCCACCCGCGCGGTCCGCGACGGCGACGAGTACGTCGTCAACGGCACCAAGATGTTCATCACCAACGGCACCTGGGCCGACGTCGTGCTCCTCTTCGCCCGGTCCACGGACGCCCCCGGCCACAAGGGCGTGTCCGCCTTCCTCGTGCCCACCGACACTCCCGGGCTGACCCGCCGCACCATCCACGGCAAGCTCGGGCTGCGCGGCCAGGCCACCGCAGAGCTGGTACTGGAGGACGTCCGCGTCCCCGCCTCCGCGATGCTGGCCCCCGAGGGCAAGGGCTTCTCGGTCGCCATGTCGGCCCTGGCCAAGGGGCGGATGTCGGTCGCGGCCGGCTGCGTCGGCATAGCCCAGGCCGCGCTGGACGCGGCCGTGCGGTACGCGGGTGAGCGGGAGCAGTTCGGCAGGACCATCGCCCACCACCAGCTCGTGCAGGAGCTGATCAGCGACATCGCCCTCGACGTGGACGCGGCCCGGCTGCTGACCTGGCGGGTCGCCGACCTGATCGACCGCGGGCGGCCCTTCACCGTCGAGTCCTCCAAGGCCAAGCTGTTCGCCTCGGAGGCCGCCGTCCGCGCCGCCAACAACGCCCTCCAGGTCTTCGGCGGCTACGGCTACATCGACGAGTACCCGGCCGGCAAGCTGCTGCGCGACGCCCGGGTGATGACCCTCTACGAGGGCACCAGCCAGATCCAGAAACTGGTCATCGGGCGGGCGCTGACCGGGGTTTCGGCCTTCTGAACGCCGGAACTGAGTACCCGGACTGAGTACCGCGGCGGATGTGGTCCCGGCCACATCCGCCGACCCTTGTCCCCATGAGTGACACACCGGTCAAGCAGCAGAGCACGGCGGCCTTCTACGGGCAGGCCGTGGCCTCGTTCGCGGTGGCGATGATCGCCACCGCCGTCGGCATCTACAACCTCCAGGCCGACGCCTGGGTGCGTGCCTTCCTCGCCGTCGCCGTCCTGTACCTCGTCACCTCGGCCTTCACGCTGGCCAAGATCATCCGGGACCGTCAGGAGGCCGGGCAGATCGTCAGCCGCGTCGACCAGGCCAGACTGGAGAAGCTCCTCGCCGAGCACGACCCCTTCGAGAAGCTCGGGTGACGCGTCCGCCCGGCGGTTGCCCTAAGCGACCGCTCAGGTTCGGCGGTATGGTGGTGCTCCTGTCACCGAGAGGGGCGAACAAGCGATGAGTACGGCGGCCGAGACGACGGGCGGCGACATCGAGCCGTGGGAAGAGGTCACCCCGGACGCGGCCCGGCGGCTCCTGGTCGCCGCGGTGGAGGCCTTCGCCGAGCGCGGGTACCACGCGACCACGACCCGCGACATCGCCGGGCGGGCCGGCATGAGCCCGGCCGCGCTCTACATCCACTACAAGACCAAGGAAGAGCTGCTCCACCGCATCAGCCGGATCGGCCACGACCGGGCGGTCGCCATCCTGCGCGGCGCGGCCCAGGGCGAGGGCGGCGCCGCCGAGCGGCTCGCGGACGCCGTGGGCTCCTTCGTGCGCTGGCACGCCGGGCGGCGCACGACCGCGCGGGTGGTGCAGTACGAGCTGGACGCGCTCGGCCCCGAGGCCCGTGACGAGATCCTCACGCTGCGCCGGCAGTGCGATGCCGCGGTGCGCGGCATCATCGAGGACGGCGTGGCGACAGGCGAGTTCGACGTACCGGACGTCAAGGGCACGACCCTGGCCGTGCTGTCGCTCTGCATCGACGTGGCCCGCTGGTTCAACGTGAACGGCCCCCGCACCCCCGACGAGGTCGGCGCGCTCTACGCCGACCTCGTGCTGCGGATGGTGGGAGCCGAACCGTCCGGCTCGGCTCAGAAGTAGTAGCGCGAGACCGACTCGGCGACGCAGACCGGCTTGTCGCCGCCCTCGCGCTCCACGGTGAAGGCGACGGACACCTGGATCCCTCCCTCGACGTCCTCCACGCCGGTGATCGTCGCCGTGGCGCGCAGTCGCGAGCCCACCGGGACGGGGGAGGGGAAACGGACCTTGTTGGTGCCGTAGTTGACACCCATCCGCACGCCCTCGACCTTGATGAGCTGGGGCCCGAAGAGCGGGAGCAGCGACAGGGTCAGATAGCCGTGCGCGATGGTGGTGCCGAAGGGGCCGGCGGCCGCCTTCTGGGGGTCCACGTGGATCCACTGGTGGTCGCCGGTCGCCTCCGCGAACAGGTCGATCCGCTTCTGGTCCACCTCCAGCCAGTCGGTGTAACCAAGCTGCTCGCCCACCGCCGCCTTCACGTCGTCGGCGGATGTGAAGATCCTCGGCTCTGCCATGTCCCGGCCTCTCTGCTCGCTCGACTGTCCGCTCGGCTGTTCACACGAATCTAAGCGACTGCTTAGCATGGTCGCCCGCGCGGCCCGTGTCAACGGACCGGGGGCGTCCGCGCGGGTGACGGGGTCGGTAGGGTTCGAGGAGTGCCTCAGATCCCCGAGAAGATTCACGAGCTCACGGTCGGCCAGCTCGCCGCGCGCAGCGGCGCCGCCGTATCCGCCCTGCACTTCTACGAGTCCAAGGGCCTGATCAGCAGTCGCCGCACCTCGGGCAACCAGCGCCGCTTCAGCCGCGACGCGCTGCGCCGGGTCGCCTTCGTGCGCGCGGCGCAGCGTGTCGGCATCCCGCTCGCCACGATCCGCGAGGCGCTCGCCGAGCTGCCGGAGGGGCGCACGCCCACCGAGGGCGACTGGGCCCGGCTCTCCGAGTCCTGGCGCTCCGAACTGGACGAGCGCATCAACCAGCTCAACCGGCTGCGCGACCACCTCACCGGCTGCATCGGCTGCGGCTGCCTGTCCCTGGACACCTGTGTCCTGTCCAACCCCGACGACGTCTTCGGCGAACGCCTCACCGGTTCCCGGCTGCTGGTGGGACGCACCGACTCCGCCAACCGTCGCGGCCCCGCGAGCCGCGGCCGCGGACCGGAGGCGGAGTGCCGCGACTGACGGGCGGACGACCCGGCCCGCCGTCACACACCGCCGCGCCGCGCCGGGGCCCACTGGGCCAGCCCCGCGGTGATCAGCTCGGCGTTGGACGCGGCCCGGTGGCCGTCCGGGAGGAACAGGGTGTCCTCCAGGCCGATGCGGGTCGCCAGACCGAGCCGGCCGGCCAGGCGCAGGACCGGCCAGGCGCCGGCGTCCTCGCCGTGCAGCAGGACGGGGCGGCCGTGGGCCGTGCCCAGGTCGGCCAGCAGGGCGTGCGCGGAGTCCGCCGCGGTCGCCGGGTCGGTGTCCGTGACCTCCGCCAGCACGCGCAGCACCTTCGGCCCGAGCGGTGAGCGCAGGAAGAGGGCGGGCCCGTCCGTGCCGGACCAGAGGCCGGCCTCGACACCCACGCCTCGCTCGACCAGCGCGGCGGCGACCTCCTCGGCGCCCGGCTCGTGCCAGTTGACCGAGGCGTGGTCGGGCAGGACCGTCCAGCTCCGTACCCGGGCCACCCGGGCGGCCGGACCGGGCTCGGCCCAGGCTCCCGTCGTCACACCGACCGGTACCGGCACTCGTGCGCGCACCGCCTCCAGCGTGGCCGCGAGGACGCGGGGCGACAACGTGTCCTGTCCGCACGGCGTCTTGGGATGGACATGGACGTCCGTGGCCCCGGCGGCCACCGCCGCGGCCGCGGACTCGGCGATCGCCTCCGGCGACAGCGGCACCACCGCGCCGTCCCGGCTCCCGCGGGTCCCGTTCACACACACCTGCACCATTCCCCCATGGTGCGGGTCACCACTGACAACGCCCGTCGGCCGTCAGGCCGTACGAACCGTCGGGGGTGCGGCATCCCCGGCACACCCCCGCGGTCGGCTACGCCGACATCAGCAACCGGCCCCGCCGGGCTTCGGCCAGCGCGTCGGGGGTGAGGACGGGCCGCGGCACGAGGATTCCGCAGTCCGTGCAGACGGGGCCCGTCGAGGGTTCGTGGTCGAGGTCGTAGGTCCACACCAGGCGCTCCCCGTCGCACACCGGGCACACGGAGCCCGGTTCACGCTCCAGCGCGGAGATCAGCCGGCGCAGCACCTCCGCCAGCGGGCCGTCGGGATGGACGCGGGGGTCGTCGCACCAGGCGACACCGAAACCGCCCCAGGTCAGCCGGTGCCAGTCGTCCACGCTGCCCGGCCTGCGCAGCCCGTCGTGCTTCTCCTTCCTGCGCCGCTCGGCGAACCCGACCTCGTAGGCCAGCCACACCGAACGCGCCTCCTCCAGCTCCTCCAGTGCGGCCACGAGCCGCGCTGGGTCGGGGGAGCGGTCCTCGGGACCGAACCCGGCCCGGGAACACAGATGGTCCCAGGTCGCCCTGTGCCCGTAAGGGGCGAACCGTTCAAGGCACTTGCGCAGCGAATAGCGCCGTAGCGCCAGGTCGCACCGTGAATCGCGGACCTGTCTCGCCAGACTTCGGAAACCGGCCATCGCCTTGCACCTCCGTCATACCTGCACCTGCACTCCGGTCAATTCGGCGTCGTCGTACGGACGTCGCCGAATAGACGTATCGACAAGCGATTCGGCTCCATCCGATTTCCGATGCCCCTCATCAGTCGATCCACCCGTTCCAAAAAGTGACGCATGTTCATCTTCCAACTCGGGGATACCGGCGGTAACGTCCGGCCCACCCCCAGTCGGGAGGAGCTGCCATGCCACGGCGCACCCCACGCAACGCCCTGGACAGACTGAGAACTCCCCGTGGCTTCCACGGGTTCCTGAAGGGCGCGTCCGTATGCGCCCTCGTTGCCGGTCTTTTGTCGCCGCTTTCCCCCGCGATGGCCGCCGGAACGGGTCTGACCTCGGAGCGGACCGCGGGAGCGGCCTCCGAAGCAGGTACCCGGAAGGCCGTCGAAAAGATCTCCGAAACGGCGGCGAACGACCACTGCGGCGGCCGGTGTTCCGACATCCTGCCGCCCGGTCAGAACGGCAACGCCACCCTCGCCCAGATCCTGCTCAACCAGGCCTTCGGTACCCAGCCCGCCCACGCCGAGGACCAGCTCGGGCCCTACGCGAGCCTCGCCACCGGCTACTCCGGCCTCACCGACGACAAGATCAACACGTTCTTCAACGACGCCTCCTTCGGCGTCCCCGACGGCCAGGTCGCCTCCACCGTCCGCCCCGCCGGCCGCAGCGACGTGACCATCGTCCGCGACAAGAGGACCGGTGTGCCGCACATCACCGGCACCACCCGCTACGGCACCGAGTTCGGCGCCGGCTACGCGGCGGCCCAGGACCGGCTGTGGCTGATGGACCTCTTCCGGCACGTCGGACGAGGCCAGTTGACCCCCTTCGCCGGCGGCGCCCCCGCCAACCAGGGACTGGAGCAGCAGTTCTGGCGCGGCGCCCCGTACAGCGAGGCCGACCTCGAGGCGCAGATCGAGAGCGCCGCCGCCAAGGCCGGTGAGCGCGGCGAGCTGGCCCTGGCCGACGTGGACGCCTACGTCGCCGGCATCAACGCCTACATCGACGCCTCCGACAAGGGCCGGTACTTCCCCGGGGAGTACGTCCTGACCGGCCACAAGGACGCCATCACCAACGCCGGCACCATCGAGCACTTCAAGCGCACCGACCTGATCGCGCTGGCCTCCGTCATCGGCTCCCTCTTCGGCGCGGGCGGCGGCGGCGAGGTCACCAACGCGCTGTCACTGCTCGCCGCCCAGCAGAAGTACGGCGTGGCCGAGGGCACCGAGGTCTGGGAGTCCTTCCGGCAGCGCAACGACCCCGAGGCGGTCCTCACCCAGCACGCCGGCAGCTTCCCGTACCTGCCCAAACCGGACGACCCACAGGGGGCGGCGCTGCCCGACGCCGGCTCGGTCCGGGCGGAGCCGCTGGTGTACGACCGCACGGGCGGCGCGGCCGGCCCGAGCGCGACCGGTGCCTCCGCGACGGCGGCGGACGCGGCCGTCACCTCGGCGCGGCGCGGCATGTCCAACGCCCTCGTGGTCAGCGGCGAGCACACGGCGAGCGGTCACCCGGTCGCCGTCTTCGGCCCGCAGACCGGCTACTTCGCGCCGCAGCTCCTCATGCTCCAGGAGATCCAGGGCCCCGGCATCAGCGCCCGCGGCGCATCCTTCGCGGGCCTGAGCATGTACGTCGAACTCGGCCGCGGCCAGGACTACGCGTGGAGCGCGACCACGTCCGGCCAGGACATCATCGACACCTACGCCGTCGAACTGTGCCGCGACGACCACCACTACCTCTACCGCGGCACCTGCACGCCGATGGAGAAGATCGAGCGGAAGAACGCCTGGAAGCCGACCGTCGCGGACGGCACCGCGGCCGGCTCCTACACGATGCGGGTCTGGCGCACGAAGTACGGCCCGGTCGAGTACCGCGCCACCGTCGGCGGCAAGAAGGTCGCCTACACCACCCTGCGCTCCTCGTACCTGCACGAGGCCGACTCGATCATCGGCTTCCAGATGCTCAACGACCCGGACTACCTGAACAGCCCCGAACGCTTCCAGAGCGCCGTCCAGCACATCAACTACACCTTCAACTGGTTCTACGCCGACTCGGAGCACACCGCGTACTACAACAGCGGCGACAACCCGGTCCGGGCGAACGGCGTCGACGCCGACTTCCCGGTCTGGGCGCGGCCGGCGTACGAGTGGCGGGACTGGGACCCGGCCGCCAACACGGCCCGGTACACGCCGGCCTCCGCCCACCCGCGCTCCGTCGACCAGGACTACTACGTCTCCTGGAACAACAAACAGGCCAGGGACTACGCCACCGCCCCCTGGGGCAACGGCTCCGTCCACCGCGGCGACCTCCTCGACGACCGTGTGAAGAAGCTGGTCGCCGACGGCGGCGTGACACGGGCCGCGCTGGTGAAGGCGATGGCCGAGGCGGGCCTCACCGACCTGCGGGCCGAGGACGTACTGCCCGATCTGCTGAAGGTGATCGACTCCGCGCCGGTGACCGACCCCGCGGCCAAGGCGGCCGTCGACCGGCTCAAGGCATGGCTCTCGGCGGGCGCCCTGCGTACGGAGACCTCGGCCGGCGCGAAGAAGTACGCCCACGCCGACGCGATCCGCACCCTGGACGCCTGGTGGCCGCTGCTGGTGAAGGCCGAGTTCGAACCCGGTCTCGGCAGCGACCTGTACACCGCCTTCACCCGCAACCTGCCCGTCGACGAGTCCCCGTCCGCCGCCCACGGCCCGACCGGCGCGCATGCCGGCAGCGCCTTCCAGTACGGCTGGTGGAGTTATGTCGACAAGGACATCCGGTCCGTGCTCGGCGAGCGTGTCGACGGTCCCCTCGCGCGCGTGTACTGCGGCGCCGGCGACCTCGCCGCCTGCCGGGACACCCTGGTCTCCACCCTGAAGGAGGCGGCGGGCCGGACGCCCGCCCAGGTCTATCCCGGCGACGACAACTGCCCGGCGGGCGACCAGTGGTGCGCCGACTCGGTGATCCACCGCACCCTCGGCGGTATCGAGCACGGCGGGATCGGCTGGCAGAACCGGCCGACCTACCAGCAGGTCGTGGAGTTCACGTCCCACCGGTGACCGGCCGGCCACACGGTCACCTGTAGAGGAGGTACTGGCGGCGCGTCCGGCGGAACGCCGCCAGTTCCTCCTCCCAGCCGCCCACCACCTCGTCGGTGTCCGCGCCCGCGTCGATCATCGTGCGCACCTGGGTGGATCCGGTGAGCTTGTCGATCCAGTTGTCCGGCCGCCAGGCGAAACCGTCCCAGGTCCGCTTCGCGGTCACCAGGAGCGCGATTCCGGTGCGCACCGGGTCGAAGGCGGACCGGTCGTGCACGTGGAGCTGCACACCGCCGACGGTCTTCCCCTGGAACTTGGAGAAGGTGGGCGCGAAGTAGGCCTCGCGCAACCGCACGCCGGGCAGGCCGACGGCGTTCGCGGCGGCGGCCCAGCTCCCGTCGATGCCCTCCGCTCCGATCAGCTCGAACGGGCGGGTGGTGCCGCGCCCCTCCGACAGGTTCGTGCCCTCGAACAGACACGTCCCCGAGTACACCAGCGCGCACTCCGGCGTCGGCATGTTCGGGCTCGGCGGCACCCAGGGCAGCCCGGAGGCGTCGTAGAACTCCGAGCGCTTCCAGCCCGACATCGTCACGGTCTCCAGCGGCACCGGCTCCGTCAGGAACTCGCCGTTGAACAGCCGCGCCAGCTCGGCGACCGTCATGCCGTGAGCCTGTGCGATCGGCTGCCGGCCGACGAAGGTGGCGAACTCCTCGTGCAGGATCGGACCGAGGGCCGCCCGCCCGGTCACCGGGTTCGGCCGGTCCAGGACCACGAACCGCTTGCCCGCGAGCCGGGCCGCCTCCATGCAGTCGAACAGCGTCCAGATGTACGTGTAGAAGCGCGCGCCGACGTCCTGGATGTCGAAGACGACGGTGTCCACGCCGGACGCCGTGAAGATGTCCGCGAGCGGCTGCCCGCTCTTCAGGTACGTGTCGTAGACCGGCAGCCCGGTCGCCGGGTCGTCGTAGCGGCCCTCGGAGCCGCCCGCCTGCGCGGTGCCGCGGAAGCCGTGCTCGGGGCCGAAGACGGCGGTCAGGTCCACGCGGTCGTCGGCGTGCATGACGTCGACGATGTGGCGTACGTCCCGGGTGATGCCCGTCGGGTTGGTGACGATGCCGACCCGCTGCCCGTCCAGCGGGGCGTAGCCGTCGTCGACGAGGCGCTCGAAGCCGGTGCGCAGCCGGCGGCCGCCGTGGCCCCCGGGCGCCGCCTGCGCCGTACCGGTCGTGGCGGCCGCGGCCGCCGTGGTGGTGGCCGCCACCGCGGCCGTGGTGGCGAGCAGGGACCGTCTGGACAGCGTCATGCGGTGACCTCCGTGATCGCGGCGGGTGTCATGCGCACGCACGCTAACCCGCGCCGCGTGCCGCGCGGAACGGAGTAGACCGCCGTTCGCCCCTTCCGTCGCACATACCGACTGGTTAGTCTGGCGCTGCAACGGAGAGCCAGCAGTGCCCGAGCCGTGTCGAAGGAGACCGATGGTGGAAGCCGTGCAGGATGCCGGAGTCGTCGTCACCGGGGCGGGAGGCGGCATCGGTGCCGCGCTGGCCCGCCGCTTCGCCGCCGAGGACGCCCGGGTCGTCGTCAACGATCTGGACGCCGACCGGGCCAAGGCCGTCGCCGAGGAGATCGGGGGCATCGCGGTCCCGGGCGACGCCTCCGCGATCGTCGCCGAGGCCCGCGAGGCGCTGGGCGGCACGGTCGACGTGTACTGCGCCAATGCGGGCGTCGGCTCCGGGGGTTCCGAAGCGGCCGAGGAGGCCGTCTGGGCGCTCGCCTGGGACGTCAACGTCATGGCCCACGTGCGGGCGGCCCACGAGCTGATCCCCGACTGGCTGGAGCGCGGCAGCGGCCGCTTCGTCTCCACCGTCTCCGCCGCCGGACTGCTCACCATGATCGGCGCCGCGCCCTACAGCGTGACCAAGCACGGCGCCTACGCCTTCGCCGAGTGGCTGTCCCTCACGTACCGCCACCGCGGGGTCAAGGTGCACGCCATCTGCCCGCAGGGCGTGCGCACCGACATGCTCACCGCGAGCGGCAGCGCGGGCGACCTGGTGCTCCAGCCCACCGCCATCGAACCGCGGGACGTCGCGGACGCCCTCTTCAAGGGAATCGAGCAGGACCGCTTCCTGATCCTGCCGCACCCCGAGGTCGCCGAGTACTACCAGGCCCGCGCCGCCGAGCCCGACCGCTGGCTGCACGGCATGAACCGCCTCCAGCGGCAGTGGGAGGAGGCGACGGCCCGATGACCGGCTCCCGTTACGCGGCCAAGCCCTGGCTGGACCTGCTGACCGACGCCCAGAAGGCGCCGCTCGACCCGGACGCCTCCCTGGTGCACGCCCTGCGCCGGGCCGCCGCCGAGGCCCCCGACCGCGCCTTCCTCGCCTACTTCGACGGCCGCCTCACCTACCGCGAGGTGGACGAACTGAGCGACTCCGTCGCCGGGCACCTCGCCGCGCGCGGCCTGGAGCGCGGCGAGCGGGTCGCGGTCCTGCTGCAGAACTCCCCGCACTTCGTGCTCGCCGTCCTCGGGGCGTGGAAGGCGGGGGCGGTCGTCGTGCCCGTCAACCCCATGTACAAGTCGGGGGAGGTCGGCCACGTCCTACGGGACGGGGAGGTGGCCGCGCTGATCTGCTCAGACCGGGCCTGGGAGTCCTACCTGCGCGAGACGGCGGCCGGCACGCCCGTACGGATCGCCCTCACCGGGTGTGAGTTGGACTTCCAGACCCGCCAGGACGCGCGCGTGCTGTCCTTCGAGCGGCTGCCCCGCGCCACCGACGCCGACGACCTCGCCCAGGCGGCCCGCGCCGGACACCAGGCCCCGGCCGGCCGTGACCCGGAGCCCGGTGACACCGCGCTCATCAGCTACACCTCGGGCACCAGCGGCAAGCCCAAGGGCGCCACCAACACGCACCGCAACATCATGTACAACGCGGAGCGGCAGCGCACCGGGCTCGGCCTGCCCGAGGCGCCGGTCTACTTCGCGCTGGCGCCGCTGTTCCACATCACCGGCATGGTCTGCGAGTTCGGGGCGTGCCTGAACAGCGTGGGCACGCTCGTCCTGGCGTACCGCTTCGAGGCGGGCGTCGTGCTGGACGCCTTTGCCGAGCACCGGCCGCACTACACGGTCGGTCCGTCCACCGCCTTCATGGCACTGGCCGCCCACCCGTCGGTCACCCCCGAGCACTTCGCCTCCTTCGCGAACATCTCCTCCGGCGGCGCGCCGCTGCCCCCGGCCCTGGTGGAGAAGTTCCGCGCGGGCTTCGGGCCGTACATCCGCAACGGCTACGGGCTCACCGAGTGCACCGCACCCTGCGCCTCGGTCCCGCCGCACCTGGAGGCGCCCGTCGACCCGCTCTCCGGGACCCTCGCCGTCGGCGTCCCCGGCCCCGAGACCGATGTCCGGATCGTCGACGAGCAGGGCGCCGAGGTCCCCTTCGGGGAGCAGGGCGAGATCGTCGTCAGCGGACCGCAGGTCGTCCCCGGCTACTGGCGGCGCCCCGACGCCACCGCCGAGACCTTCCCTGGCGGCGAGCTGCGCACCGGCGACGTCGGCTTCATGGACGCCCAGGGATGGCTCTACGTCGTCGACCGCAAGAAGGACATGATCAACGCCTCCGGCTTCAAGGTCTGGCCGCGCGAGGTCGAGGACGTGCTCTACACCCACCCGGCGGTGCGCGAGGCCGCCGTCGTCGGCGTGCCCGACGGGTACCGGGGGGAGACCGTCAAGGCGTACATCAGCCTCCGTCCGGGTGCCGAGACGGCCCCGGACGCACTCGCCGCCTACTGCGAGGAGAGACTGGCCGCGTACAAGTATCCGCGCCAGGTGGAGATCCTGCCCGACCTGCCGAAGACGGCGAGTGGGAAGATCCTCCGTCGGGAACTGCGTTCCCGTACGCACCAGGACGGACAGTGAACGGACAGTGAAACGGAAAGGCAGGTGACGGCAGTGCCCAGGACCACGGACGGGGACGGCACTCCGGTGCCGCAGCGGCTCCTGGCCGCCGCCACCCGGCTCTTCGCGGAGCAGGGCTACGACCGCACCTCGGTACAGGAGATCGTGGAGGCGGCCGGCGTCACCAAGGGCGCGCTGTACCACTACTTCGGCTCCAAGGACGACCTCCTGCACGAGGTCTACGCGCGCGTGCTGCGCCTCCAGCAGGAGCGCCTGGACGCCTTCGCGGACTCCGACGAGCCGGTCGAGAAGCGGGTGCGGGACGCCGCGGCCGACGTCGTCGTCACCACCATCGACAACCTCGACGACGCGTCGATCTTCTTCCGCTCCATGCACCAGCTCAGCCCGGAGAAGAACAAGCAGGTGCGCGCGGAGCGCCGGCGCTACCACGAACGCTTCCGCGCGCTCATCGAGGAGGGCCAGCGGGCCGGCGTCTTCACCAAGGAGTCCCCGGCCGACCTGGTGGTGGACTACCACTTCGGCTCCGTCCACCACCTCTCCACCTGGTACCGCCCCGACGGCCCGCTCAGCCCGCAGGAGGTCGCCGACCATCTGGCCGACCTGCTGCTGCGGGCCCTGCGCCCGTGAGGTGATCGGCCAGGGCCGCCGCCGCGGGACCGCGCGGCCGCGGCCCCGCCCGGCCGGGACGACGGTGCGGCCCGGCGCCGGCCGCCGGATCTCCGCACACGGCGGCCGGCGAGACATCCCCCAGGCCCCCGGCCGGAGGGTGCCGGGCCGGCGCGCGCACGGGGGACACCGGCTTCCGCGTCCCCCGTGCACCGTGCCCCTGCCGGGGAGAGCGCCGCTCAGAGGTACTTCTTGATCTCCCGGCGGGCCAGCGAGCGCTGGTGGACCTCGTCGGGACCGTCGGCGATCATCAGGGTCCGGGCGCCCGCGTAGAGCTCGGCCAGCGGGAAGTCCTGGCTCACGCCGCCCGCGCCGTGCAGTTGGATCGCCCGGTCGATGATGTCGACCACCGCGCGAGGCGTGGCGATCTTGATGGCCTGGATCTCGGTGTGCGCGCCCCGGTTGCCGACGGTGTCCATCAGCCAGGCGGTCTTGAGCACGAGGAGCCGCAACTGCTCGACGGTGACGCGTGCGTCCGCGATCCAGTTGTGGATCACGCCCTGCTGGGCCAGCGGCTTGCCGAAGGCGTCGCGGGACACCGCCCGCCTGCACATCAGCTCGATCGCCCGCTCGGCCATGCCGATCAGCCGCATGCAGTGGTGGATGCGGCCCGGACCGAGGCGGGCCTGGGCGATGGCGAAGCCGCCGCCCTCCTCGCCGATCAGGTTCGACACCGGTACGCGCGCGTGGTCGAAGGTCACTTCGGCGTGGCCGCCGTGGTAGTGGTCCTCGTACCCGAAGACCTGCATGGCCCGGTCGACGGTGACGCCCGGCGTGTCACGGGGGACCAGCACCATGGACTGCTGACGGCGGATGTCCTCGCCGTCCGGATCGGTCTTGCCCATCACGATGAAAATCCCGCAGTCCGGGTTCATCGCGCCGGAGATGTACCACTTGCGGCCCGTGATGACGTAATCGTCGCCGTCGCGCTCGATGTGCGTCGTGATGTTCGTGGCGTCCGAGGAGGCCACGTCCGGCTCGGTCATCGCGAACGCGGAGCGGATCTCGCCGGCGAGCAACGGCTGCAGCCACTGCTTCTTCTGCGCCTCGTCGGCGAACTGCGCCAGCACCTCCATGTTCCCGGTGTCCGGCGCCGCGCAGTTGGTCGCCGTCGGCGCCAACTGCGGGCTGCGGCCGGTGATCTCGGCGAGCGGAGCGTACTGGAGGTTGGTGAGACCGGCGCCGTGCTCGGCGTCGGGGAGGAAGAGGTTCCACAGGCCCTGGCGGCGCGCCTCGGCCTTCAGGTCCTCGACGACCTGAGGGGTGTCCCAGGGGGAGGCCAGCAGGGCACGCTGCTCGTGGGCGACCTGCTCGGCCGGGTAGACGTGCTCGTCCATGAAGGCGAGCAGCCTGGCGCGGAGTTCCTCGGTGCGTGCGTCGAACGCGAAGTCCATGACGGGTCAGCCTTCCTGAAGGGTGGTCAGGCCGTGCTCGATGAAGACGGGGACGAGGTCGCCGATGCGGTCGAAGCCGCGGCCGACCGTCTGGCCCAGCGTGTAGCGGTAGTGGATGCCCTCCAGGATCACGGCGAGCTTGAACCAGGCGAACGCCGTGTACCAGGCGACGGCGGACACGTCGCGCCCCGAGCGCGCGGCGTACCGCTCGATCAGCTCGGCCGGGGCGGGGTGGCCGGGGGCCTGGGCCGTGGTGGAGACGGGGGAGTCGGGCATGCCGAGGGGCATGCTGTACATCACCAGCAGGCCGAGGTCGGTGAGTGGGTCGCCGAGGGTGGACATCTCCCAGTCGAGGATCGCGTTGATCTCGTCGTCGCCGCCGATCAGCACGTTGTCCAGGCGGTAGTCGCCGTGCACGACGGTCGGGGCGGGGGAGCGGGGCAGCTCCCGGCCGAGGGTGGCGTGCAGCTCGTCGATGCCGGCCAGGTCGCGGTTGCGGGAGGCGTCCAGTTGCTTGGCCCAGCGGCGGAGCTGGCGATCCAGGAAGCCCTCGGGGCGGCCGAAGTCGCCCAGGCCGACGGCGGCGGGGTCCACCGCGTGCAGTCCGACGAGCGTGTCGACCAGGTTCAGCACCGCGGCCCGGGTGCGCTCGGGGCCGAGCGGGGCGAGCTGGTCGGCGGTGCGGTACGGGGTGCCCTCGACGAACTCCATGACGTAGAAGGGCGACCCGAGGACCTCCTCGTCCTCGCAGAGGAGGACCGGGCGCGGTACCGGCACGTCCGTCGGGTGCAGGGCGTCGATGACGCGGTGCTCGCGCCTCATGTCGTGCGCGGTGGCCAGGACGTGGCCGAGCGGGGGGCGTCGTACGACCCAGCGCGCGGTACCGTCCGAGACCGCGTAGGTGAGGTTCGACCGTCCGCCCTCGATCAGCCGGCCGGACAGCGGGCCGGTCACCAGGCCGGGACGCTCGCGGTCGAGCAGGCCGCGCAACCGGTCGAGATCGAGTCCGGGCGGGTGGTCGGGGCTCATCGTCGCTCCTACGGGCAGGTGAACAGTACCCGACTCATGATGCCGACCGGTCGGTATGCCGTCCAGTGGGGGAGCGGAACGTGATCGGCGCCACGATAGGCCGACAGCTCCCGGCGCGGGAGTGCGCGGGAGCTGTCGGGTGGGCCGTGGGGAGCGGGCCGCCGTCGGTCAGTGGTCGTCCCAGTGGCCGTCGTGGGCGGCGTGGCGGTGGCCGTCGTGCAGGTAGTCCACGTGGTCGCCGTGGCGCACGCCCGGGTGTCCGCAGTCTTCGCCGTGCCGGTGGTCGTGGCTCTGGTGCGCGGTGTGCCCGGAGGGCTCGCACTCGTCCCAGTGGCCGCCGTGCCGCCGGTGCAGGTGCCCGTCGTGCGCGTAGTCGACGTGGTCGCCGTGGGGGACCTCCGCGTGGCCGCAGTCCGGGCCGTGGGCGTGGTCGTGTGCGGTGTGTTCCTGGTGGAGAGTGGTCATGGCCCTCACCTTATCGGTGCATATCCTGACATTCAGCTTGCGCGGTCTCCGGGTACCCCGGAGGGTCGGTGCCATGAAGGCGATCAGTTACGCACGGTACGGCGGTCCCGAGGTCCTGGAGTACGGGGACGTCCCGGATCCGCCGGTCGGGCCCGACTCGGTGCTCGTGAAGGTGCGGGCCGCAGCCGTCAATCCCGTCGACTGGAAGTGCCGCGACGGCCACCTCGACGCCATCCTCCAGCCCGTCTTCCCCGTGGTCCCGGGATGGGACGTCTCGGGGGTCGTCGTGCAGCCCGGGGCCTCGGTCACGGAGTTCGCCGTCGGTGACGAGGTCATCGGCTACGTCCGTGAGGACTTCCTTTCCCGGGGGACCTTCGCCGAGTACGTGGCGGCGCCCGTGCGCACCCTCGCGCGCAAGCCGCGCAATCTCACCTACGAGGAGGCGGCCGGGCTGCCGCTGACCGGGCTGACCGCCTACCAGGTGCTGGTGAAGGCGCTGGAGGTGAAGCGGGGCGAGACCGTGCTCGTGCACGCCGCCGCGGGCGGGGTCGGCTCGATCGCGGTGCAGCTCGGGCGGCATCTGGGGGCCCGGGTCATCGGCACGGCGAGTGAGCACAACCACGACTTCGTGCGGAGGCTGGGCGGGGAACCGGTGACGTACGGGCAGGGGCTGGCCGAGCGGATGCGGGGGCTGGCGCCCGAGGGGGTGGACGCGGTGTTCGACACGGTCGGCGGCGAGACGCTGAGGATCTCGGCGAACCTGCTGGCCACCGACGGCCGCCTCGTCTCCGTCGCCGACGCGGACGTCGTCGACTACGGGGGGCGGTACTCCTTCGTGCGCCCCGACGCGGAGGACCTGCTGCGATTGAGTGAGCTGGCGGAGCAGGGGGTCGTGTCCGTGCACGTGTCGGAGACGTTCCCCCTGGAGCGGGCGGCGGACGCGCACCGGCGGAACCAGGAGGGGCGTACGCGGGGGAAGATCGTGGTGACGGTGGACTGGGAGTAGCGGGGCGGGGCGCGTCCCGGGCGCCCTCGTCTCCCGGCTCAGGAGACTAGAGGACGAGGAACGCGCCGCACACCGCCAGTGCCACCGTGCACAGGACTGCCGCCGTGGCGTGCGGCGGGGTCAGGGCGCGAGGCCGGTTCGCCGAGGCGAGGGTGCGGATGCGGCCGTGGGCGATGCGCAGGAAGGCCAGCCAGAGGGCGCAGCACAGGGCGGCGGCGACGACGGTGGCGGGGGTAGCGCCGCCGTGCAGCGCGGTCTTCGCGGCGAGGACGGCCGCGACGGTGCCGGACAGGGTCGTGCGGCGCCAGGCGAGCCGGGTGCGCTCGGGCTGGAGCCCGGGGTCGCGGTCGGGGATGCAGCCGGAGCCGGAGCCGGAGCCGGAGCCGGAGCCGGCGCCGGGGGTGCGGCCAGGGTCGGGCTCCGGGGCATGGGGGCTCACGGTCAGCCCTCCCAGCCGACGAGGACCACGACGACCATCGCCACGGCGACCACGGCGACGACCAGGCTGAGCAGGGCCGGGAAGCGGGAGACGGGCAGATCCTCGCCGCGCCGCATGGCCCGTTCGCAGCGCACCCAGTGGTTCACGGCGCGCAGCGAGCACAGCACGCCGGCCGCGAGCAGCGCGAGTGCGAGCCCCACCCGCCAGCCCCAGCGCAGGTCGGGCAGGAACTGGTCCACCGCGAACCCCCCGCCCACCAGGGCGAGAGCGGTGCGCAACCAGGCCAGGAAGGTGCGCTCGTTCGCCAGGGAGAACCGGTAGTCGGGGGTGCCGCCCTCCTGCCGGATCTCCTCGGGCGCGAACCAGAGTCGGGCGTTCCGCACGAATTCGATCACGCGGGGACCCTATCGGGCGGTTGCGGGATGTCCGCGGCGGCCTGCGCGGGTTCGGTGGGTGCGCGCAGCGCGGTTCGCTTTGCCGGAGGCCGGCCGGGCCGCGCCGGGGGAGGGGGCGGCGGTGCCCCGTGGCGCCGGGCGTGCGGCCGGCCCCGCAGTCCACGCCCGCCCCGCCGATGCCGGGCCGTGTCACCCGCACCGGCCTGCCCCTACACCGGCCTGCCCTCGCGCCGGCCTGCCCCTACACCGGCCCGCCCCCGCACCTGGCGCACCGGCAACCGGCGGCGGGGGAACGTCACCGGCGGGGGAGCGTCACCCCCGCCGAGCCCGCAGCCGCGCGTACGCCGCCAGCCCGTCCGGCACCCACTCCCACTCCCCGAGCCGCCGTTCCACCTCCGCCTCCGTGAGGAACCCGTGCCAGGCCACCTCCTCCACCTGTGGAGCGACCGGCCCCTCGCACCGCGCCTCGTACACCGCCGACCACCAGGTCCGCCCGGCGCCGTCGTCGTACAGGAACTTGAAGAGGCGCTCCGGGCGCGGCAGCCCGGTCACCCCCAGTTCCTCCTCCGCCTCCCGCAGCGCCGCGTCGTCGTAGGACTCGCCCGCGCCGACCACCCCGCCGACGAACATGTCGTACAGGGAGGGGAACACCAGCTTCGTCGCCGTGCGGCGGTGGACGAAGACGCGTCCTTCGGCGTCCCGGGTCCACACGAACACGCAGCGGTGGCGCAGCCCCTGGGCGTACGCGTCGCCCCGCCGGGCCTGACCGGTGACGCGGTCGTTCTCGTCGACGATGTCGAGGATCTCGTCAGCAGCGCTCATGGCGTACATCCAAGCAGCGGCCGCTCCGGACGGGCGCCACGTCCGGGTGCGGTGAGCGACAAGTCCCTTTTCCGCCAGGCGAGTTGACGCGTGTAACGACGGGCCGGGCCTTGACGGAAAGCGTTGGCTGCCGGTTTGCTGTGCGTGATCAGTTCATGGCAAACCGGCTACGACGACCTACCGCGTCGCGTGAGGAAGTTTCCCGCGGTGTCCCCACCTCCGCCTCCCCTCGGCCGCGGCCGCAAACGCGCGGCCCAGGCCTTCGACGACGCCCTCGACGACGCCGAACTCGTCGCCGTACGCGCCGCCCTGGCCCAGGGGCGCTGGCAGTCCGCCCGCTCCCTGCTGGTCCACACGGGCGACGACTGGGACCGCCGCGGGCACCGGGTGACCGTGCTCGCCAAGGAGCCCCACAGCGCCCCCTGGGCCCGCGAGTGGCTGCTCGCCGAACCCGATTCCGCCGACGCCTCCGTACTCCTCGCCCTCGCGCTGGTCCACCGCGCGCTGCGCGGCAAGGAGAAGCCGGACCGGGTGCGCGAGACGTGCCGGGACGCCGCCGCGCTCGTCCCGGACGACCCCACGCCCTGGCTCGGCCTCCTCATGCTGGAGCGTTCGCTCGGTGCCGTCGACGAGGCCGTGCGGGTCTTCGAGGCGGTGCGGGCGCGCTACGCCGACCACCACCACGCCCATCACCTGATGGTGGCCCGGCTCGCCGAACGCGGCGGCGACGGCGGTTCCGATCCCCTGCACGAGGTGTACGACTTCGCCAACTGGGCGGCCGAACAGGCCCCCGCCGACTCCCCGCTGGCCATCCTCCCGGTCGTCGCGCACGCCGAGCGCTACCGCGTGCTCGCCGCCGCCGGCCACGCGTCCGCCGACCCGGGCGCCTCGGGCCACTGGGTCGGCCGCCGCGCCCGGCTGGTGATGAAGGCGGCCTTCGACTGGTGGCTGGAGTGGGAGCAGGACGGCCACCCGCGCCGGCTGATCGACCTCAACTTCCTGGCCCACGCCAAAGCGTGCGAGGGCCGCGGCGCCGAGGCCGCCGCCCTGTTCCACCGCATCGGCGAACACGTCACGCCCGCCCCGTGGTCCTACCCCGACCGTGACCCGTACCCAGCCTTCCGGGCCGCCCGCGCGAGCGCGCTCGGCACCGCCTGACACCCCGACGAATCAGACGCACACGACGTACACGACGTACACGACGTACACGACGTACACGACGTACACGACGCACACGACGTACACGACGTACACGACGCACACGACGCACACGACGCACACGACGTACAGGAAAGAAGGGCGTCCTCCGATGACCACGGGCAGTTCGCGTACGAGCCGATCCGCGAGCGGTGGCGCCATCAGTACGTTCAAGGGGCAGGACCGGGCGCTGCGCGCCGACCGGCTGGGCACGGGAGGGCTGCTGCTCTCCGTGCTCGCCGCCACCGCCCCGCTGATGGTGGTCGCCGGGGTCATGCCCACCACCTTCGCGGTGATGGGCATCGTCGGACAGCCGCTCCTCTTCGTGCTGCTGGGCGTGGTGCTGATCCTGTTCAGCGTCGGATACGCCGAGATGAGCCGGCACGTGCACAACGCGGGCGCCTTCTACGCCTACATCTCCCGCGGACTCGGCGGCACCGCCGGCGCGAGCGCCGCCCTGGTCGCGCTGGTCGCCTACAACGCCCTCCAGGTCGGCATCTACGGCATCTTCGGATTCGAGGTCTCCGGGCTCCTGGCCACCTACGCCGACCTGGAGGTCGCCTGGTGGATACCGGCCCTGCTGGCCGTGCTCGCCGTCGGCACGCTGGGCTGGCTGAAGATCGACGTCAACGCCCGCGTACTGGGCGTTCTACTGCTCATCGAGGTCGTACTGGTCGTCGTCTTCGACATCGCCGCCGTCGCCGATCCGGGGGCGCAGGGGCTGTCGCTGCACGCCTTCAACCCCGACACTTTGACCGGAGCGGGTGTCGGGACCGCGCTGTGCTTCTGCATCGCGGCCTTCCTCGGCTTCGAGCAGGCGCCCGTCTACGCCGAGGAGACCAGCCGGCCGCACGTGCTCGTGCCGCGTGTCATGTTCCTCGCGGTGGGCGGGGTCGCCGTCTTCTTCGCGCTCAGCAGTTGGGCGCTGACCGTCGCCACCGGACCCGACAGGATCGTCGGTACCGCGCAGGAGCAGAGCGCCGGGCTCCTGTTCTTCCTCACCGAGGACCGGCTCGGCGGCACCTTCACCGACGTCCTGCACATGCTGTTCGTGACCGGCATGTTCGCCGCCCTGCTCAGCTTCCACAACGTCGTCGCCCGGTACGCCTTCGCCATGGGGCGGGAGGGGCTGCTGCCCGCCGCCTTCGGGCGGACCAGCGGCTCCAGCGGCGCCCCGGGCACCGGCTCGCTGCTCCAGACCGGCGTGTCCGCGGTCGTGGTCATCGGCTTCGCGATCGCCGACGACAAGCCGAACGGCGATCCCACCCAGCCCGTGCTGCACCTGTTCACCTGGGGCGGCAACATCGGCGCCCTCGGCGTGATCGTGCTGATGGCCGCCGCCTCGTTCTCCGTCGTCGCCTTCTTCGTGCGGCGGGGCGCCGCCGGCGCCCAGGGCGTGCGGCTGGCCACCTCCACCGTCGCGGGTGTCGCCCTGCTGGTGATCGCCGGTTACACGGTCAAGGACTTCGACGTCCTCGTCGGCGCCGGACCCGACTCCTCCCTGAGCTGGGTGCTGCCCGGCATCATCGGCCTCGCCGCGGTCGGCGGCCTGGTGCAGGGCCTGGTGCTGCGTTCCCGGGCCCCCGAGCGGCACGCCCGTATCGGCCAGGGCAACGAGGCGTTCCAGTTGGACAAGGCGGCGTCCTCCTGACCCGCGTGGGAACGCCGAGGGCATGAGCGGGTCCGGGGCGGCGAGCCACGAAGGCGCCTCCCCGGGCCCCACCTCCGTACCGCCGTCTTGGACGCGAACGCCGACCGGCGCGTGCCGGGGCGCACGGACGAGGACGGGGACGGGGACAAGGACAAGGACGGGGACAAGGACGGGGACGGGAACGCCGGACCGTGACGGTGGGACGGCGGTGGCCGGGCCGCGCCACGGGCAGTGCGTGGAGCACCGCGGGCTCCCGTCGTCCGGCCCCGCGCCCGCCGGGGCAGGGGCGGGCGAGTGGCTCAGGAGGCGCAGTCCGCGCCGAAGTCCAGCAGCACCTTGCAGGACCGGCTCCGGTCCGCGGCCAGCTCGAAGGCCGCCTCCGCGTCGCGGACCGGCACCACCGTGCTGACCAGGGCGTCGAACGCGGGCTCGGCCGCGAGCAGTTCCAGCGCCTCGTCGAACTCTCCGTCGAAGCGGAACGCCCCGCGCAGCTCGATCTCCCGGCTCACCACGAGGTTCCCGGCGAAGGGGCTCTGCCCCGGCGGCAGCATGCCGAGCTGTACGACGACGCCGCCGCGCCGGACCAGCCGCAGGCAGGTGTCCAGCCCCGCCGCCACCCCGGAGGCCTCGATCGCCGTGTCCACCTCCGCCGGCCACCCGGTGGCGTCCGGGTCGTCGGCCCGCACGAGGGTGTCGGCGCCGGCGGCCCGCGCGTACTCCAGGGCCGCGGGCAGCAGGTCCGTCACCGTCACGTGCGCCGCGCCCGCCGCCTTCGCCGCCGCGACCACCAGACAGCCGATCGGCCCGGCACCGGTGACCAGCAGGTGCCGGCCGGTCAGCTCCCCGGCCCGGCGTACGGCGTGCAGGGCGACGGACAGGGGCTCCGCGAGGGCGGCCCGGCGCGGGTCGAGGCCGGCGGGCAGGGGACGCAGTTGCCCCGTGGGGACGACGATCCGCGCCGCGAAGCCGCCCTGGACGTGCGGGAAACGGGCCGCGCTGCCCAGGTAGCGGGTGTCCCGGCAGACGTTCCGCCGCCCGTCCGCACACTCCGGGCAGACCCCGCACGGGGTGGCCGGGTGCACGGCCACGGCCGTACCGGCGGCCGGGTGCGACGCGTCGGTGTGCGTATCCGTGTCCGTGTCGGGCTCCGGGGTGCCGTACGCCACGACCGTCCCGACCACCTCGTGCCCGAGCAGCATCGGCTCCCGCAACCGGAAGTCGCCGACGCCGCCGTGCCGCCAGTAGTGCAGGTCGGAGCCGCATACGCCGCCGTAACCAACGGCGACCAGCGCCTGACCGGGGCCCGGGCGCGGTACCGGCAGTTCCTCGACGCGCAGATCACCGGCGCCGTGGATCACACAGCCGAGCATCGAAACCGCCTGCCCCGGGTGAGCGTGGCCGGCGGGGTGAGAAGGGTGAGAGGGGCGAGGGGTGAGCGCGGGGTTCACAGCACGCTCGTCATGCCGCCGTCGACGTACAGGATCTGTCCGCCGACGAAGTCCGCGGCGGGCGAGGCGAGGAACAGCAGCCCGCCCACCAGGTCCTCCGTACGGCCCCAGCGGCCGGCGGGCGTGCGCCGTCGCACCCAGCCGCTGAACTCCTCGTCCTCGACGAGCGGCCGGGTCAGCTCGGTCTCGATGTAACCGGGACCGAGACCGTTGACCTGGACGCCGTACGGGCCCCAGTCCGCGCACATGCCCTTGGTGAGCATCTTCAACGCGCCCTTGGTGGCCGCGTAGGGCGCGATGCCCGGGCGGACCACCTCGCTCTGCAGCGAGCAGATGTTGACGATCTTGCCGTGGCCGCGTTCCGTCATCCGGCGCGCGGCCTCCCGCCCCACCAGGAAGGCGCTGGTGAGATTGGTGTCCAGGATGCGGTGCCAGTCGGCGTCGGCGAACTCCAGCAGGGGCGCCCGGAGTTGCATGCCCGCGTTGTTGACCAGGATGTCGAGCGGGCCCACCCGCTCCTCGGCCTCCGCGATGCCGGCCGCCACGGACGGACCGTCGGTCACGTCGAACACGGCCGTGTGGACGTCGCCGGGGAGGTCCGCGGCGGCCTTGGTGAGGCGGTCGGCGTCGCGTCCGTTGAGGACCACTCGGCAACCGGCCTCCGCGAGGCCCCGGGCGAGGGCCAGCCCGATGCCCCGGCTGGAGCCGGTCACCAGGGCCGTGCGCCCGCCGATGTCGAAGAGAGGGTGAGCCGTCATCGTCGTACTCCTGTTTCTGACTGACCGGTGGGTCGTGCGGTCATCCGCGTCGTGCGGCTGTACGACCAGCTAGAGGAGCGGGACCAGAGCTCCCGCGACCACCGAGATGATCGTCTCCATGACGGACCAGGCCTTGATGGTCCGGCCGACGTTCAGGCCGAAGTACTCCTTCACCAGCCAGATGCCGTGAGCAGGACGATGACGGCGATGCCCAGGAGCACGGCGATGCCCAGCCGGACATGACCGGCCTGGGGGGTTACTGGGCCGGCTCGGGAAGGTCCGTCAGGGCGTTGACCGCCCGTTCGGCGATCTCCTCCGGGCTGCCGGCGACGTCCACCGCGACCCCCGCCTCGTCCGGCTCCAGGGGCTGGAGCGCGGCGAACTGGGAGTCGAGCAGGGCCGTCGGCATGAAGTGCCCCTGCCGGTGCGACATCCGGTCCTCGATCAGCTCGCGGCTGCCGGTGAGATGCACGAAGACGACCCCGGGAGCGGCGGCCCGCAGCCGGTCGCGGTACGACCGCTTCAGCGCCGAGCTGCTCACCACTCCGCCGAGCCCCGCCCGCCCGTGCGCCCAGCCGCCGATGGCGTCCAGCCAGGGCCAGCGGTCGTCGTCGGTGAGCGGGGTCCCGGCCGTCATCTTGGCGATGTTGGCCGGCGGGTGGAAGTCGTCGCCCTCGGCGTAGGGAACGCCGAGCCGGGCCGCGAGCAGGGGGCCGATGGTGGTCTTCCCGGTGCCCGCTACGCCCATGACCACGACGACATGGGGGGTGTGCAGTTGCTGCATCGCACTCTCGCTGTCTGCTGTCTTCGTCGACACGTGATGTCGACGTAACTGAAACCTATTAGGTACGACGAATTCAAGAGCCTGTGACACATAAGTCTGACTTTTTGTTCTCGTGACGCGCCCCGTACGCTGAGTGCATGAGCACACCGGGCCGGGGGCTGCACGGCCGCGTACTGGACACCCTCGGCCCCGCGATCACAGCGGGCGAGTACCCCGCGGGCAGCGTTCTGCGCACGGACGAACTGGCACAGCGTTTCGAGGTGTCGCGTTCCGTGATGCGGGAGGCGGTCCGGGTGCTGGAGTCCATGCACCTGGTCGAGTCGCGCCGCCGCGTCGGCGTCACCGTCCTGCCCGAGTGCGAGTGGAACGTCTACGACCCGCAGGTCATCCGCTGGCGCCTGGCCGGCACCGAACGCCCCCGGCAGCTCCGCTCCCTGACCGTGCTGCGGTCGGCGGTGGAACCGGTGGCGGCGGGGCTGGCGGCCCGCCTGGCCACGCCCGAGCAGTGCGCCGAGCTGACCGAGTGCGCGCTCGGCATGGTCACCAACTCACGCGGTCACCGGCTCGAGGAGTACCTCTTCCACGACGTGGCCTTCCACCGCGTCATCCTGACCGCCTCCGGCAACGAGATGTTCGCCCGCCTCGGTGGCGTCGTCGCCGAGGTCCTGGCCGGCCGCACCCATCACGACGTGATGTTCGAGGACCCCGACCCGGCCGCCGTCACCCTGCACGTCCAGGTCGCCGAGGCGGTGCGGGCGCGGGACGCCGAACGCGCCGAGCGGCTGACCCGGGAGATCACGGTGGGGGCGCTGCACGAGCTGGACATCCTGGCGCCGTAGCGGGCCGGGCTCCGGGCGGGCGGGAGAACGGACGGAGAACGGGCGGGAGAACGGACGGGCGCTACGCCGGGAACTCCCCGTCGACGTACACCCATGCCCCGTCGACGCGCTCGAAGCGGCTCCGCTCGTGCAGCGAGCCGCCGCGGTAGGAGGCGCGGAAAGTGACCGTTCCTGTGCTGTGGAAGGCGGAACCGTCGGCCGTGTCCAGGATCTCCAGTCCGGTCCAGCGCATCCCCGGGTCCAGGTCCAGGCGGGCGGGCCGGGTCCTGGGATGCCAGGTCTTCTGCAGGTACCCCGCGTCGCCCTTCACGAATGCGCTGTAACGGGAGCGCATCAGCGCCTCGGCGGTCGGCGCGGACGCCGTCCCCATGTGCAACCGGCCGCAGCACTTCTCGTACGCCTCGGGCAGCCCGCAGGGGCAGGTACGCGTGGTCATGGCGGCCATTGTGCCTGGTCGTGGCAACGCTGTGAAAAAAGGAGGACCCCTGCTGAGCAGGGGTCCTCTCTGGTGTCCGAGGGGGGACTTGAACCCCCACGCCCGATAAAGGGCACTAGCACCTCAAGCTAGCGCGTCTGCCATTCCGCCACCCGGACAAGGTGTCTGTCGTGCGGGGCGTTGCCCGCGGCGACGACGTAAACATTACCAGGCTTTCCGGGGTGGCCGATCACCCCCTCCTTGGGCGCGGCCGCCCCGAGGAGGAGGATGAGGGAGACCCACCGGCAGTGACACCAGCAGAGACACCAAGCGGAGACACCAGCAGTGACATCAGCAGTGACAGCGGGAGGAACCACGTGAGCGACTCGGGCACGGCCAGGAGCGTCACCGGCGAGGACGAGGTCGTCGACCTCTGCCGCGAGCTGATCCGGATCGACACCAGCAACTACGGCGACCACTCGGGTCCGGGTGAGCGCAAGGCGGCCGAGTACGTCGCCGAGAAGCTCGCCGAGGTCGGACTCGAACCGCAGATCTTCGAGTCCCACCCCGGACGTGCCTCCACGGTGGCCCGGATCGAGGGCGAGGACCCGTCCCGGCCCGCGCTGCTCATCCACGGCCACACCGACGTGGTCCCGGCCAACGCGGACGACTGGACCCACCACCCCTTCGCCGGCGAGATCGCGGACGGGTGCGTGTGGGGGCGCGGCGCCGTCGACATGAAGGACATGGACGCGATGACCCTGGCGGTCGTCCGGGACCGGCTGCGCAGCGGGCGCAAGCCGCCGAGGGACATCGTGCTGGCGTTCCTCGCGGACGAGGAGGCCGGCGGGACGTACGGCGCCAAGCACCTGGTGCGCAAGCACCCCGAGCTGTTCGAGGGCGTCAGCGAGGCGATCGGCGAGGTCGGCGGGTTCTCGTTCACGGTCAACGAGAAGCTGCGGCTCTACCTCGTCGAGACGGCCGAGAAGGGCATGCACTGGATGCGGCTCACCGTCGACGGCACGGCCGGGCACGGTTCGATGACCAACGACGACAACGCGATCACGGAGCTGTGCGAGGCCGTGGCGCGGCTCGGCCGGCACAAGTGGCCGGTGCGGGTCACCAAGACCGTACGGGCCTTCCTGGACGAGCTGTCCGACGCGCTCGGCACCGAACTCGACCCCGAGAACATGGAGGAGACCCTCGCCAAGCTCGGCGGCATCGCCCGGATGATCGGCACGACCCTGCGCAACTCGGCGGCGCCCACCATGCTCGGCGCCGGCTACAAGGTCAACGTCATCCCCGGCCAGGCCACCGCGCACGTCGACGGACGCTTCCTGCCCGGTTACGAGGAGGAGTTCCTCGCCGACCTGGACCGCATCCTCGGCCCGCGCGTGCGGCGTGAGGACGTGCACGCCGACAAGGCGCTGGAGACCGACTTCGACGGTCGGCTCGTCGACGCCATGCAGACCGCGCTGCGCGCCGAGGACCCGATCGCGCGGGCGGTGCCGTACATGCTCTCCGGCGGCACCGACGCCAAGTCCTTCGACGACCTCGGCATCCGCTGTTTCGGCTTCGCGCCGCTCAAGCTGCCGCCGGAGCTGGACTTCGCGGGCATGTTCCACGGGGTGGACGAGCGGGTGCCGGTGGAGGGGCTGCAGTTCGGCGTACGGGTGCTCGACCGCTTCATCGACGCATCCTGATCGTCCCGAAGAAACGCGACTTCCGCACGTGTCGGTATTCGGTCGCGCGTGCGGGAGCCGACCGGGAAGGGTGAATACACTCATAAGCTCGTAGCCTCATTAGTTCCTCCTCGTTACAGGTGATGCGATCAGCAATCTGGGATCGCGTTTGCCAACTAGGAGGAATAATGCTCAAGAAGGTCGTCGCCGCCGCGGCTGCCACCGGTGGTCTGGTTCTCGCGGGTGCGGGCATGGCCGTCGCCGACTCCGGTGCCCAGGGTGCCGCCGTGCACTCGCCCGGCGTCCTTTCCGGCAACGTCGTCCAGGTGCCCGTTCACGTCCCGGTGAACGTCTGCGGCAACACGGTCTCCGTGATCGGTCTGCTGAACCCCGCCTTCGGCAACGTCTGCATCAACAAGTGACGTTGTCCCTCGCCCCGTGAGGGCCTGAGTCCGCCGGCCCCGGAGTGCGTGCCATGCGCTCCGGGGCCGACGGCCTTTCGTTCTCTCGAGGGCGTGGGAACCACGGAAACTTCGGAATTCTCGGCATCTCGGTGCTACGGGGCTTCTCGTATCCCGGGACTAGGGCAAGGCAGGGATCCAGGAAATGCGACAGGGCACCCGCAAGGGTCTGATGACGATGGCGGCGGCGACCGGCGTGCTCGCCGCCGCGGGCGGTGCCGCCCACGCCGACTCGGGGGCGCACGGCTCGAGTTCGGGTTCACCCGGCGTGCTTTCCGGCAACACGGTGCAGGCGCCGGTGCACGTGCCGGTGAACGTCTGCGGCAACACGGTCGACGTCGTCGGCGTCCTCAACCCCGCGATGGGCAACTCGTGCGCCAACAACGACGGCGGTGCGTCCGGGGGATACGGCGACTCCGGCCAGGACGGCTCGCACGGGGGCTCGCACGCAGACGGGCACGCCACCGACTCGCCCGGCGTCGCCTCCGGCAACCACGTCGAGGCGCCGGTCCATGTGCCGGTGAACGTCTGCGGCAACAGCGTCAACGTCGTCGGCGCTCTCAACCCGACCACCGGCAACGACTGCGCCAACGGCGGTGGCGGGGATCACTCGACCCCGCCCGACGGTGGTCACGAGACGCCGCCCGAGGAGCCGGGCGACCCCGGAGACCCGGGTGACCCGGGGGAGCCCGGCACTCCGGGTAACCCGCCGGACTCGGGTGACGAGACGCCGGAGGGTTCCTCGCACGTCAGCCGGCCGGACACGCAGACCGTCGCCCAGCCGCAGGGTGACGCGCGGCTCGCCGAGACCGGCAGCGACCTGCCCCTGGGGCTCGCCCTGCCGGTGGGAGCGGGCGCGCTGCTCGCGGGGACGGTGCTCTACCGCAAGGCGCGTGCCTCGGCGTGACGCCGCTCGGGCCGGGTGACCGGAACGCACAGCGGGCCCCGCATCGGCGGGGCCCGCTCCGTCTCCGTCACCCGCGCGCGGTCGAGCAAGGTCACCGGCTCACCAGGTGGCGCGTACCTGGCGGATGATCCGCCGCCGCAGCCGCACCTTGCGGCTGCCGTCGCGCAGCAGGCTCAGGCGGTACAACTCCCAGTGTCCGTACTCGGCGTGGTCCGTCAGCAGACGTGTCGTCTCCTTGCGGGAAACCCCGCGCGGTAGGTACACGTCGACAAATTCGTATTCCGGCATCGCATCTATTGTGCGGGCTGGGGCCCGGTACGGATAGCGTCTGCACTATGTCTGATGCTGCGCAGCCCACCGCTGCCGAGGTACGCGCCGCCGCCGAGGCGGTCAAGACCGCGCTCGACCGCCACCTGGCCGCGGTCGAACGCCGGTCGGGGGAGGACGACCCGGCCGTCTACGACGCGTTCAACCAGTTGGCCGCGGCCGCGGAGGCGTACGACGAACTGCTCTACGACCGCTACGACGAGGTCACCCCGTTCGAGATCCCCGACGCTGACGACACGCTGCCGCCGTACACGGGCCCGGAGGAGCCCAGCGCGCTGAGCGTCCTGATCCGCCGTGACTACGCCGTGGCCGAGCCGCAGCGGCTGATGGCCCAGGCCCGCCGGGTCGAGGCGGCGGACGACCAGGGGGCGGCTGCGGCGGCCTCCGGCACGGTCCACGGGGCGCTCGGCCTCCTGTTCGGAGAGTTCGAGGCGGACGAGATCGCGTCCCGGCACAAGGAGTTCGGCCTGGAGGAGGGCGACTCCACGCTCTGGGTCACGGCCGCGGACGAGGCCGCCGACCCCGGCGAGTGGCTGGAGGCCCCGTTCGAACAGGTCGATCCGCAACGGGTGGTCTGCCGCTTCGACGTCAGCGCGGTGTTCGACGACGGGTTCGACGACGGCCTCGACGACGAAGAGGACGACGTCGTCGACGATGCCGACGACGAGGTCGGCGGCGGTGGCGTGAGGGCGCTGGAGGAGGACCTCGACCCGGGTCTGGACGAGGACCTGGCCACGGACGAGGACACGGACGAGGACCTGGATCCGCACGGGGACGGGGATGGGGACGGCGACCTGGACGAGGACGGTGAGCCGGCCCGACTGGAGGCTGATCGCTGAGCGGCCCGTCGCTCACCGGCGGATCGCTCACCGGCGGGTGACGCGGTGGGCCGGCCGGCCGGCACGACGTGGCGGTCACGGGGATCGCCCCGGTGACCGCCACCGTCGCGTTCGCCGGCGGGACGGCCGGGCGAACGCGACGGGATGGGGCCCGGCGGGGGATCAGCCGGCCACCGGTACCTGCGGCGCGAGCAGCACCGGCAGCCGGGTCGTGCGCGGCTTCGCCGGAACCTCGGCCACGGCACGGGGCAGCGCCTGCTCCACGCCGTGCACCACGGACAGATGGCGGGCGGCCCGGCCGAACGCCGTGTAGACCCAGGGGCGGCTGAGGGCCTGCGCGGCATCGCCGGGCAGGACCACGACCACCGCCGGCCACCGGCCGCCCACCGCCTGGTGCGCGGTCAGCGCCCAGCCGTGCCGTACGGACTGCTCCACCCGCTCCTTCGGTACGACGACGGTCTCGCCCGCGCACGACAGGTGCAGCCCGTCGGCGTCCGCCGTCACCACCCGGCCCGGCACCGTACGGCCCGGCACGGGTGAGTAGGCGACACGGTCGCCGGGGTCGAAGCCGCCGAAGCGGCCGGGACCGGGATTCAGCCGCTCCTTCAGCGCGGCGTTGAGCGCCCGGGTGCCCGCGGCGCCGCCGTGGCCCGGTGTGATCACCTGGGTGTCCTCGGCGGGGACGCCGATCGCGCGCGGCACCGAGTCCGCGACGAGCTGGACGGTGCGGTGCACGGCCTCGCCCGCGTCCCGCACCGGCACGATCACGACCTCCTTGCCGGGGGTCTGCACCTGGCCCAGCTCGCCGATGCCGATGCCGGAGACGAGTTCGCCGATCGGCCCCGGGTCCGGACGCCGCGAGGCGATCCGGGGGCAGGCACGCGCCGCCAGCAGGTCAGTGAAGATCCGCCCGGGTCCCACGGACCACAGCACCGCCGGGTCCCCGGCCAGCACCAGCCGTGCCCCGTCCGGCAGCGACTCCACCAGCAGGGCGCCCGCCTCGACGTCCAGTTGCGGGGCGTCGAGCACGACGAGGAGATCGAGGTCCAGCGCTCCGTCCGCGTCCCGGCCCGGCCCCTCGGTCCCGGCCAGCAGCCCGGCCACGGTGACGACGGCGGGACCGGCCGGGACGGAAACGGCCGGGGTGGCGGGGCCCGCGGGCTGTGGCACGGACGACGGGGCGCCCAGCAGGGTGGCGAAGCGGTCGCGGCCGAGCGGGCCGTGTGCGGCGGCCCAGGCACGCAGGCCCAGGGCGTGTGCGGCGTGCAGCAGCGCCGCCGGTTCGGCCAGCGAGGCCTCGCCGCCGGTGTGCAGCACCAGCCCGTGGTCCGCGACGGCGCGGATCAGGTCCGCGGCGGCATCCTGCGCGGAGGCGGCGGCCTGCTCCCAGTCCGCCGCGGAACCGCCCTGCTTCGGCGCCGAGTTGACCAGCCGGGCCAAACCGTCGGCGAGGCTCTCCTCGGCGAGCGCGTACCGCTCCAGACCGACCAGGACCCGGACCGGACGCTCCTCGCCCTCGTCCGCTCCCTCCGCGTCGCCCGTCGCGCCGTCCGGGCGGACGCCGGTCTCCTCCAGGGCGTCCTGGAAGGCCAGTGCCTCGCCCTCCGCGAGTGTGCTCTGCACGGCGGCGTCGGGGTCCGGTACGCCCCGCTGAGCCAGCGTGGCCGTGAGCCGGGGAAGCTCCAGGGCCGTGTGCCCGGCCAGGGCCGCCTGCTCCAGCAGCCACACCGTGATCGCACGGCCGCGGCGCTCGTCGTCCGGGCCGCACGCAGCGCCGAGCAGCGCCCGGGCGAACCCGTCGGCCTGCTCCGGCCGTACTCCGCCGACCCGGAGCAGCTGCCAGGGGTCCGCGCGCAGCGCCTCCTCGGCCCCCTCACCGAGGAACGCGGCGGTCCGCGGTGCGAGCGTGTCGGGGGCGCCGCCCTCGGCCAGCACGCGCCGCACGGCCTGGACGAGCTCCGGCGCGGGGCCAGTGGGTCCGGCGGGCCCGGGGGCCGCCTCGGCCGGCACGGGCTGAGGCCGTCGTACCGGCTCAGGCGCGGGACGGCGCGGGGCGGGCTCGGGGTCGCCGAAGACGGTGGCCGCCGGCTTCTCGCCGCTCTCCACGGCCCGCACGGCGGCGAGCAGGTCGGCCGCCGTACCGCTCAGCTTGCCCCCGGCGTCGATCGGCGCCTCCTTCTCGGCCTTCCGCCGCTCGATCCGCTCCCGCACAAGCCGCTGCGCGGCCAGCTCGGCCTCGGCCTCGGAGACCTGAGCCGCCGCGTCGTCACCGCCCGCACTCTCGCCATCCGGCTGCCCGGCGGGCTGCTCGTCGCCCCTGCCGACGCTCTCCCGGTCACGCGTCCGAGCGTCGGCTGCCCCGACGACCGGCTCCCCGGCCGCTTCGTCTTCGGCCGCTTCGTCTTCGGGCGCTTCGTCTCCGGCCGTTTCGTCTCCGGTCGCTTCGGCCGGACCGGCGGCGCCCCCGCCCTCGTCTGCCGGCCGGCCGGCCTCCCCGGCAGCGGCCTCGACGCCGGGAGCCCGGCCGCCGGCCGGTTCCGCGCCCCCGCCCCCGGCGGCTTCCGGCTCGGCCCCGGCGGCGCCCCGCCCGGCCCCTTTCGTGGTGCCCGGGGTCTCCGGCCCGGCGTCCACGGTGCCCGCGGTGTCCTCAGCGGCGGGCTCGGGCTCCGTGCTCACAGCGTGCTCCAGTCGTGATCGGGATAGCGGTGCACGGGCGCCGACACGTCGTCGAGCGCCCGGCAGATCTCGTCAGGAAGACTAAGGGTCTCCACTGACAACGCCGCCGTGAGCTGCTGCGCGTTGCGCGCGCCGACGATCGGCGCGACCACACCGGGCCGGTCCCGGACCCAGGCCAGGGCCACCTGGAGCGGCGTCACCGCCAGCCCGTCCGCCGCCGTCGCGAGCGCGTCCACGATGTGGCCGGCCGTGTCGTCGAGGTAGGGCGCGACGAAGGGGGCCAGGTGCTCCGAGGCGCCCCGCGAGTCCGACGGCGTCGCGTCCTTGCGGTACTTGCCGGTCAGCACCCCGCGACCCAGCGGGGAAGAGGGCAGCAGGCCGATGCCCAGGTCCAGGGCGGCCGGCAGCACCTCGCGCTCGATGCCCCGCTGGAGCAGCGAGTACTCCATCTGCGTGCTCGCCAGCCGGTTCCGTACGCCCGGCGCGGCGAGCTGCCAGGTCGCCGCCTTGGCCAACTGCCAGCCGCAGAAGTTGGAGACCCCCGCGTACCGGGCACGACCGCTGCTCACCGCCACGTCGAGGGCGTGCAGCGTCTCCTCCAGCGGCGTGTGCGCGTCGAAGGCGTGCAGGTGCCACACGTCGACGTGGTCGGTCCCTAGACGGGCCAGCGAGCCGTCCAGCGCGGAGAGCAGATGGGCGCGTGAACCGTCGAAGCGGCGGTCGGGATCCGGCACGCTGCCGGCCTTCGTCGAGATCACCAATTCCCGGCGCGGGACCAAGCCCTCCATCAGCCGCCCGAGCAGATACTCGGACTCCCCGTCGCCGTACACGTCCGCCGTGTCGACGAGGGTGCCGCCCGCTTCCCAGAAGGTTTTCAGGAGATCCGCGGCGTCATGCTCGTCGGTGTCCCGGCCCCAGGTCAGGGTGCCGAGACCGATGCGGGACACGCGCAGGCCCGTGCGGCCGAGATGCCTCTGCTCCATGAACGCCGACATTACTGGCCACGGCTTGCGCTGTGGGGGCCTGTGGACAACCGAATCTCCACGCTAAGGTCGGGGCACAAGAGACGTTACTGATCGGTAAGGGGAATCGGCCATGCAGCTCGGGATCAACCTCGGCTACTGGGGTGCCGGAATGGACGCGGACAACCTGGCCGTCGCCCAGGAGGCCGACCGGCTCGGCTACGCCGTCTGCTGGGCCGCCGAGGCCTACGGCTCCGACGCGGCCACCGTGCTCACCTGGGTCGCCGCCCAGACCGAGCGCATCGACGTGGGCTCGGCCATCTTCCAGATCCCGGCCCGCCAGCCCGCGATGACCGCGATGACGGCCGCCACCCTGGACTCCCTCTCACAGGGCCGCTTCCGTCTCGGCCTCGGCGTCTCGGGCCCGCAGGTCTCCGAGGGCTGGTACGGCGTCAAGTTCGACAAGCCGCTGGCCCGCACCCGCGAGTACGTCGAGATCGTGCGCAAGGCGATGACGCGGGAGCGGCTGTCGTACGAGGGACAGCACTGGACGCTGCCGCTGCCCGGCGGCCCCGGCAAGCCGATCAAGCTGACCGTGCACCCGCAGCGCGAGCACATCCCGCTCTACATCGCCGCGATCGGCCCGAAGAACCTCGAGCAGACCGGCGAGATCGCCGACGGCGCCCTGCTGATCTTCCCCTCCGCCGACCATCTGGAGGACACCGCGATCCGGCACCTGCGTGCCGGGCGCGAGAAGGCCGGGAAGACGCTCGACGGCTTCGACGTCTGCCCGACCCTGCCGCTCGCCCTCGGCGACGACAAGGACGTCGCCGCGCTCGCCGACACCTTCCGCCCCTACACCGCGCTCTACGTCGGCGGCATGGGCAGCTTCAAGCAGAACTTCTACAACCAGCTCGCCGGGCGTATGGGATACGAGCGGGAGGCAGCCGAGATCCAGGAGAAGTACCTCTCGGGGGACAAGCAGGGCGCCGCCGCGGCCGTACCGCACGAGCTGATCGACCAGACGACGCTGCTCGGTTCCGTCGACCGCATCGCGGACCGGATGAAGGCCTACGCCGCCGCCGGTGTCACCACGCTGACCCTCGCCCCCGCGGGCTTCACCCTCGACGAGCGGATCGCCGCTCTCCGCGCCGGCACCAAGGCCCTGGAGCGCGCCGGGCTGGCGTAGGTCCGTCGTAGTTTCTGCGGCCGTGGTGGGGGCTCGGGGGTCTTCCCCGCCACGGCCGTCACGGGGAACAACGCGCCCACGCGCGTGTGGTTACGCCTCCTCGTGTTCCCGGCCGTCCTTCTTTTGGCCGATTTGCCCGCCGCACCTGTTGCCGCACCCCACCTCCCGCACTTGACTCGGTCTCTGCGGAGTCTGCGGAACCTGCGCAACGCAGAGGCAGAGAGGTGCCACCGATGCTTTCGGCCAAGAGTCTGTTCGAGGAGATCCTCGACAACGACGAGTCGTTCCGTCTCTTCTGCTCCATCGCGGCCAACGGCGAGTCGCAGGGCGGCTGGGAGAACGCGCGCATCGCGGCGCTGGTCCCGCAGAGCGAGCGAGCCCTCGCCCCGAAGATCACCCGGCACGGCGCGGACGAGGACAAGCACGGACGGATCTTCAACGCCCTGCTGAAGAAGCGCGGTCTCGAACCCGTCGAAGTGCCTGCCGAGACCGACTACACCATGCTCCTGGAACGGCGCGGCATCGGCCTCGCCCACGAGAAGCTCAAGGCCGACCAGCCCCTGAACGAGCGGGACATCATCACCTACCTCGCGCACAGCAGGGTCACCGAGCAGCGCGCGGCCGAGCAGATGGCGATGCTCCTCAAGTACTTCGGGGACCACCCGGACCTGGGCCGGGCCGTTCGGATGATCTCGGCCGACGAGGACAACCACCTCGCCTACTCCCACGAGGAACTGCTGCGCTTCGCCGCCGCCGGACACGGCCGGTACATCCAGCGGACGCTGCGCGAGTGCGCGCTCGCCGAGATCCGCGTCCACCGGGACGTGAGCCTCGGCGTGATGGCACGCATGGGGCGCCTCCTCGGCTGGCCGCGCCCCAAGGCGGCGCTGCTCGCGGCGGGCATCCGCGCGATGTACGTCTACGAGCGGCTGGCGGGCTGGCGCCGCATGGTGACCCTGCGGACGCCGCGGCGGCGCGACGCGCTCGGCGGACCCGCCGCCGCGGCTCCCGAGATCGCCTGACGGCCGCGGCGGGCCGCGCAGCACCCCCGCGAGATCGCCCAAGGGGCCCGAAGCCCCTGCGGCTACAGCCAGCCCCGGCGCTTGAACAGGCGGAACAACAGCACCTCCAGTGCGGCCATCAGCGCGATCACCGCCGGGTAGCCCCACTCCCAGTGCAGTTCCGGCATGTGGTCGAAGTTCATCCCGTAGACGCCCGCGACCATCGTGGGCACCGCCGCCATGGCCGCCCACGCGGAGATCTTGCGCATGTCGTCGTTCTGGCGGACGCTCGTCTGCGCCAGGTGTGCCGACAGGATGTCCGAGACCAGCCGGTCCAGGCCCTCCACCGACTCGTTCACGCGCGTGAGGTGGTCGCTCACGTCCCGGAAGAACGGCCGCGCCCGGTCGTTCACGAACGGGACCCCGGCGCCGAACGCCCCGGTCCCGGCCAGCCGGGCCAGCGGCGGTGCCAGCGGACCGGTCGCCCGGCGGAACTCCAGGACCTGCCGCTTGAAGGTGTAGATACGGGACGCGGTGTGCCGGGAGCGCCCGCCGTCCGGTGAGAAGACCTCGGCCTCCAGCTCCTCCAGGTCGTTCTGCAGTTCGACCGCGACGTCCAGGTAGTGGTCGACGGCGGCGTCCGCGATCGCGTACAGCACCGCGGTGGGGCCCTTGCCGAGCAGTTCGGGCTCGTGTTCCAGGCGCTGCCGTACGGCCTTCAGCGGGGAGCCCTCGCCGTGCCGGACGACGACCACGAACGCGTCGCCCAGGAAGATCATGAGCTCACCCGTGGAGACGGCGTCGCTCTCCGGCTCGTACACCACCGGCTTGAGGACGGCGAAGAGCGAGTCCTCGTACACCTCCAGCTTCGGCCGCTGGTGGGCTTTGAGGGCGTCCTCCACGGCCAGCGGGTGCAGCCCGAACTCCTGGGTGACCAGCTCGAACTCCTCCTCCGTCGGTTCGTGCAGGCCGATCCAGACGAAGCCGCCCGCGGTCCGCGCCTCGCCGAGCGCGTCGGAGAAGTCGTCGGGTCCGTCCGTGCGGCGCCCGTCCCGGTAGATGGCACAGTCGACGATCACCTGACGCCTTCTCCCTTCGTCCCGGCGCCCGAACGCCGTGCTGTATGCCTACCCTGTGCGCATGCCCACGCTGATCCTGGTCAGGCACGGACGTTCCACCGCCAACACCGAGGGGCTGCTCGCCGGCTGGACGCCCGGCGTCGCCCTCGACGAACGCGGGGCCGCACAGGCCGCCGCGCTGCCCGGGCGCCTCGCCGGCCTGCCGCTGGCCGAGGTCGTCACCAGCCCGCTGCAGCGCTGCCAGGAGACGATCCGGCCACTGCTCGACGCCCTGCCCGGCCTGCGGGCGCACACCGACGAACGGATCGGGGAGTGCCACTACGGAGACTGGTCTGGCCGCAAGCTCGCCGAACTCAAGGACGAGCCCCTGATGGAGGTCGTGCAGGCGCACCCCTCCGCCGCGGCCTTCCCCGGCGGCGAGTCGATGCGCGCGATGCAGACCCGCGCCGCCGAGGCGGTGCGCGAGTGGAACGCGCGCGTGGAGCGCGACCACGGCGCCGACGCCGTCTACCTCATGTGCTCCCACGGCGACATCATCAAGTCCCTCGTCGCGGATGCACTCGGCCTGCACCTCGACCTCTTCCAGCGGATCTCCGTCGAGCCCTGTTCCGTCACCGCGATCCGCTACACCCGGCTGCGCCCGTTCCTCGTCCGCCTCGGCGACACCGGTGACTTCGCCTCCCTCGCCCCGCACGAGGAGCCTCCGGGCGACCAGGCACCCGTCGGTGGTGGTGCGGGCGCACCGTGATCGTCGGCCGCAGTAGGGTGAAGCGGTCGCAGCAGCGCCCCCGACTTCCCGCTTTCCCCGCTTTCCCCGACTTCCATGGAGACAGGACGTGTCCCGTCAGGTGTTCCTCTACGACCAACCGGAACGTTTCGTGGCCGGTACGGTCGGACTGCCCGGGCGCCGTACGTTCTTCCTCCAGGCCACCGCCGGCTCCCGGGTGACCAGCGTGGCCCTGGAGAAGACCCAGGTCGCCGCCCTCGCCGAGCGCATGGACGAACTCCTCGACGAGGTCGTACGGCGCAGCGGCGGCAGCACCGTCGTCCCCGCCATGGCTCCCACCGAGCCCGCCGACACCGCGCCGCTGGCCACCCCCGTCGAGGAGGAGTTCAGGGTCGGCACCATGGCGCTGGCCTGGGACGGCGAGGACCAGCGCATGATCGTCGAGGCGCAGGCCCTCGTGGAGCTGGACGCCGAGTCCGAGGAGGACCTGGCGGAGGCCGAGGAACGGCTCCTCCAGGACGAGGAGAACGGCCCCCCGATGCTGCGGGTCCGCCTCACCGGCGCGCAGGCCAGGGCCTTCGCCAAGCGCGCCCTCGACGTCGTCAACGCCGGGCGGCCGCCGTGCCCGCTGTGCAGCCTCCCGCTCGACCCGGAAGGACACGTATGTCCGCGCCAGAACGGATACCGCCGCGGAGCGTGACCACCGACGCGGCGGCCGCCGAGTTGCTCGCCCAGGGTGAACTGACCGTGCGCGGACGCATCCGTGACGCCTCCAACGCGGCCCTGTACTGCACGGTGACGCACGAGGGACGCGAGGCGGCCTGCATCTACAAGCCGGTCGCCGGGGAGCGGCCCCTGTGGGACTTCCCCGACGGCGACCTCGCCCGGCGCGAGGTCGCCGCCTACGAGGTCTCCGAGGCGACCGGCTGGGGCCTCGTGCCGCCCACGGTGCTGCGCGACGGGCCCTACGGCGAGGGCATGTGCCAGTTGTGGATCGAGGCGGTGCCGGAGACGGAGCTGCTCGCCCTGGTGGAGGACGAGGAGCCCGGCCCCGGCTGGAAGGCGATCGCCTTCGCCGAGGTCGGCGAGGGCCGCACCGCGCTGCTCGTGCACGCCGACGACGAGCGGCTGCGCCGGCTCGCCGTCCTGGACGCGGTGATCAACAACGCCGACCGCAAGGGCGGCCACCTGTTGCCGGCGGACGGGGAACGGCTGTACGGCATCGACCACGGCGTGACCTTCCACGCCGAGAACAAGCTGCGCACCCTGCTGTGGGGGTGGGCGGGCGATCCGCTCACCGGGGAGGCCCTGGCGGTGCTCGACGCCCTCAGGGAGGCGCTGAAGGAGGGCGGGGCCCTGGCGGTCCGGCTCGGCGCGCTCATCACCCCCGCCGAACTCGACGCCACGCGCGCGCGGGTCGACGCCCTGCTGGCCTCCGGCGCACACCCCGAACCGAGCGGCGAGTGGCCGGCCATCCCCTGGCCGCCGGTGTAGGCACCGGGCAGCCCCCGCCCGCACAACGGCCGGCCGGGCGCAAGAGCGCCTTACCGGCCATCCACCCGGTCCGGTTCGTGTACGGAACACCCGTCCGGTTACGCTCATGACATGCATGCCTGGCCCGCTTCCGAGGTCCCCGCCCTGCCTGGTCAGGGTCGCGACCTGAGGATCCACGACACCGCGACCGGCGGCCTGGTCACCCTCGCCCCCGGTCCCGTCGCCCGTATCTACGTCTGCGGCATCACGCCGTACGACGCCACCCACATGGGGCACGCGGCGACCTACAACGCGTTCGACCTCGTGCAGCGCGTGTGGCTCGACACCAAGCGGCAGGTTCACTACGTCCAGAACGTCACGGACGTCGACGACCCGCTGCTGGAGCGGGCCGGCCGGGACGGCGTCGACTGGACCGCCCTCGCCGAGAAGGAGACCGCCCTCTTCCGCGAGGACATGACGGCGCTGCGGATGCTGCCGCCGCGGCAGTACATAGGCGCCGTCGAGGCCATACCCGGGATCGTCCCGCTCGTCGAGCGGCTGCGGGACGTGGGCGCCGCCTACGAGCTCGAGGGGGACACCTACTTCTCGGTCGAGTCCGACCCGCACTTCGGGAGTGTCTCCCACCTGGACGCCGCCGCCATGCGGCTGCTCTCCGCGGAGCGGGGCGGCGACCCGGACCGGCCCGGCAAGAAGAACCCGCTCGACCCGATGCTGTGGATGGCGGCCCGGGAGGGCGAGCCGAGCTGGGACGGCGGCTCCCTCGGTCGCGGGCGCCCCGGCTGGCACATCGAGTGCGTGGCCATCGCCCTCGACCACCTCGGCATGGGCTTCGACGTCCAGGGCGGCGGCTCCGACCTCGCCTTCCCGCACCACGAGATGGGCGCCTCGCACGCCCAGGCGCTCACCGGCGAGTTCCCCATGGCCAAGGCGTACGTGCACGCCGGCATGGTCGGTCTCGACGGCGAGAAGATGTCCAAGTCCAAGGGCAACCTGGTCTTCGTCTCGCGGCTGCGCCGTGACGGTGTCGACCCGGCCGCCATCCGGCTCACGCTGCTCGCCCACCACTACCGCTCCGACTGGGAGTGGACCGACCAGGTGCTCCGGGACGCCCTCGCCCGGCTCGACCGCTGGCGCGCCGCCGTCTCCCGGCCCGACGGCCCGCCCGCCGAGGCCCTCGTCGAGGAGATCCGCGAGGCCCTCGCGAACGACCTGGACTCCCCGGCCGCCCTCGACGCGGTCGACCGCTGGGCCGCACTGCAGCAGGAGAGCGGCGGCACGGACATCGGCGCCCCCGGCGTCGTCTCCCGCGCGGTGGACGCGCTGCTGGGCGTGGCGCTGTGAGACAGGCCCCCTGAAGGAGCGCGCACACGGAGACAGGGGCACTTCCCGCCGGGAAGCGCCCCTGTCTCCGTGTCTCAGTCCTCCGACGACTCCTCGTCGTCCCCGCTCGTCTTCGGCGGCCTCGGCGGACGCGCACGGCCGCTGGGGTTGTCCCGCAGATACGGCGTCCCGGAGGCGCCGTCGCCACCGTCGGCCGTGGCGTGGCCACCCGGTCCACCCGGCCCGGAGCCGTCCCGGCGCCGCAGATACCGCTCGAACTCGCGGGCGATCGCCTCGCCCGACGCCTCCGGCAGCTCCGCGGTGTCCCGGGCCTCCTCCAGCGACTGGACGTACTCGGCGACCTCGGTGTCCTCGGCGGCCAGTTGGTCCACGCCCACCTGCCAGGCACGCGCGTCCTCGGGCAGCTCGCCCAGCGGGACCCGTACGTCGATCAGGTCCTCCAGCCGGTTCAGCAGGGCCAGCGTGGCCTTCGGGTTCGGCGGCTGCGACACGTAGTGCGGCACCGCGGCCCACAGCGACACGGCCGGCACGCCCGCGTGCGTGCACGCCTCCTGGAGGATGCCGACGATGCCCGTGGGGCCCTCGTACTTGGTCTCCTCCAGGTTCATGCGCCGGGCCAGGTCGGCGTCCGACGTGGTCCCGCTCACCGGGACCGGGCGGGTGTGCGGGGTGTCACCCAGCAGGGCGCCCAGGACGACCACCAGCTCGACCCCCAGCTCGTGGGCGAAGCCCAGCAACTCGTTGCAGAACGAACGCCAGCGCATGGACGGTTCGATGCCGCGGACGAGGACGAGGTCGCGCGGCTTGTCGCCGCCGACCCGGACCACCGACAGTCTCGTCGTCGGCCACGTGATCTTGCGGACGCCGGCTTCCAGGAACACCGTGGGACGGTTGACCTGGAAGTCGTAGTAGTCCTCGGCGTCCAGCGCCGCGAACACCTCGCCCTTCCACTCCCTGTCGAGATGCGCGACCGCGGTGGAGGCGGCGTCGCCGGCGTCGTTCCAGCCCTCGAACGCGGCCACCATGACCGGGTCGACCAGCTCGGGAACCCCCTCGAGCTCGATCACCCAGCGCCTCCTTCCGACGTGCCCTCGCGTACCCCCCAACCTTACGGCGTGCCGAGGGGCCGCCCGCAGCCCCCTTGCACGGGGGAGTGAACGATCACTGCCCCGTTCCCGGCGGCCGGACACACCGCCGCCACCTCCGGATCCCAGCCGCGTCAGAGAGTGGAGCGCAGCCACTGCTCCACGGACGCGATGTGCACCGTCGCCCAGGAGCGCGCCGCCTCCGCGTCCCGGTCGCGCAGTGCGCCGAGGATCGCGCGGTGCTCGTGCAGGGTGCGGCCGACCGCGCCCTCCTGGGTGAGCCCGCGCCAGACGCGGACCCGGGTGGTGGGCCCGGACAGGCCGTCGAGGAGGGAGCGGAGCACCGAGTTGCCCGAGGCCTCCGCGATGTCCCGGTGGAACTCCAGATCGCAGGCGACCAGTTCCTCGACCGAGGGTTCGCCGCCGAGGGCGTCCAGCCCGCCCTCCAGGGCGTCCAGTTCCCGGTCGGTGATCCGGGAGGCCGCCAGCGCGGTCGCGGCCGGCTCCAGGATGCGGCGCACGGCGAGGAACTCCAGCACCGTGTCGTCGCGGTGGAAGTCGACGACGAAGCCGATGGCCTCCAGCAGCAGTTGCGGATCCAGGCTGCTGACGTAGGTGCCGTCGCCCTGCCGCACGTCCAGGATCCGCATCAGTGACAGGGCGCGTACGGCCTCGCGCAGGGAGTTGCGGGACAGCCCGAGGCCGGCGGCGAGCTCGCTCTCCTTGGGCAGCCGGTCGCCGGGCCCCAGCGCCCCGGAGACGATCATGCCCTTGATCTTCTCGATCGCCTCGTCGGTGACCGCCACGGCCGACCTCCCTGTGCTTCCGGGATGCCGCTCAGACATCCGATGTCTCCGACATTATGGGGGGCGACTTCATGAGGCCGACGCAACCCGCCACGCGCGCGTGAGGCGGCGGCTCCGTCGGCGCGGAGCCGCCGCCTCAGGCAGCGGGGGGCGGGATCCTACTTCTTGTCGAGCAGGTCCTGGACCTTGGCGCGGACGTCGTCCGTGGCCAGACCGCGGATCGTCAGCGTCGTCCGGCGGCGCAGCACGTCGTCCTGCGTCTCGGCCCACTCGTGGTCCCGCGCCCACACGACCTGCGCCCAGATCTCCGGGGCGTCGGGGTGGACCCGCTCGGCCAGCTCAGGGCTCTCGTTCGCCATGCGGGCGATGTCGAAGGCCAGCGAGCCGTAGTGCGTGGCCAGGTGCCGGGCGGTGTCCGCCGCCATGCGCGGGCCGGGCGCCGGGCCGTCCACCAGCAGCCGGTGGGCGACCGCGCGCGGGTTGGCGACGCCGGGCAGCGGCAGCTTCTTCGGCAGCGAGGAGATCGGCTCGAAGTCGTCGCCGAGGGGGTGGCCCGGCAGCGCCTCCAGCTTCTTCATGACCGTACGGCCGATGTGGCGGAAGGTCGTCCACTTGCCGCCCGCGACGGACAGCATGCCGCCCCGGCCCTCGGTGACGACCGTCTCGCGCTTGGCCTTGGCGGTGTCGCCGGGACCGCCCGGCAGCACGCGCAGACCAGCGAAGGAGTACGTGATCAGGTCCCGGTCGAGCTGCTGGTCGCGGATGGAGAAGGCGGCCTCGTCGAGGATCTGGGCTGTGTCCTTCTCGTTGACCGCGACGTCCGCCGGGTCGCCCTCGAACTCCTCGTCCGTCGTGCCGAGCAGCAGCATGTCCTCCCAGGGGAGGGCGAAGGTGATCCGGTACTTGTCGATCGGGGTGGCCAGCGCGGCCTTCCAGGGCGCGGTGCGCTTGAGCACCAGGTGCGCGCCCTTGGAGAGGCGGATGGACGGGGCCGCGTCCGGGTCCTCCATCCGGCGCAGGTGGTCGACCCAGGGACCGGTGGCGTTGAGCACCAGGCGGGCGCTGACGCCGAACTCGTCGCCGGTCAGCCGGTCCTTCAGCTCGGCGCCGGTCACCCGGCCCTTGGTGAAGCGCAGGCCGGTCACCTCGGCGTGGTTGAGGACGACCGCGCCGGAATCGGCCGCCGCGCGGACCGTCATCAGCGCCATACGGGCGTCGTTCATCTGGTCGTCGCCGTACACGGCCACGGCCTTGAGGTTGTCGGTGCGCAGCTCCGGCACGTCCTGCGCGGCCTTGGCCGGGGAGAGCAGGTGCCCGACGCCGTCACCGAAGGCGGACAGCGCCGAGTACGCGAAGACACCGGCGCCCAGCTTCGCCGCGCCGTGCGGCCCGCCCTTGTACACGGGGAGGTAGAAGGTGAGCGGGTTCGCCAGGTGGGGGGCCACCTGGCGGGAGACCGCACGGCGCTCGAAGTGGTTCTCCGCCACCAGCTTCACCGCGCCGGTCTGCAGGTAGCGCAGTCCGCCGTGGAGGAGCTTGGAGGAGGCGGAGGAGGTGGCGCCGGCGAAGTCACCGGCGTCGACCACGGCCACCCTGAGGCCGGACTGCGCGGCGTGCCAGGCGGTGGAGATGCCCAGGATGCCGCCGCCGATCACGAGAAGGTCGTACGACGCCTTGGAGAGCTGCTCCCGGGTCTCGGCCCGGCTCGGGTTGGAGCCGGAGGCCGGGTGCGTCCCCAGGGCAGGCACGGACTGCAGGGTGGACTGAGTGGTCATTGCGGTTCTTACTCCTCGTCCTCGAGCCAGCCCATGGTCCGCTCGACGGCCTTGAGCCAGCTCTTGTACTCACGGTCGCGGATCTCCGCGTCCATGCGGGGGGTCCACTCGGCGGCCCGCCGCCAGTTGGCGCGCAGGTCGTCGGTGCTGTTCCAGAAGCCGACGGCCAGGCCGGCGGCGTAGGCGGCGCCGAGGCAGGTGGTCTCGGCGACCATGGGGCGCACCACGGGGGCGTCCACGAAGTCGGCGAGGGTCTGCATCAGCAGGTTGTTGGAGGTCATGCCGCCGTCGACCTTGAGGGCGGTCAGCTCCACACCGGAGTCCTTGGTCATGGCGTCCGCGATCTCCCGCGTCTGCCAGGCGGTGGCCTCCAGGACGGCGCGCGCGAGGTGCGCCTTGGTGACGTACCGGGTGAGGCCGGCGATCACACCGCGGGCGTCGGAGCGCCAGTACGGGGCGAACAGGCCGGAGAAGGCCGGCACGAAGTAGGCGCCGCCGTTGTCCTCGACCGTCAGGGCGAGGGTCTCGATCTCAGCGGCGGTGGAGATCAGGCCCATCTGGTCGCGCATCCACTGCACCAGCGAACCGGTGACGGCGATCGAGCCCTCCAGGGCGTAGACCGTGTCCTGGTCGCCGATCTTGTAGCCGACGGTGGTGAGCAGGCCCGAGTAGGAGTTGATGAGCTTGTCACCGGTGTTCATCACCATGAAGGTGCCGGTGCCGTAGGTCGACTTGGTCTCGCCCTCGGAGAAGCAGGTCTGGCCGAACAGGGCCGCCTGCTGGTCGCCGAGCGCGGAGGCGACCGGGATGCCGCCGAGCAGGTCGCCGAGCCGGCCGCCCGTGATCTCGCCGTAGACCTCGGCGGAGGAGCGGATCTCGGGGAGCATCTGCGTCGGCACGCCGATGGACTCGGCGATCTTCTCGTCCCACTGCATGGTGTGCAGGTTCATCAGCATGGTGCGGGAGGCGTTGGTGACGTCGGTGACGTGCTTGCCGCCGTTCACCCCGCCGGTCAGGTTCCAGATGACCCACGTGTCCATGGTGCCGAAGAGCAGGTCGCCGGCCTCGGCGCGCTCGCGCACGCCGTCGACGTTGTCGAGCAGCCAGCGGGCCTTGGGGCCGGCGAAGTAGGAGGCGAGGGGGAGGCCGGTCTCACGGCGGAAGCGGTCCTGGCCGACGTTGCGGCCGAGCTCGCGGCACAGGGCGTCGGTGCGGGTGTCCTGCCAGACGATGGCGTTGTGGACGGGCTCACCGGTGTTCTTGTCCCAGACGAGCGTGGTCTCGCGCTGGTTGGTGATGCCGATGGCCTTGATGTCGTCCCGGGTGATGCCGGCCTTCTCGACCGCCCCGGCGACGACCTCCTGGACGTTGGTCCAGATCTCGGTGGCGTCGTGCTCCACCCAGCCCGGCTTGGGGAAGATCTGCTCGTGCTCCTTCTGGTCGACGGAGACGATGCGTCCGTCGCGGTCGAAGACGATGCAGCGGGAGGAGGTCGTGCCCTGGTCGATCGCGGCGATGAAGGGGCCTGCGGTGTGAGCGTCGGTCACAGTGTGCTCCTGGGTTTCCGTGGTGTGGTGGCCGGTGCGTACGGCGCGTGTTCTGCGGCTCGATGATGGCCGAGCGGGGGCCCGCTCAGGCGAACGCGACGTTGTAGACACCTGCGGCGAGCGCGCCGCCGATCAGTGGACCGGCGATCGGGACCCAGGCGTAGGACCAGTCGGAGCCGCCCTTGTTGGGCAGCGGCAGCAGGGCGTGCACGATGCGCGGACCGAGGTCACGGGCCGGGTTGATGGCGTAGCCGGTCGGGCCGCCGAGGGACAGACCGATCGAGACGACCACCAGCGCGGTGATCAGACCGCCCAGGATGCCGAGGCCGTTGCCCGCGTCGTTCAGACCCTGGGTGAGGACCGCGAGCACCAGCACGAAGGTGCCGATGACCTCGGTGGAGAGGTTCTGCACCGCGTTGCGGACCTCGGGGCCGGTGGAGAAGATGCCCAGCACCGGGCCGGCGCCCTTCTCCTGGGCCTCGACGGCCTTGGCCGTGGTGTCCTGCGCGCCCGGCCCGCCGACGATCTCGCGGTCGGTGAGGTGGGCGAGGAACTGGCCGTAGTAGGCGGCCCAGACCAGGGCCGCGCCGATCATGGCGCCGAGCATCTGTCCGGCGAAGTAGGTGGGAACGTCGCCCCACTCGCCGTCCTTGATGGCGATGCCGACCGTCACGGCGGGGTTGAGGTGGGCGCCGGAGAGCGGACCCGAGATGTACACCGCCGTCATGACGGCGAAGCCCCACCCGAAGGCGATGGCGAGCCAGCCGGCGTTGCGGGCCTTGGAGGCCTTGAGCGTCACGGCGGCGCACACGCCGCCGCCGAGCAGGATGAGTATGGCGGTACCGATGGTCTCGCCGATGAAGATGTCGGAGCTGGACACCCGCGACTCCTTTGTCCTTCGTCCAGGGGAAGCCGAACCCCCGGGTCCCTCCGGGTGTTCTGGCGCCCTCGGTGTGAGAGCGATGGCGGCCCTTGGCGTTGTCACACTCTAACGCGTATTGCCGGTAGGTGTTCGACAATGCCGACCGATGGACGCGAGTCTCGCGTCGGCGTCGCGCATGCGTCAAGAGCTCTGTAATCGAAAGCACGATCGTTATTGATCGTCGCGACTTATCGATCTTCGGGCGCCGCGGTCCCGCCGGGGAACGCCGAAGGCCGGAACGCGTTCGGCGTCCCGGCCTTCGGCTTCCCCGCTCGTGCCCGCGTGCCCTAGAACCGCCCGGCGCCCAGGTCCCGCGACACCGCGCGGGCGCAGTCCCGTACCGCCGCGACCAGCTCGGGCCGCAGCCCACCGTCCCGGCACAGCCGTTCCACGGCCCCGGTGATGCCGACCGCGCCGACCGGCATGCGTCTGCGGTCGTGGATCGGGGCGGCGATGGAGGCGACGCCCTCCCAGGTCTCCTCGACGTCGGCCGCGTAGCCACGCGCGCGCGTGATGTCCAGGATGTGCTCGAACCTGTCCGGCTCGCAGACGGTCCGGTCCGTGTACGCCTTGCGGTCGGCCTCCAGGGCCTCGCTGTGCGCCACCGGGTCGTAGGCCGACAGCACCTTGCCCAGTGCCGTGGAGTGCAGCGGCTGCATGGCGCCGATCTCCAGGACCTGCCGGCTGTCGTCGGGCCGGAAGACGTGGTGCACGATCAGGACGCCCTGCTGGTGCAGGACGCCGAGGTGGACGCTCTCGCCGCTGGAGCGTGCCAGGTCGTCCGTCCACACCAGGGCGCGGGCCCGCAGCTCGTGCACGTCGAGGTACGTCGTGCCCAGGCGCAGCAGCTCGGCGCCCAACTGGTAGCGCCCGGAGGCGTCGTCCTGCTCGACGAAACCCTCGTGCTGGAGCGTGCGCAGGATGCCGTGTGCCGTGCCTTTGGCCAGACCCAGCGACGAGGCGATGTCCGACAGGCCGAGCCGCCGCTCGCCGCCCGCGAGCAGGCGCAGCATCGCGGCCGCCCGTTCGAGCGACTGGATGTTCCGTGCCATCGACGTACTGCCTCCGTCCCCTTCGACTGCCGACCTCGGCGTCGCTGACGTCGTTCGGCAATGCCGAACACTACCGGTACAGGTCGACCTCCCGCTAATGGTCGGCGGGCAACTGTTGCACTCCGGCCACGTCCCGATGGCCCGTACCGCGCCCCCGGGGCCCGCGCACGCGGACCAACCCGCCGGCTGACCGGCCGACCGCCGGTCAGTCGTCAAGCAGCCGTCGACCGGCCACCCACCGGCCGCCCCCCGTCCCCGCTCCGACCCTTCCTGGACCGATCCCGGGCCTTTCCCGGACGGATCCCGGGCCCGATCCTGGACGGATCCTGGACCGATCCGGGGCCGAAACGTCACTCCTTCGGCGGGCGTCCGGCCCCGCCATACTCGTCCGTCTCGTGGACGCCTCGAACATCAGCCCCCGGTCCCGGCTACCCTGGCGACGTGCGTTCACCTCCGGGACGTCCCCCGCGGACGGCACCGGGCAGCGCAAAGCCGACAGCCGTCGCATCCTAGGGAGCCCTTTCATGGCCTCGTCGCCATCCACCCCGTCCGCCGACACCCGGACCCGTGTGTCCGCCCTCCGCGAGGCACTCGCCACCCGTGTGGTGGTCGCCGACGGTGCGATGGGCACCATGCTGCAGGCGCAGAACCCCACCCTCGACGACTTCCAGCAGTTGGAGGGGTGCAACGAGGTCCTGAACCTGACGCGGCCCGACATCGTGCGGTCGGTGCACGAGGAGTACTTCGCGGTCGGTGTGGACTGCGTGGAGACGAACACCTTCGGTGCGAATCACTCGGCGCTGGGGGAGTACGACATCCCCGAGCGTGTGCACGAGCTGTCGGAGGCGGGAGCACGGGTGGCCCGTGAGGTGGCCGACGAGTTCGCCGCGCGCGACGGCCGGCAGCGCTGGGTCCTGGGATCGATGGGCCCCGGCACGAAGCTCCCGACGCTCGGGCACGCCCCCTACACCGTCCTGCGCGACGCCTACCAGCGCAACGCCGAGGGCCTGGTCGCCGGCGGCGCCGACGCGCTGCTGGTGGAGACCACACAGGACCTCCTGCAGACCAAGGCCTCGGTGCTGGGCGCCCGGCGCGCCCTGGACGCCCTGGGCCTCGACCTGCCGGTGATCTGCTCGGTGACCGTGGAGACGACCGGCACCATGCTCCTCGGCTCCGAGATCGGCGCCGCGCTCACCGCGCTGGAGCCGCTGGGCATCGACATGATCGGCCTGAACTGCGCGACCGGCCCGGCCGAGATGAGCGAGCACCTGCGCTACCTGGCCCGCCACTCCCGCGTCCCGCTGTCCTGCATGCCGAACGCAGGTCTGCCGGTCCTGGGCAAGGACGGCGCCCACTACCCGCTGACGGCACCGGAGCTGGCCGACGCGCAGGAGACCTTCGTGCGCGAGTACGGCCTGTCCCTGGTCGGCGGCTGCTGCGGCACCACCCCCGAGCACCTGCGCCAGGTCGTGGAGCGGGTGCGCGGCACCGCCCCGAGCGAGCGCGACCCGCGGCCCGAGCCGGGCGCGGCCTCCCTCTACCAGAGCGTGCCGTTCCGGCAGGACACCTCCTACCTGGCCATCGGCGAGCGGACGAACGCCAACGGGTCGAAGAAGTTCCGTGAGGCGATGCTGGAGGGCCGCTGGGACGACTGCGTCGAGATGGCCCGCGACCAGATCCGTGAGGGCGCGCACATGCTGGACCTGTGCGTGGACTACGTGGGCCGTGACGGCGTGGCCGACATGGAGGAACTGGCCGGGCGTTTCGCGACCGCCTCGACGCTCCCGATCGTGCTGGACTCCACCGAGGTCGACGTGTTGCGGGCCGGGCTGGAGAAGCTCGGCGGCCGCGCGGTCATCAACTCCGTCAACTACGAGGACGGCGCCGGCCCCGAGTCCCGCTTCGCGCGCGTCACCGAGCTGGCCCGCGAGCACGGGGCGGCGCTCATCGCGCTGACCATCGACGAGGAGGGCCAGGCCCGCACCGCCGAGAAGAAGGTCGAGATCGCCGAACGGCTGATCGACGACCTGACGGGCAACTGGGGCATCCACGAGTCGGACATCCTCGTCGACTGCCTGACCTTCACCATCTGCACCGGCCAGGAGGAGTCCCGCAAGGACGGCATCGCCACCATCGAGGGCATTCGCGAGCTGAAGCGGCGTCACCCCGACGTGCAGACCACCCTCGGCCTGTCGAACATCTCCTTCGGCCTCAACCCGGCCGCCCGCATCCTGCTCAACTCCGTCTTCCTGGACGAGTGCGTCAAGGCGGGCCTGGACTCGGCGATCGTGCACGCCTCGAAGATCCTGCCGATCGCCCGCTTCGACGAGGAGCAGGTCACCACCGCCCTGGACCTCATCCACGACCGCCGCCGAGAGGGTTATGACCCGCTGCAGAAGCTGATGGCGCTCTTCGAGGGCGCCACGGCCAAATCGCTGCGGGCCTCCAAGGCCGAGGAGTTGGCCGCCCTTCCGCTGGACGAGCGGCTCAAGCGCCGGATCATCGACGGCGAGAAGAACGGCCTGGAGCAGGACCTGGAGGACGCCCTCCGGGAGCGCCCGGCCCTCGACATCGTCAACGAGACCCTGCTCGACGGCATGAAGGTGGTCGGCGAGCTGTTCGGTTCCGGCCAGATGCAGCTCCCCTTCGTGCTCCAGTCCGCCGAGGTCATGAAGACCGCGGTGGCCCATCTGGAGCCGCACATGGAGAAGACGGACGACGAGGGCAAGGGCACCATCGTGCTCGCCACCGTCCGCGGCGACGTCCACGACATCGGCAAGAACCTCGTCGACATCATCCTGTCCAACAACGGCTACACGGTCGTCAACCTCGGCATCAAGCAGCCGGTCTCCGCCATCCTGGAGGCGGCCGACGAGCACCGGGCGGACGTCATCGGCATGTCCGGGCTTCTGGTCAAGTCCACGGTGATCATGAAGGAGAACCTGGAGGAGCTCAACCAGCGCAAGCTGGCCGCCGACTACCCCGTGATCCTGGGCGGCGCGGCCCTCACCCGCGCCTACGTCGAGCAGGACCTGCACGAGATCTACGACGGCGAGGTCCGCTACGCCCGCGACGCCTTCGAGGGCCTGCGCCTGATGGACGCCCTGATCGGCATCAAACGCGGTGTGCCCGGCGCCAAGCTGCCCGAACTTCGCCGGCGCCGGGTCCGCGCGGCCACCGTGGAGGTCGAGGAACGCCCCGAGGAGGGGCACGTCCGTTCCGACGTCGCCGTCGACAACCCGGTCCCCGAGCCGCCCTTCCGCGGCACCCGCGTCGTCAAGGGCATCCAGCTCAAGGAGTACGCCTCCTGGCTCGACGAGGGTGCCCTCTTCAAGGGCCAGTGGGGCCTGAAGCAGGCACGCACCGGCGAGGGACCCTCGTACGAGGAACTCGTCGAGACCGAGGGCCGGCCGCGGCTGCGCGGCCTCCTCGACCGGCTCCAGACGGAGAACCTGCTGGAAGCGGCCGTGGTCTACGGCTACTTCCCCTGCGTCTCCAAGGACGACGACCTGATCGTCCTCGACGAGGCCGGCAACGAGCGCACCCGGTTCACTTTCCCCCGCCAGCGGCGCGGCCGGCGCCTGTGCCTGGCCGACTTCTTCCGCCCGGAGGAGTCCGGCGAGACGGACGTCGTCGGCTTCCAGGTCGTCACCGTCGGCTCCCGCATCGGCGAGGAGACGGCCCGCATGTTCCAGGCCGACGCCTATCGCGACTACCTCGAACTGCACGGCCTGTCCGTACAGCTCGCCGAGGCCCTCGCCGAGTACTGGCACGCCCGCGTCCGCTCCGAACTCGGCTTCGCCGGGGAGGACCCGGCCGAGATGGAGGACATGTTCGCCCTGAAGTACCGGGGCGCCCGCTTCTCCCTCGGCTACGGCGCCTGCCCGGACCTGGAGGACCGCGCGAAGATCGCCGCCCTCCTCGAACCGGAGCGCATCGGTGTGCACCTGTCGGAGGAGTTCCAGCTCCACCCCGAGCAGTCCACCGACGCCATCGTCATCCACCACCCGGAGGCGAAGTACTTCAACGCCCGCTGAGGCCCCCGTAGCCGCCGCACGAGCCACACCAGGCGTTCTCGACCCGTACGTCGTACACTGGTCGGTCCACCGCAGGCCGGTTCCCCTCGTGGGAACCGGCCTCATCGTCCCTTCAAGGAGGTACGTGGATGACCAGTACGGTCCCCGCGCTCGGAACCCGTACGGCCGAAGGCTCCGCCCTGCAGGCAGTGCTCCTCGACATGGACGGCACCCTGGTGGACACCGAGGGCTTCTGGTGGGACGTCGAGGTCGAGGTCTTCGCCTCCCTCGGTCACACCCTGGACGACTCCTGGCGCCACGTGGTCGTCGGCGGCCCGATGAGCCGCAGCGCCGGCTTCCTGATCGAGGCCACCGGGGCCGGCATCACGCTCGCCGAACTCAGCGTGCTGCTCAACGACGGCTTCGAGAAGCGCATCGGCCGTGCCCTGCCGCTCATGCCGGGAGCCGCCCGGCTGCTCGCGGAACTCTCCGCGCACGAGATCCCCACGGCCCTGGTCTCCGCCTCGCACCGGCGCATCATCGACCGCGTGCTGACCTCGCTGGGCCCCCAGTACTTCGGCCTCACCGTCGCCGGTGACGAGGTGCCGCGCACCAAGCCCCACCCGGACCCGTACCTGGCCGCCGCGGCCGGCCTGGGAGTGGACCCGGCCCGGTGCGCCGTCGTGGAGGACACGGCGACCGGGGTCGCCGCCGCGGAGGCAGCCGGCTGCCACGTCGTGGCCGTGCCCTCGGTCGCTCCCATCACCCCGGCCGTCCGGCGCACGGTGGTCGGTTCCCTGGAAGAGGTGGACCTGACATTTCTGCGCGGTCTGATGACACAAATGCGCTAGCCGTTCACCCAGCGTGCAGCGGCGTTAACGCGGCAATTCCGGGAACGGCCGAGCGAGACCACGCGGCGCGCGCGACGGGGTAATTCCGCCGCTCCGGATGGCCGAATTCCGGCACCTACCGGCAGAAGCCGTTGTGTGACGTTCGACACGTTGTCAGGGGTCGACAGGGGGGCCCGGGTGTGCCTTCTCGCACCTGGCGAACGTTGTCGAGGTGCCCTTGTGTCCTGATTGGTGAAACCCTGCACGAATCCTTCCACTGTCGGGTTTTCGGTGTGTCCACACCCGGTTTCGCTCTGTGATGAGTCCTCAACTCCGGTGGCTGCGAGACCCAGTGCGAGCGCGGACTAATCTCGTCGCGAGAACATCGGCCACTATCCCCGTGATCCGCCGCGACACCCCTGCATGCCGGATACACGGACCGACAGCTCTGGAGAAACTCGAGCATGAACCGCAAGACTTTGGTGCTGCCGGCCGTCGTCGGCCTGCTCGCGCCGGTGCTCGCCGCCTGCGGTGGGTCCGACAGCGGCAGCGGCGGGGACGCGATCGTCGTCGGCACCACGGACCGGTTCACCGCCTCGGAGGAGGCACCCGCGCCCCTCGACCCGGCGTACGCCTACGATGTCGGCTCCTGGAACATCCTGCGTCAGACCACGCAGACCCTGATGGTCCAGCCCCGCGGCGACGGTGAACCCGTGCCCGAGGCCGCCGAGAAGTGCGGATTCACCGATACCGGCAACGAGCGCTACGCCTGCACCCTGCGCGACGGCCTGAAGTTCGCGAACGGCGACCCCGTCACCGCGGAGGACGTGAAGTTCTCCATCGAACGCGCCCTGTCCATCGAGGCCGACAGCCAGGTGTTCGCGCTGCTGTCGACCGTCGACACCATCGAGACGCAGGGCGACCGCGAGGTCATCTTCCACCTCAAGACCGCCGACGCCACCTTCCCGTTCAAGCTGTCGACCCCGGTCGCGGGCATCGTCAACCCGGACGACTACGAGAAGGGCAAGCTGCGCGAGGGCTTCGAGCTGGACGGTTCCGGCCCGTACACCATGAAGGCCGAGGTCGAGAACAACGAGATGACCAAGGCCGTGTTCACCAAGAACCCCCATTACAAGGGGAGTCTGAAGGTGAACAACGACAAGGTCGAGATGGTGTCGTTCGAGGACGCCGACGCCATGGGCGCCGCGCTCGACAAGGGTGACATCGACGTGATGACCCGTGCGATGACGCCGGACCAGATCCGTAAGCTCTCCAACGCCACGGACGGCGACGTCGACCTGGTCGAGGTGGCCGGCCTCGAGATCCGCTACCTGGCCTTCAACACGGAGGCGCCTACGGTGCGGGACAAGGCCGTCCGCAAGGCGATGGCCCAGCTCATCAACCGCAGCGAACTCGTCTCCGAGGTCTACGGCTCCCAGGCCGAACCGCTGTACTCGATGGTCCCGGCCAGCATCACCGGTCACTCCAACTCGTTCTTCAACACGTACGGCGACCCGAGCGTGGACAAGGCCAAGGGGATGCTGGAGGACGCGGGCGTCAAGACGCCGGTGAAGCTCACGATGCACTACACGACGGACCACTACGGTGCCGCGACCAAGCAGGAGTTCGAGGAGCTGCAGAAGCAGCTCAACGAGAGCGGTCTCTTCGAGGTCGACATCAAGGGCACGCCCTGGGACAAGTTCCGCCCGGCGGAACTGAAGGGCGAGTACGACGTCTTCGGGATGGGCTGGTTCCCCGACTTCCCGGACGCGGACAGCTTCATCGCGCCGTTCCTCGACAAGGACAACACCCTCAACTCGCCGTACGCGAACCCGGAGATCATCAACACCCTGATCCCCGAGTCCCGTCGCGAGGCCGACCGGCTCTCCGCCGTGGACAGCCTCACCGAGATCCAGGACATCACCGCCGCCGACGTCCCGATGATCCCGCTGTGGCAGGGCAAGCAGTACGTCGCCGCCCGCGACGACGTCACGGGCACGGCCTACGTCCTCAACTCCTCCTCGTCGCTCCAGCTCTGGGAACTGGGCCGGGGTGTGAGCGGCTGACGCCCCACCGGACACAGCCCGAAGGGCGCCCTCTTCTCGTCGGAAGAGGGCGCCCTTCGGGGTTCGTGCCTATCGTGGGCCGTACGGGTGCCGTACGCGTCGAGGCCGGCGCCCGTACGAGCGGCCTACTGCGCGCCGGGGCGGACCAGACCGCTCTCGTAGGCGTACACCGCGGCCTGCACCCGGTCGCGCAGGCCCAGCTTGGTCAGCACGTGGCCCACGTGCGTCTTGACGGTGGTCTCGCTCACGAAGAGGTCGGCGGCGATCTCCGCGTTGGACAGGCCGCGGGCCACCAGCTTCAGCACCTCCACCTCACGCTCGGTCAGCGTGTGCAGGGTGTCCGGCACCGGCTCGTCGCCGGAGGGCAGATGCGTGGCGTACTTGTCGAGCAGCCGCCGGGTGATGCTCGGCGCGAGCATCGCCTCGCCGTTCGCCACCACGCGGATCGCCTGCACCAGCTCGTTGGCCGGGGCGTCCTTCAGCAGGAAGCCGCTGGCGCCCGCCTTCAACGCCTCCACCACGTACTCGTCGAGGTCGAAGGTGGTCAGTACCAGCACCTTCGCCGGACCGTCCCGCTCGGGCCCGGTGATCTGCCGGGTCGCCTCCACACCGTCCATCCGCGGCATGCGGATGTCCATCAGCACCACATCGGGCTGCAGGGCCCGCACTTGGTCGAGTGCCTGGAGGCCGTCTCCGGCCTCGCCGACGACCGCGAGGTCCTGCTCGGCCTCAAGAATCATCCGGAAGCCGGTGCGCAGCAGCGGCTGGTCGTCGACCAGTAGGACGCGGATGGCCACGTAAGTCTCCTTCGCTAGTCCGGTCCCATTCTGCCCTGCCCGGTGTCGCCGGAGTCGGCCGCCCTCACCGGCAGCGGATAGGGCGGGGGAGTGCCGCCGAACTCCGGGCAGTGCGCCTGGTGGTCGCACCACCCGCACAGCTTCGTGGGACGCGGCCGCCAGTCACCCGTCTCGGTCGCCTGCCGGATGGCCTCCCACAGCGCCAGCAGCTTGCGCTCGACCCGCTCCAGGTCGGCGAGGGCCGGGTCGTAGGTGAGTACGTCGCCGCTGCCGAGATAGACCAGTTGCAGGCGCCGCGGGACGACCTTCTTCAGCCGCCACACCACCAGCGCGTAGAACTTCATCTGGAACAGCGCGCCCTCGGCGTACTGCGGCCGGGGTGCCTTGCCCGTCTTGTAGTCGACGATCCGCACCTCGCCGGTGGGCGCCACGTCGACCCGGTCGATGATGCCGCGCAGCCGCAGCCCGGAATCCAGCTCGGCCTCGACGAACAGCTCCCGCTCGGCGGGCTCCAGCCGGCTCGGGTCCTCCAGGCTGAACCAGCGCTCGACGAGCTGCTCCGCCTCGCCGAGCCACCGCGCCAGCCGCTCGCCCTCCGCGTCGTCCGCGAACAGCTCGGCCACCTCCGGCCTGCTCTCCCGAAGCCGGTCCCACTGGCCCGGGACCAGCGCCTTCGCCCGTGGTGCCGTGCGCTCGGCCGCCGGGGCGTCGAAGAGCCGCTCGAGCACCGCGTGCACCAGGGTGCCCCTCGTCGCCGCCTCGCTCGGCTTCTCCGGCAGGCGGTCGATGACCCGGAACCGGTACAGCAGCGGGCACTGCATGAAGTCGCCGGCCCGGGAGGGCGAGAGCGAGGCCGGCGCTATGGCCGCGGGCACGGACGCGGTGGCGACGGCGGCCGCCTCCACCATCGCGTCTTCGTGGTTTGCCACCGTCGCCGCCGGTCGGGCGGGCCCGCCGGCGTCCTCCGCGACATCCTCGATGCTCGTCTCCATGCCCACAGACCTTACGGCCCGGCACCGACAGCGACCCAGCTCGCGGCCCGTGACCCTTGCGACGAAAGGGAAGCGCAGGGGTGCCGGGGCGGAAGGGGCCGCGACGGACGCATACCATCGACAGGAGACCCTCCCGCCCGGCAGGCGCGGGAGACGCTTCGAACGAGGGGACACCGTGGACGTGAGCGGCGGGAGCGGGCAGCCGCGGTCCGGCAACGACGAGTCGGCCGAGTCCCAGGCAGGACCCACGGACCCGGCCACCGAGTCCGGGCAGCCGGACCCCGCGGACTCCAGCCCGCCCGAGAAGCGACCCGGGGACCGGCCCCGGACCACGGGACAGGGCCCCGCGGACCGGCCCCGGACGGCAACCGGCCCCGCCGCGGGCCACCCGCCGACCCCTGGCTCCGAGGCGCCGGACCACGAGACGCCGGTCCGCCCGACACCGGGCGTGGAGGCGGGGGGCGGTGCGACGCCGGGCTCGGGGACGCCGGTCCGTCCGACGCCGGATGCTGAGGCGCCGGCCCGTCCGACGCCGGGTCCCGAGACGCTGCGGAAGGACCCCCTGGGAGCCACCGCGCAGGACGAGACCGGACGGAGCACCCGGGAGGACGCCGTTCCGCAGGACGCCACCCCGGACCGGAACCCGGCCGCGCAGACCCCGCCCCGCGAGACCGGCCCCGCCGGCTCCACGCCGGGCGCGATGTCCGGCGCCGGTACCCGGCCGGGTGAGCCGGCCGCCGGGCGCGACGGGACCGTCCGCCCGCCGACGCAGCCGCCGGTGGGCGGCGTGGGCGGCACGGGCAGTGAAGGCCACCGGCCCGGCCCCTCCTCCGGCGGCGACCGCCCCGCCCAGGTACCCGCGAAGCCCGGTCGCGGCGGTCGCGAGGACCCCGCCGACACCGGTCCCGGTCCCGGCCGGCCCCCGCAGCGGAAGCCGGAGCCCGGAGGCGGGCTGCTGATGGGCAGGCCCTTCGGCGTGCCCGTGTACGTCGCACCGAGCTGGTTCCTGGTCGCCGCCCTGATCACCTGGGTGTTCGGCGGACAGCTCGACCGCGTGCTGCCCGAGCTGGGCGCCGCCCGCTATCTGGTCTCCCTCTTCTTCGCGGTCGCCTTCTACGCCTCCGTCCTCGTCCACGAGCTGGCCCACACCGTCGCCGCCCTCCGCTTCAAGCTCCCGGTCCGCCGCATCCAGCTCCAGTTCTTCGGCGGCGTCTCCGAGATCGAGAAGGAGGCCGAGACCCCCGGCCGCGAGTTCGTGCTGGCCTTCGTCGGACCGCTGCTCTCCCTCGTCCTCGCCGGCGTCTTCTACGCCGCCCTGCTGCCCGTGGAGCCCGACAGCGTCCCCGGCGTCCTGCTGGCCGGCCTGATGGTCTCCAACCTCCTCGTCGCCGCCTTCAACCTGCTGCCCGGCCTCCCCCTCGACGGCGGCCGGATGCTCCGCGCCGTCGTCTGGAAGATCACCGGCAAGCCGATGCACGGCACGATCGCCGCCGCCTGGGTCGGCCGGGCCCTCGCCATCGCCGTGCTGGTCGGCCTGCCGCTGCTCACCCAGTCCCTCGGCTCCGGCGCCGCGGACGACGTGGGCATGGACACCGTCCTGGACGCCCTGCTCGCCGCGATCCTCGCCGCGATCATCTGGACCGGCGCCGGGAACAGCCTGCGCATGGCGCGGCTGCGCGAACACCTCCCGGAGCTGCGCGCCCGTGCCCTGACCCGGCGCGCCGTCCCCGTCCCGGCCGACACCCCGCTCTCCGAGGCGCTGCGCCGTGCCAACGCCTCCGGGGCCCGCGCCCTGGTCGTCGTCGACGGCGACGGCGGCCCCGTCTCGCTGGTCCGGGAGGCCGCCATCGTCGGCGTGGCCGAGCACCGCCGCCCCTGGGTGGCGGTCAGCACCCTCGCCCAGGACCTCACCGACGGCATGCGCCTGTCGGCCGAGCTGTCGGGCGAGGAACTCCTGGACGCGCTGCGCGCCAACCCGGCGACCGAGTACCTGGTGGTCGAGGAGACCGGCGAGATCTACGGTGTCCTGTCCGCGGCCGACGTCGAGCGGGCCTTCGTCAAGGCCATGGCCCGCCCCTCCTGACCACCGGTGTGGTCGGCGGCCCCGCCGGGGACCGGTAGGCTGGTCACATGTCCGAACCGACCGGTGCCGCCCGCAGGCGCGGGCCCTTCAAGGTCGGGGACCAGGTTCAGCTCACCGACCCCAAGGGCCGCCACTACACGTTCACGCTCGAGGCCGGGAAGAACTTCCACACCCACAAGGGTTCCTTCCCCCACGACGAACTGATCGGCGCTCCCGAGGGCAGCGTTGTCCGCACCACCGGGAACGTCGCCTACCTCGCGCTGCGCCCCCTGCTCCCCGACTACGTCCTGTCCATGCCCCGAGGGGCAGCCGTCGTCTACCCGAAGGACGCGGGGCAGATCCTCGCCTTCGCCGACATCTTCCCCGGCGCGCGCGTCGTGGAGGCCGGCGTGGGCTCCGGCTCCCTCAGCAGCTTCCTGCTGCGCGCCATCGGCGACCAGGGCATGCTGCACTCCTACGAGCGCCGCGAGGACTTCGCCGACATCGCGAAGCAGAACGTGGAGCGCTACTTCGGCGGCCCGCACCCCGCCTGGCAGCTCACCGTGGGCGACCTCCAGGACAACCTGTCCGACGCCGACGTCGACCGCGTCATCCTCGACATGCTCGCCCCCTGGGAGTGTCTGGAGGCGGTCTCCAAGGCACTCGTGCCCGGTGGCATCCTGTGCTGCTACGTCGCGACCACCACCCAGCTCGCCCGGACCGTCGAGTCCATCCGCGAGATCGGCTGCTTCAACGAGCCGACCTCCTGGGAGACGATGATCCGCAACTGGCACGTCGAGGGCCTGGCCGTCCGCCCGGACCACCGGATGATCGGCCACACCGGCTTCCTGCTCACCGCCCGTCGCCTCGCGGACGGCGTCGAGCCGCCCATGCGCCGCCGCCGCCCCGCCAAGGGCGCCTATGGCGAGGACTACGACGGCCCCAACGCCGGTGGAGGCTCCGGCCGCTGAGGCGACCCCGTGCCGCGATCAACGTGCAGGCGCCGTGGTGGAGTTCCCGAGACCGTCCGGAACTCCACCACGGCGCCTTCGTGTTGACCGGACGGCGCGGCTCGACCGGTGCCCCGGGGCGGCACGGCGACCCGGACGGACCGGCGAACCGGACGGACCGGCGAACCGGACGGACCGGCGAACCGGTGCGATGCGCGGCGGAGCGGCGCAGCCCGGCCGAGTACCCACCCCGCCGTTCCCCCGCACTGTGACGTGTGGCACGATGCTGGCCACCCCCCGCCGGCACAGCCCTCACAGGAGACACTCCTCGTGCAGCACCCCGCCGTTCCGGATCTCACGCACACGCACACCCGCCCGATCCACTGGGTCGCCACCGCCACGGCCCTCGCCGGGGTGGTGGCCCTGTCCTCGGTCCTGCAGCCCGACGCCGCGACGGCGGCGCAGACCCCCGTCCCCGAAACGAAGCACGCCCCGGCGCACGGCACACCGCCCGATCCGGCGGCCGTCGCGTTTCCCCTGGAGTGCGGTCCGGTCGAGGCAGTGGTGGTGAAGAAGGCATCCGGCGACCTCGACGGCGACGGGCGGCCGGAGACGGTGGCCGTCGTGCACTGCGACGCACCCATGGGCACCCCGCCCGACGGGGTGTACGTCGTCACGCGGGGCGCCGACGGCGGCAAGCCCCGCGTCGTGGCCGCCCTCGTGAACCCGAAGGACCGCCGGACGGTCACCGACTTCGCGGTGCGCGGCGGCGCCGTCCACGCCACGCTTCTCGGCTACTCGTCGGCCGACGTGCCCAGTTGCTGCCCCGATGTCACGGACGACGTGAAGTGGCGGTGGGAGAACGGTTCGTTCGTCCGCGACACGCCGTCCCAGGCGCGCACCGTATGACCGGCAGCCTGTGACGGATGGTGTGGCACATCAGACAACGGTCACGGAGCGTGCGGACTGAGTCACAGTTCGGTCACTCTGCGTCCGGACCGTAGACCTCGGCCCTGTCCGAAACGCGACGTACGTGGATGCACTCGCCCGGACACTCCTTCGCGGAGTCGACCACGTCCGTGAGGAGCGGCAACGGCACGGGCGTTGCCGCTCCCGCGGCCTGGAGGAGCTCGTCGTCCGCGCCCTTGACGTAGGCCAGACCGTCGATGTCCAGCTCGAACACCTCCGGCGCGTACTGGGCACAGATGCCGTCGCCGGTACACAGGTCCTGATCGATCCAGACCTCCAGTGCCTCGCCGTCGACTCCGGCCTCCTGCTGCACGGTCATCTCTCCTGCCGTTTCCTGCGTCGAGCCGTTCGGGAATCCGGCCAGCTCTGACGGGTGTTGAACACTTCGACCCTACCTCCGGCTGGGTTCCACTCACGTTCCGTGGGTATTCCCCTGGCGTGAGGGAGAGCGCAAGGGTGAAGATCGGACACACCCCGACAGTCTTTGTGATCTAGGGGTTTCAATCGACACCCACCCAGGTAGGGTCTGGAAGCGTCCAGCTCCCCTTGGAGGAGGTGAGGACCGTGGCAGCCCACGACGACGACATGAACCGCGGCATCCGCCCGGGACGCGGGTCCGAGGACCCGGCCGGGCAGGTGGCCTACCTTGAGCAGGAGATCGCCGTCCTGCGACGCAAGCTCGCCGAATCTCCGCGGCACACGAGAATTCTCGAAGAGCGGATTGTCGAGCTGCAGACCAACCTGGCCGGTGTGTCCGCCCAGAACGAGCGGCTCGCCGGAACGCTCCGCGAGGCCCGCGACCAGATCGTGGCCCTCAAGGAGGAGGTCGACCGGCTGGCCCAGCCGCCGGCGGGCTTCGGCGTCTTCCTGCAGGCGAACGAGGACGGTACCGCCGACATCTTCACCGGCGGCCGCAAACTCCGGGTGAACGTCAGCCCGAGCGTCGAGCTCGAAGAGCTCCGGCGCGGCCAGGAAGTGATGCTCAACGAAGCGCTCAACGTGGTCGAGGCCATGGAGTACGAGAGCGTCGGCGACATCGTCACCCTCAAGGAGATCCTCGAGGACGGCGAGCGAGCCCTGGTGCTCGGGCACACCGACGAGGAGCGGGTGGTCCGGCTCGCGGAGCCGCTGCGCGGCATCAACATCCGCCCCGGCGACGCCCTCCTGCTCGAACCCCGCTCCGGCTACGTCTACGAGGTCGTTCCCAAGAGCGAGGTCGAGGAACTCGTCCTCGAAGAGGTCCCCGACATCGGCTACGAGCAGATCGGCGGCCTCGGCGGACAGATCGAGGCCATCCGCGACGCGGTCGAGCTCCCCTATCTCTACCCCGACCTGTTCCGGGAGCACGAGCTGCGTCCGCCCAAGGGCGTCCTGCTCTACGGGCCTCCCGGATGCGGCAAGACACTCATCGCCAAGGCGGTCGCGAACTCGCTGGCCAAGAAGGTCGCCGAGGTGACCGGCCAGGCCGCCGGCAAGAGCTTCTTCCTCAATATCAAGGGTCCCGAGCTGCTCAACAAGTACGTCGGTGAGACCGAGCGGCAAATCCGCCTGGTCTTCCAGCGGGCTCGTGAGAAGGCCAGCGAGGGCACCCCCGTCATCGTCTTCTTCGACGAGATGGAGTCCCTCTTCCGCACCCGTGGCTCCGGCGTCAGCTCGGACGTGGAGAACACCATCGTCCCGCAGCTCCTCGCCGAGATCGACGGCGTGGAGGGCCTGCAGAACGTGGTCGTGATCGGTGCCTCCAACCGCGAGGACATGATCGACCCCGCCATCCTGCGGCCCGGCCGGCTCGACGTGAAGATCAAGATCGAGCGTCCGGACGCCGAGGCGGCCAAGGACATCTTCGGCAAGTACCTCACCGAGCGCCTCCCGCTCCACGTGGACGACCTCACGGAGCACGAGAAGGACAAGGCGGCCACCGTCCAGAGCATGATCCAGACGGCGGTGGAACAGATGTACGCCGAATCCGAGGAGAACCGCTTCCTGGAGGTCACCTACGCCAATGGCGACAAGGAAGTCCTTTACTTCAAGGACTTCAATTCCGGTGCCATGATCGAGAACATCGTGGGCCGCGCCAAGAAGATGGCGATCAAGGACTTCCTCGAGAAGAACCAGAAGGGCCTTCGCGTCTCGCACCTCCTCCAGGCCTGCGTGGACGAGTTCAAGGAGAACGAGGACCTGCCCAACACCACCAACCCGGACGACTGGGCCCGGATCTCCGGAAAGAAGGGCGAGCGGATCGTGTACATCCGTACGCTCGTCACCGGAAAGCAGGGCGCGGACACCGGACGCTCCATCGACACGGTGGCGAACACCGGTCAGTACCTGTAAAAGGCGGGGCGGCTGCGGGTGCCCTCAGCGGGTACCCGCAGCCGACTGTTTTCCGGAGCCCCGACTGGAGCAAGGCAATGCCGCAAATGATCTCCCCACCGGCGCAAAGGCGTTCTAGGCTCTTCCATACCGCCGAGTCGCGCAGTGCGGGGACGGGCACCGCACACGCATCGGAGCGCCAGCGGTACTTGAGCGGCGCCCACGACGGGCGCCGCCGGGCAAGGAGGGCCGCATGACCGTACGGCGAGTAATGGGCATCGAGACGGAGTACGGAATCTCCGTCCCCGGCCACCCGAACGCCAATGCCATGCTCACCTCGTCCCAGATCGTCAACGCCTACGCGGCGGCGATGCACCGGGCCCGCCGGGCCCGCTGGGACTTCGAGGAGGAGAATCCGCTGCGGGACGCGCGGGGCTTCGACCTCGCCCGCGAGGCCGCCGACTCCAGCCAGCTCACCGACGAGGACATCGGTCTGGCCAACGTGATCCTCACCAACGGGGCACGGCTCTACGTCGACCACGCCCACCCCGAGTACAGCGCTCCGGAGGTCACCAACCCGAGGGACGCCGTCCTGTGGGACAAGGCCGGCGAACGGATCATGGCCGAGGCCGCCGAGCGGGCCGCCCAGTTGCCCGGTGCCCAGCCGATCCACCTCTACAAGAACAACACCGACAACAAGGGCGCCTCCTACGGCACGCACGAGAACTACCTGATGAAGCGGGAGACCGCCTTCTCGGACATCGTGCGCCACCTGACGCCCTTCTTCGTCTCCCGCCAGGTCTTCACCGGCGCCGGCCGCGTCGGCATCGGCCAGGACGGCCACGAGCACGGCTTCCAGCTCAGCCAGCGCGCGGACTACTTCGAGGTCGAGGTGGGCCTGGAGACGACGCTGAAGCGGCCCATCATCAACACGCGGGACGAACCGCACGCGGACGCCGAGAAGTACCGGCGACTGCACGTGATCATCGGTGACGCGAACCTGTCGGAGATCTCGACCTATCTGAAGCTGGGCACGACGGCCCTGGTGCTGTCGATGATCGAGGACGGGTTCATCGCCGTCGACCTGGCCGTGGACCAGCCGGTGCGCACCCTCCACCAGGTCTCGCACGACCCGTCGCTGAAGCGCCTGGTCACACTGCGCAGCGGCCGGACACTGACCGCGGTACAGCTCCAGATGGAGTACTACGAACTGGCCCGCAAGTATGTCGAGGAACGGTACGGCGCCGACGTCGACGACCAGACCAAGGACGTCCTGGGCCGCTGGGAGGACACCCTCAACCGGCTCGAGAACGACCCGATGAGTCTGGCCGGCGAGCTGGACTGGGTCGCCAAGCGGGAGCTCATGGAGGGCTACCGCCGCCGGGACGACCTGGACTGGGACGCGGCCCGGCTGCACCTGGTGGACCTGCAGTACGCCGACGTACGGCCCGACAAGGGCCTGTACAACCGTCTGGTGGACCGCGGCCGCATCAAGCGGCTGCTGGACGAGACCGAGGTCGAGCGGGCCCGGACGAAGCCGCCGGAGGACACGCGCGCGTACTTCCGCGGACGCTGCCTGGAGCAGTACGCGGACGACGTCGCGGCGGCCTCCTGGGACTCGGTGATCTTCGACCTGCCGGGCCGGGACTCGCTGCAGCGGGTGCCAACCCTGGAACCGCTTCGCGGAACGCGTAATCACGTCAAGGAGCTCCTGGACCGCTGCCGCACCGCGGAAGACCTGGTCAAGGTCCTGTCGGGCGGGTGACCGGGCCGAGCGGGTACACGGGAGGAGTCGGCCGGACAGGGTGGAAACCCCCGGGTCCGGGAACCATCGAGGTGGCACCCGTACGTTGGAGAAACTGCGGGGCCGATGTCGGACCCGGCTTGTAGGGTCTGATCTTGACCGAGCAACTGTGTCGGGCGAACCGAGCGGGGTGAGGGTTATGGCGACCAAGGACACCGGCGGCGGGCAGCAGAAGGCCACGCGTTCCACGGAGGAGGTCGAGGAGCAGGCGCAGGACGCACAGGCTTCCGAGGACCTCAAGGAGCGCCAGGAGAAGCTGAACGACGACGTGGACTCCGTCCTGGACGAGATCGACGATGTACTCGAGGAAAATGCCGAGGATTTCGTTCGAAGCTTCGTGCAAAAGGGTGGCCAGTAGGCCGGCTGACGGCCTGCTTCTCCTTCGCTTCGATGGCCCGAGGGCCGCATGAGGGGCGGACGAGCAGAACGTGAGGCGTCGCGCGCGGTGCGGTGAGAACCGTGCCGCGCGCGGTACGAGACGGGGGCCGGGGTGTTCGTTCCGTGGTTCCCGCCGAGTATGTGGATCACTGCCCGCAGCCGGGTAGGGTCCGTGACATAGCTGTCGCATACGTGGAAGGAATCGCGTGGAAGCCAACACTCGTAGCACCGGGCGTCTGCCAGCTGCCTTCCTGACGCCCGGGTCCTCTTCGTTCATGGACTTCCTCGGTGAGCACCAGCCGGAGATGCTCCCGGGCAACCGGCAGTTGCCGCCGGTTCAGGGTGTGATCGAGGCGCCGCACGGCACCACGATCGTGGCGGTGACGTTCCCCGGCGGTGTCGTTCTCGCCGGTGACCGGCGGGCCACCATGGGCAACATGATCGCCCAGCGGGACATCGAGAAGGTCTTCCCGGCCGACGAGTACTCGGCCGTGGGCATCGCCGGCACGGCGGGCCTGGCCGTGGAGATGGTGAAGCTGTTCCAGTTGGAGCTGGAGCACTTCGAGAAGGTCGAGGGCGCCCAGTTGTCCCTGGAGGGCAAGGCGAACCGCCTGTCCACGATGATCCGGTCCAACCTGGGCATGGCGATGCAGGGACTGGCCGTGGTGCCGCTGTTCGCCGGGTACGACGTGGACCGCGGCAGGGGCCGCATCTTCTCGTACGACGTGACGGGCGGGCGGTCCGAGGAGCAGAACTTCGCGACCACCGGGTCGGGGTCGATCTTCGCCCGTGGCGCCATGAAGAAGCTCTACCGCGAGGACCTGACCGAGGAGCAGGCCACGACGCTCGTGGTCCAGGCGCTCTACGACGCGGCAGACGACGACTCGGCGACCGGTGGTCCCGATGTCGCCCGCCGGATCTACCCGATCATCACTGTGATCACCGAGGACGGCTTCCGCCGGCTGAGCGAGGACGAGGGTTCCGAACTCGCCCGCGCGGTGCTGGAACGGCGGCTCGAGCATCCCGACGGCCCGCGGGCCGCGCTGCTGTAGCGGGTGCGTCCGTGTTGTCAGGTGGTCCAGTGACTTCTCCAGAAAGGGATGGATAACCGGTGTCGACGCCGTTCTATGTCTCACCCCAGCAGGCCATGGCCGACCGGGCGGAGTACGCCCGCAAGGGCATCGCCCGTGGCCGCAGCCTGGTCGTGCTGCAGTACGCCGACGGCATCGTGTTCGTCGGCGAGAACCCGTCCCGTGCGCTGCACAAGTTCAGCGAGATCTACGACCGGATCGGCTTCGCGGCCGCCGGCAAGTACAACGAGTACGAGAACCTGCGGATCGGCGGGGTGCGCTACGCCGACCTGCGCGGTTACACGTACGACCGTGACGATGTGACGGCCCGCGGTCTGGCCAACGTGTACGCCCAGACGCTGGGCACGATCTTCTCCAGCCAGGCCGAGAAGCCGTACGAGGTGGAGCTGGTCGTCGCCGAGGTCGGCGACAGCGCCGACGGTGACCAGATCTACCGGCTGCCGCACGACGGCTCCATCGTGGACGAGCACGGCTCGGTCGCGGTCGGCGGCAACGCCGAGCAGATCAGCGGGTACCTGGACCAGCGGCACCGGGACGGCATGACGCTGGCCGAGGCCCTGAAGCTGGCGGTGCAGGCGCTGTCACGGGACACGAACGGCAGCGAGCGGGAGATTCCGGCGGAGCGGCTGGAAGTCGCCGTGCTGGACCGCACGCGTCCGCAGAAGCGGAAGTTCAAGCGGATCGTGGGGGCGCGGCTTTCCCGGCTGCTGGATTCGGTTCCGGGTGAGGTGTCCCCGGAGGACGGGGACGCGGACGGGGACGCGGACGAGTAGCAGCGGTTGGCGTCGCGGGGTGTCCGAGGCGGCACCCCGCAGGCGCCGCCCGGGCGAGCCGGCGCCGGCCCGCCCCGTCGCGGGCATCGCGGAGCTCACCGCGGCGGTGCCGTGGAGCCCCGTACCACCAGGTTCACCGGGATGTCCCCTTCCTCGGGGGCCCGCCCCTCCAGCACCGCCAGCAGGGCCCGCATGCCCCGCTCGCCGAACAGCTCCGCGTCGAGCCGGACGGTCGTCAGCTCGGGGTCGATGGCCGTGGCCAGGCCCAGGTCGTCCAGGCCGGTGATCGAGAGATCGTCGGGGATGCGGAGCCCGGCCCGCCGGGCCGCCTTGTACGCGCCGGCCGCGAGTTTGTCGTCGTCACAGACCAGCGCCGTGGGCCGGGCCACCCCAAAAGCCGCGAGGGCGGCCTCCGCGGCGGTCTGGGCGCCCTCGATGGAGATGGGGGCGTGGGCAGTGCGCAGTTCGGTGCCGGGGGCGTCAGCCAGCCGTGTGGCCAGTTCCCGGGCGCGTACCTCGAAGGTCCAGGACGGGACGTCCGCCGCTAGGTGGAGGAAGCGGCGGTGGCCCAGGGACAGCAGGTGCTCCGCGACCTGACGGATGCCGTCGGCGATGTCCAGGTTGACCGTCGCGGCGCCCAGGCTGCCCTCGGGGTCGCTGTCCAGCATGACGAGGGGTAGCTGGTCGCCCCGGATCGCGGTGAGCGCGTCGGCCGCCATGGAGGACGCGATGACGCCGTCCAGGGCGGCCTGCGCCGAGGCGAAGGGGTCCCGGGCGGGGCCGATGCCCTCGGGGGAGGGGTAGAGGACCACGCCGAAGCCGTGCTCGGCGGCGACCCGCGCGGCGCCCGTGTACACCTCCGCGAAGAACTCCGTGGTCAGCGCGGGGACGACCAGCAGAACCGTGCGCGTGCGGCCCAGGCGCAGGTTACGGGCGGCCAGGTTCGGGCGGTAGCCCAGTTGGTGCGCGGCCTCCCGGACCCGCTGGGCCGTGGGCTCCGACACGCGGCCGCGCCACTTGTCCCCGAGGACCAGGGACACCGCGGCCTGGGAGACGCCGGCGGCCTGGGCGACGTCCCGGCTCGTGGGGCGGGTGTTGCCTCGTGCCACCGTTCGCCTGCGCTTTCGTCTGGACTCGTGAACAGCCGACATGGTACGTATGACGAAGGAAGTTATACGTAAAACCTCGTCGGTTGGTTCGGAGAAGGGGTGGGCCGTGGTCGCCGGGTACCTGGACATTCTTCGGGCGCGGCATGCCGTCCGGCTGCTCGTCGGCACGCTCGTGGGCCGGCTGCCCAACGCCACCGCGGCGATCGCGATCGTGCTGTTCGTGCGGGCCGAGGGCGGTTCGTACAGCCTCGCGGGAGCGCTGGCCGCCGTGTACGGGGTCGCCAACGCCGTGGGGCAGCCGGTGCTCGGGCGGCTGGTGGACCTGCACGGGCAGCCGCGCGTGCAGTTGCCGGCCGCCGTGGTGTCGGGGCTGGCCATGGGCGTGTTCGCCTTCGCCGGTACCGGGACGGTCGCGCTCGCGTACGCGGCCGTGGGGGCCGCGGGACTGTTCACGCCCCCGCTGGAGGGCGGGCTGCGGGCACTGTGGCCCAGCGTGCTGCGCAAGGAGGACCAGGTGCACACGGCGTACGCCATGGACGCCATCGCGCAGGAGGTCATGTTCACCGTCGGGCCGCTGCTCGTGACGGTGTGCGTGTCGCTGTGGTCGCCGCTGGTCGCCCTGCTCGTGCTGAACGCGGTGGGTGTGCTGGGTGCTCTGTCCGTGGTCGCGTCGCCCCCCTCGCGCGCTTGGCGGTCGGCGCCGCGCGAGGCGCACTGGCTCGGGGCGCTGCGTTCGTCCGGGCTGCTGGCGCTGCTGGGCGCCTTCCTGTTCGTCGGGATGGCGCTCGGGTCCATCACCGTCGCCGCCGTGCCCTACGCCGACGAGCACGGCGGCGACGCCGTCTACGGCTGGCTGATGGCCGCCCTGGGGCTCGGCGCGCTCGTCGGCGGGGCCGTCTACGGGGCCAGGCAGTGGAGCGGCGACCCGGCGCGGCGACTGCGGGTGCTGGTGGCCCTGCTGGCGGTGTGTTACCTGCCGCTGACGCTGATGCCGGGCGCGGTCGCCATGGTGCTGCTCACGGTGGTGGCCGGGGTCTTCCTGGCGCCGTGCATCGCCTGCGCGTTCGTCCTCGTCGACCTGCACGCGCCGCGCGGCACGGTGACGGAGGCGTTCTCGTGGCTGGTGACGACGTTCACCGTGGGTGCCTCGGTGGGCACGGGCCTCACGGGGCCCGTCGTGGAGCACGGCGGGGCGCTGTGGGGGTTCGCGGTGCCCGGGGCGGCCGGGGCCGTGTCCCTGCTCGTGCTGGCGTGCACGGGCCGGGTCCTCGCAGCTCCCGCCAGGGCGGCGGTGGTTGCGGCTTCATCGGAAAATGATCCAAACCGTGCCGTCGAACCCCGTTTCAGTTCGGGTCATCAGGCGTAATGTTCAGTCATGGACCGCCGCATTTTCGGGCTGGAGAACGAGTACGGCGTCACGTGCACGTTCAGGGGACAGCGCCGCCTGTCGCCTGACGAGGTGGCGCGGTACCTCTTCCGCCGTGTCGTGTCATGGGGCCGCAGCAGCAATGTCTTTCTGCGCAACGGGGCCCGCCTCTATCTCGATGTCGGATCACATCCGGAATACGCCACACCCGAATGTGACAACGTGATCGAACTCGTCACCCACGACAAGGCGGGCGAGCGCATTCTCGAAGGACTCCTGGTGGACGCCGAACGACGCCTGCACGAGGAGGGAATCGCGGGCGACGTCTACCTCTTCAAGAACAACACCGACTCCGCCGGCAACTCCTACGGCTGCCACGAGAATTACCTCGTGGCCCGGCACGGGGAGTTCTCGCGGCTCGCGGACATCCTCATCCCGTTCCTGGTGACCAGGCAGTTGCTCTGCGGCGCCGGCAAGGTGCTGCAGACACCGCGCGGCGCCGTGTACTGCGTCAGCCAGCGGGCCGAGCACATCTGGGAGGGCGTCTCCTCGGCGACCACCCGCTCCCGGCCCATCATCAACACCCGCGACGAGCCGCACGCCGACGCCGAGCGCTACCGGCGCCTGCACGTCATCGTGGGCGACTCGAACATGTCCGAGACGACCATGCTGCTCAAGGTCGGCGCCACCGACCTGGTGCTGCGCATGATCGAGGCGGGCACGGTGATGCGCGACCTCACCCTGGAGAACCCGATCCGGGCGATCCGCGAGGTGAGCCACGACATCACCGGTCGCCGGAAGGTGCGCCTGGCCAGCGGCCGGGAGGCGTCCGCGCTGGAGGTGCAGCGGGAGTACTACGAGAAGGCCGTGGACTTCTGCGAGCGCCGCGGCATCCGCACCGGCACCGTCGAGCGCGTGCTGGAGCTGTGGGGCCGCACCCTGGACGCCATCGAGGCCGAGGACCTCGACCGCATCGACACCGAGATCGACTGGGTCATGAAGTACAAGCTCCTGGAGCGGTACCGGGCCAAGCACAACATGACCATGTCGCACCCGCGGGTCGCGCAGATAGACCTCGCCTACCACGACATCCACCGCCGTCGTGGCCTGTACTACCTGCTCGAGAAGAAGGGCCAGGCGGCCCGGGTCGCGAACGACCTGAAGATCTTCGAGGGCAAGTCCGTGCCTCCGCAGACCACTCGGGCCCGGCTGCGCGGCGACTTCATCCGACGGGCCCAGGAGCAGCGCCGGGACTTCACCGTCGACTGGGTCCATCTCAAGCTCAACGACCAGGCGCAGCGCACCGTGTTGTGCAAGGACCCGTTCCGTTCGGTGGACGACCGGGTGGAGAAGCTGATCGCCGGTATGTGAGCCGGACGAGGTGGGACACGCGTTTGCGCACGAAAGGGCGGAACGCCACACGGGCACCGTACGTTAGCCGTACGGTGCCCGTCTCACGCCGTAGAGTTGCGCGCACTTCCCCAGGACCGACCGATACCGATACGAGGCCCCCACCGTGCGCCGACGCTCACTCCTCATCGCCGTCCCCGCCGGACTGGTCACGCTCGCCGCATGCGGTGACGGCGACGACTCCGGATCGAGCAGCGCCGGCGACAGCGCGACGCCCGAGGCGTCGGCCACGTCGGCACCGCCGCCGAAGATCGTCGACGGCCCGTTGCCGGCGATCACCGCGGGGACGAAGTTCGACGAGAAGCCGACCGTCGCCAAGGGCGGCGGCGAGCCCTCCAAGGACCTCGCGGTCAAGACGGTCATCGCCGGTGGCGGCAGGGCCGTCGCCGAGAACGACTTCGTGTCGGCGAACTACCTGGGCCAGATCTGGGAGAGCGCGAAGGTCTTCGACAACTCCTACGACCGCAAGACCCCCCTGGTCATCCAGCTCGCCCAGGGCGGCGTCATCGACGGCTGGCGGTACGCCCTCATCGGCAAGAAGACCGGCAGCCGCGTCCAGTTCTCCGTACCGCCCACCTGGGGTTACGGCGAGCAGGGCAACGAGCAGGTGGGCATCAAGGGTTCCGACACGCTGGTGTTCGTGGTCGACGTGCAGGACACCTTCAACGCCAAGAGCTCCGCCAAGGGCAAGGAAGTCCCCCAGGACGACGCCGCCCTGCCCAAGGTCGGCACCAACACCGACGGCAAGGCGCCCGCCATCGAGGTGCCGAAGTCCGACGCGCCGAAGAAGCTCGCGGCCGAGTACGTCCTCGAGGGCGACGGCGCCGAGGTCGACGCCCAGGACAGTGTGCTCGTGCAGTACAAGGGCGTGGTCTGGGACGGCGGCAAGGAGTTCGACTCGACGTACGGCAGGAAGCAGCTCACGTCGTTCTCGCTCCAGCAGGTCGTCAAGGGCTGGTCGCAGGGCCTGACCGGCAAGAAGGTCGGCAGCCGCGTCCTCATCGTCATCCCGCCGGACCTGGGGTACGGCGACAGCCCGCCGGAGGGCAGCGGCATCGAGAAGGACTCCACTCTGGTCTTCTCCGTCGACATCCTGGCGAAGATGTGACGCCCCGGAGATGTAAGACTTGGGCCGTTGCCTTTCCGCAGACAAGCAGGAGCTGAAACACGTGAGCATCGACAAGCCCGAGGTCGACTTCCCGGGCGGCGAGCCCCCGGCGGACCTCGAGATCAAGGACATCTGGGAGGGCGACGGCCCGGTTGCGCAGGCCGGTCAGACCGTGACCGTCCACTACGTGGGCGTGGCGTTCAGCACGGGCGAGGAGTTCGACGCCAGCTGGAACCGCGGTACGCCGTTCCGCTTCCCGCTCGGTGGCGGCCGCGTCATCGCCGGCTGGGACCAGGGCGTGCAGGGCATGAAGGTCGGCGGCCGCCGCCAGCTCACCGTCCCGGCCCACCTCGCCTACGGCGACCAGAGCCCGACCCCGGCGATCAAGCCCGGCGAGACGCTGATCTTCGTGGTCGACCTGCTCGGAGTCTGATCGAAGTCCGAAGGGACGGCGATCAGAGCCGGTCATCCGGGGTCCATGCCTGTCCGGGCATGGGCCCTCGGCTTTTGCCGGGCCACCGGGGAGCGGTACGGTCATCCGTCGTAAGCACCATAGGGAGAAGGGCGTCGATGGCCATTGCCAAGGCCGAGCGGCTGATGAACCTGGCGCTGTGTCTGCTCGGGACTCGGCGGCCACTCAGCAAGCGCGAGCTGCGCGATTCCATCGAGGCATATGTAGAGGCCTCCAGGCCGGGCCAGGGCGCGGCGGGCTCCGACGACTCGTTCAACCGCATGTTCGAGCGGGACAAGGACGACCTGCGAGAACTCGGGCTCGTCATCGAGACCGTGGAGAGCCTCGACGGCGAGGTCGGCTACCTGGCCCGCCGCGACAGCAACCGCCTGCCGCCCATCACCCTGGACGCCGAGGAGGCCGCCGCGCTCGGGCTCGCCGCCAAGGTGTGGCAGCAGGCCCGACTGGCCGGCGCCGCGAGCGGCGCGCTGCAGAAGCTGCGCGCGGCCGGGCTGCCCGAGGACGTCGACCCGTACGAGGCGCACAGCGCGCTGGAGCCCCGCATCCCGGTGCACGAGGCCGCGTTCGAGCCGCTGATGCTGGCCTGCCGAGACCGCCGGCCGGTCGTCTTCGACTACCGCAAGGCCAACGCCGCCCAACCCGAGCCCCGCCACGTCGAACCGTGGGCGCTGGAGTGCTGGCGCGGCCACTGGTACCTGGCCGGCTTCGACCGCGACCGCGGTGCCGAGCGGGTCTTCCGGCTGTCCCGGATCACGGGCCGGGTGCGCTCGCGCGGCGCGCGGTTCACCGCGCCCGTGCCCGATGTCGTCACCGTCCGCGAGACGGTCGCGAGCTGGGCGGGGGAGACCGCCGACCGTTCCGCGCTGATCCGGCTGCGTACGGGCGCGGGGTACCCCCTTCGGGCGAAGGCCACCGGTGTCCGGGAACTCGGTGACGGCTGGGACGAGTTGGAGATTCCGTACGGGCACGGCCTGGACGCCTGGCTGGTGGAGTTCGGGCCGGACGTGGTGGTGCTGGAGCCGGTGGAGCTGCGTGCGGACGTGGTGGACCGGCTGCGTGCCGTGGCCAAGGGCTGAGGGGGAGCGGACAACAAAGTGGCAGGCAAACCGGTCAGGCCCGTGAACGCCATCGACCAGACCCGACGGATGCTGTCCCTGGTGACGTATCTGCGGGAGCGCCCCGGCGCCCGGGTCGAGGACGTCGCGCGCGCCTTCGGCATCACCGAGGACGAGCTGGTCTCCGACCTCGACGTGCTGCCCATGTGCGGCACCAGCTTCCGCGGGGGCGACCTGCTCGACATCGACACCGACGGCGAGCGCATCTGGTGGCACAACCCGGCCGCCCTCGGCGCGGACGCCGCCGAGCCGCTGCGGCTCGCCGCCGACGAGGCCACCGCGCTGCTCGTCGCCGCCCGGGCCGTGGCGACCCTGCCCGGTCTGCGCGAGAGTGACCGGCAGGCGCTGCTGAGGGCGACCGCCAAGGTGGAGACCTCGGCCGGCGAGGCCGCGGGCGCCAGCTCGCGCCTGTCCGTCACCTTCGAGTCCGAGGGCGGTGTCTTCGCCGACGTCGACCGGGCGATCTCGGAGCGCCGACGGCTGTGGATCCGCTACTACTCACCGGCCCGCGACGAGGTCACCGAGCGCGAGATCGACCCCATCCGCCTGGTCAGCGTCGGGCACACGTACGTGGAGGCCTGGTGCCGCCGCTCCGAGGCCCGGCGCACCTTCCGCCTCGACCGGGTCGCCGAGATCCGCATCCTGGACGAGCCGTCCGCGCCGCCCGAGGTGGAGCTGCGGGACCTGTCGGAGGGGCTGGTGCAGCCCGCCGCCGAGGACCCCGAGGTCGTGGTGGAGGTCGGCCCCGGCGGACGCTGGGTCGCCGAGTACTACCCGCACGACAGCGCGGAGGAGCTGGCCGACGGAGGGCTGCGCATCACCCTGCGCACCCCCGACCCCGCGTCCCTGCGGCGGCTGGGCCTGCGGCTCGGGCGCGACGGCCGTATCGTCTCCCCGCCCGGACTCGCCGACAGCGCCCGGCAGGCGGCCCGCGAGGCGCTGGCGGCCTACGACGGCATGGAGGCGGTCGGGGCGCACGACGGGCCGGGCGAGGGGCCGCAAGGGCACGACAGGCAGGAGCGAGGATTGTGAGCGAGTCCGTGGGGCCGGGTGCGCCGGGCATGACGGCGGCGTCCGCGTTCGCCGGCATGCGGCGCGTTTCCCCGGTCGTGTTCAAGGCCGGCTGCCCGGAGTGCCGGGGCCGCTTCGAGCTCGCCGCGAGCGCCCTGCGCCTCGCCATCGGCGCCACCAGCCGGACCACGTTCTACTCGTTCACCTGCCCCGAGTGCGGGTCCGCCGTGCGCAAGCCGGCGGGGGAGCGGGTCGTGGAGCTGCTCACCGGCGGCGGGGTCAGGACCCTGCGGCTGCACTCCACCGTCTAGGCTCGGCGTCATGTTCTGGCCGATGTTCGCGGTTGCCGTGGGTTTTGTGGGTCTCGCCGTGCTCGCGGTGTTCGCCGTGCAGGTGTTCGTGGAGGCGCGGCGTCTGGGCCGGCAGGTGACGGACTCGGCCGACCGGATCAGCCGGGCCGCGGAGGATCTGGAGCGGGCGACCGAGAGCGCCGCCCGCGCCGTGGACGCCCTGTGAGCCGCGTTCCGGGGCGCTTCGCCCTGTCACCCCGCGTGCCCCTGAAGGTACGCTGCTGCTCGCGGCCCGGAAAACGAGGCCCGGTCGCGGACGGGAGTACGCACGGGGATTGCCTCACGTTTACCCCTGAGCGTTACGATCGCTGCACAAGACGATCGATCGGACCTATGTTCGACCGGTCGGACAGCACCCCCACCCAGCCGCCTCGGTGAGAAGGTAAAGACTTATGTTCGGAAGGCTCGGAGCCCCCGAGATCATTCTCATCCTCGTCGTCATCATCCTGCTGTTCGGCGCGAAGAAGCTTCCGGACATGGCGCGGTCGCTCGGCAAGTCGGCGCGCATCCTCAAGAGCGAGGCCAAGGCGATGAAGAGCGAGAGCAAGTCCGACGACTCCGCTCCCGCCGACCCGCCCAACCCCGAGCAGGCCGCGGCGCAGCGCACCATCCAGGCGGCTCCCGGCGATGTGACCAGCTCCCGCCCGGTCACCGAGCCGACGGACACGACCAAGCGCTGACGCAGGGCCGGTGACCTCCGGCCCGCCGCACGAGATGGGAACGTGGGTTGCTGAAGCCTGCCCGCAGCAAGGAGAAGGATCCGGAGGGGCGGATGCCCCTTGCGGAGCACCTTCGTGAGCTCCGCAACCGGCTCGCGAAGGCGCTGTTGGCCATCGTCGCCGTCACCGTCGTCGCCGCCTTCTTCTACAACGACATCATCAACATCTTCACCGACCCGGTCCTCGACTCGGTCGGCTGCCCGAAGTCGTTCGAGGAACTGGCCAAGCTGCCCGAGGACGAGCGGTGCGCCCAGATCACCATCAACGGTCTGCTGGGCCCCTTCACCCTGGCGCTGAAGGTGTCCCTGATGGCCGGTGTCGTGCTCGCCTCGCCGGTCTGGCTCTACCAGTTGTGGGCGTTCGTCGCCCCGGGCCTGCACAAGAACGAGAAGAAGTACGCCTACGCCTTCGTCGCCACGGGCGCGCCGCTCTTCCTCTTCGGTGCCTACTTCGCCTACGTGGTGCTGCCCACCACCGCGAAGGTGCTGATCGAGTTCACACCGTTCGGCGTCGACAACCTGCTTCCGCTGGACGACCTGCTCGACCTCGTCACGCGCATGGTCGTCGTCTTCGGCCTCTCCTTCGAGCTGCCGCTGCTGCTGGTGATGCTCAACTTCACCGGGGCGCTGACCGGCAAGCGGATGCTCGGCTGGTGGCGCGGCATGATCATGGGCATCACGCTGTTCGCGGCCATCGCCACGCCGAGCACCGACCCGCTGACCATGATGTGGCTGGCCGGTCCGATCTGGGTCCTGTACTTCGTCGCGGTCGGCGTCTCCCTGCTGAACGACCGCCGCAGGCGCCGTCGTGAGGCCCTTGAGCCCGACGACGACGAGGCCTCCGAACTGGACCTCGCCCCCGATGACATCGGCGAGATCGAGCCCGTGACCACCGCCCGCGCCCTGCCCGAACAGGCCACGAAGGACCGGGTCAACGGCTACGACGACGTGACCTGAGGCACAGCGGGGCGGTGACGGCACGCGTCGCCGCCCCGAGCAAGCCCTCACGGAGTCCTCAACGGGACCGATCACGATAATGATCGTCCGGTTGTCAGTGCGGCCCGGTACGCTCGAAAGCACGATGACAGAGGATCTCTCTCCGGCCGAGCGGTACGCGGCAGCCCGCCGGCGCGCTGCCGAGCAGGCCACCGCGCTCGCCTCCTTCCGCGAGATGTACGACTTCGGCCTCGACCCCTTCCAGATCGAGGCCTGCCAGGCACTCGAAACGGGCAAGGGCGTGCTGGTGGCCGCGCCCACCGGCTCCGGCAAGACGATCGTCGGCGAGTTCGCCGTCCACCTCGCCCTCCAGCAGGGCAAGAAGTGCTTCTACACGACGCCCATCAAGGCGCTGTCGAACCAGAAGTACGCCGACCTGTGCCGCCGCTACGGCACGGACAAGGTCGGCCTGCTCACCGGCGACAACAGCGTGAACTCCGATGCCCCGGTCGTCGTGATGACCACCGAGGTCCTGCGGAACATGCTCTACGCCGGCTCCCAGACCCTCCTCGGCCTCGGTTACGTCGTCATGGACGAGGTGCACTACCTCTCCGACCGCTTCCGCGGCGCCGTGTGGGAGGAGGTCATCATCCACCTCCCCGAATCCGTGACCCTGGTGTCACTGTCGGCCACCGTGTCGAACGCGGAGGAGTTCGGCGACTGGCTCGACACCGTGCGCGGCGACACTCAGGTGATCGTCTCCGAGCACCGGCCCGTGCCGCTGTTCCAGCACGTGCTGGCCGGGCGCCGGATGTACGACCTGTTCGAGGAGGGCGAGGGTCACAAGAAGGCCGTCAACCCCGACCTCACGCGCATGGCCCGCCTGGAGGCGAGCCGCCCGTCCTACCAGGACCGCAGGCGCGGTCGTGCCATGAAGGAGGCCGACCGGGAGCGCGAGCGCAGACAGCGCTCCCGTGTCTGGACGCCGAGCAGGCCGGAGGTCATCGAGCGGCTCGACGCCGAGGGCCTGCTGCCCGCGATCACCTTCATCTTCAGCCGCGCCGCCTGCGAGGCCGCCGTCCAGCAGTGCCTGTACGCCGGGCTGCGGCTCAACGACGAGGACGCGCGGGAGCGGGTGCGCTCCCTGGTCGAGGAGCGGACCTCCTCCATCCCGACCGAGGACCTGCACGTCCTGGGTTACTACGAGTGGCTGGAGGGCCTGGAGCGGGGCATCGCCGCCCACCACGCGGGCATGCTGCCGACCTTCAAGGAGGTCGTCGAGGAGCTGTTCGTCCGCGGACTGGTCAAGGCCGTCTTCGCCACCGAGACGCTCGCCCTCGGCATCAACATGCCCGCCCGCTCGGTCGTGCTGGAGAAGCTCGTCAAGTGGAACGGCGAGCAGCACGCCGACATCACCCCCGGTGAGTACACCCAGCTCACCGGCCGGGCCGGCCGGCGCGGCATCGACGTCGAGGGCCACGCCGTCGTTTTGTGGCAGCGCGCCATGAACCCCGAGCACCTCGCGGGGCTGGCCGGCACGCGCACGTATCCGCTGCGCTCCAGCTTCAGGCCGTCGTACAACATGGCGGTCAACCTGGTCGAGCAGTTCGGCCGGCACCGTTCCCGGGAGCTGCTGGAGACCTCCTTCGCGCAGTTCCAGGCGGACAAGTCCGTCGTCGGCATCTCCCGGCAGGTCCAGCGCAACGAGGAGGGTCTCGAGGGCTACAAGGCCTCCATGACCTGCCACCTCGGCGACTTCGAGGAGTACGCGCGACTGCGCCGCGAGCTGAAGGACCGGGAGACCGAGCTGGCCCGGCAGGGCGCCAACCAGCGGCGTGCCGAGGCCGCCGTGGCGCTGGAGAAGCTGAAGCCGGGCGACGTCATCCACGTGCCGACGGGCAAGTACGCGGGCCTCGCCCTGGTGCTGGACCCGGGCCTGCCGGCCGGCCGGTCCAACGGCCACCGCGGCTTCGAGCACCACGACGGGCCACGCCCGCTGGTGCTGACCGCCGAGCGGCAGGTCAAGCGGCTGGCGTCGATGGACTTCCCGGTGCCGGTCGAGGCGCTGGAGCGGATGCGCATCCCGAAGTCCTTCAACCCGCGCTCGCCCCAGTCCCGCCGCGACCTCGCCTCCGCGCTGCGCACCAAGGCCGGGCACATCCCGCCGGAACGGGCCCGCAAGAAGCGTTCCCAGGCCGCCGACGACCGGGAGATCGCCCGGCTGCGCAAGGACATCCGCGCGCACCCCTGCCACGGCTGCGACGACCGCGAGGACCACGCCCGCTGGGCCGAGCGCTACCACCGGCTGCTGCGTGACACCTCGCAGTTGGAGCGCCGGATCGAGGGCCGGACGAACACCATCGCGCGCACCTTCGACCGGATCGTGGCGCTGCTGACGGAGATGGACTACCTGCGCGGCGACGAGGTCACCGAGCACGGCAAGCGCCTCGCCCGGCTGTACGGCGAACTGGACCTGCTCGCCAGCGAGTGCCTGCGCGAGGGCGTCTGGGAGGGTCTGTCCCCGGCCGAGCTCGCCGCCTGCGTCTCGGCCCTGGTGTTCGAGTCCCGGGCCGCCGACGACGCGATGGCGCCGAAGCTGCCCTCGGGCAAGGCCAAGGCCGCGCTCGGTGAGACGGTCCGCATCTGGGGTCGCCTCGACGCCCTGGAGGAGGACTTCCGGATCAGCCAGACCGAGGGCGTCGGCCAGCGAGAGCCCGACCTCGGCTTCGCCTGGGCCGCGTACATGTGGGCGTCGGGCAAGGGCCTCGACGAGGTGCTGCGCGAGGTCGAGATGCCCGCCGGCGACTTCGTGCGCTGGTGCAAGCAGGTCATCGACGTCCTCGGCCAGATCTCGGCCGCCGCACCCGGCGAGGGCTCGACGGTCCCGAAGAACGCGCGCAAGGCGGTTGACGGACTGCTGCGCGGGGTGGTCGCCTACTCGTCCGTGGGCTAGCCCTTCTTCTCGCGGGCCCGGCGGTATTCCGCCGGGCCCGCTCGCGTTGACGGGTGCCCGCGGCGCCTCTTTCCCTCATCACGGTGAGTGAGTTTCGTACGCCCATCGCCAATTACGCACTGTGTTCGAACGGCTCCCCGGCGTGCAAATGGGCCCGAGACTACTCCAGTCCCGGTGTCCGTTTCAGGTGCTTGCTGAATATGACACGGCGATGATCCCCCCGGACTAAGCTCGCCCGCAGCGCACCGAGTTGGGGTGAAATCGCGCGCTTGTTCCCAGTGCGCCGAAGATCCCGACAACTCCCAGACATACCCCGCCGCAAGCTCCCCCATCCCAGCCGATTCGTTTTCAGAGGGCCTACATGGTGAGTGTTGATTCCCCTCCAGGTCGCCGTGAACTTCCGTACGTGCGAACCCTGTTGCTGCCGGCCATACTGATGGCCGCGGCCACCGGGGCCGCCGTCGCCCTGGTGACGGAACCGGCCCGGCTCGCCGTCGGCCTGTGCGGTGCCGTCGCCACCCTGCTGGTGATCATCGCGGCGGCCGAAGCGGCACGCCGCGGCCGTGCGCTGCGGCTCATGCGTGCCGAGCACGCCCGTCACAGCGCGTATCTGGAACGCCGGGCCGCGAGCCACCACGAGGAGATGGTCCGTCTCGGCGGCGAAGTACTCCCCAACATCCTGGACTTCATGCGCCGGGGGAGCACGCCCGAAGAGGTGATGCGCCGCCTCGGCGAGGTCGACCCTTCCTACCCCGAACTCGGCCAGCCGCAGCGCGAGATGATCCGCATGGTGTGCGACATCGTCGACCACCAGGACTCCATGCGCGAATCCGCCGAACGTTCCTTCGTCGACATCGCCCGCCGCGTCCAGGCGATCGTCCACCAGCAGAACAAGGAACTCCGCGAGATGGAGGAGGACCACGGGCGCAACCCCGAGGTCTTCGACGACCTCCTGCGCATCGACCACGGCACCGCCCTGATCGGCCGCCTCGCCGACTCGGTCTCCGTCATCGGCGGCGGCCGGCCCGGACGCCAGTGGCCCAAGCCCGTGGCGCTCTACAGCGTGCTGCGCGGCGCCATGTCCCGCATCCTGGAGTACCGCAGGATCAACCTCGCCTCGATCGCCAAGGTCAACATCAAGGGCACCGCGGTCGAGCCGGTCATCCACGCCGCGGCGGAGCTCCTCGACAACGCGACCCGCTACTCGCCGCCCGGTGCCAAGGTGCACGTCACCGCGACCGAGGTGCAGAGCGGTGTCTGCATCGAGATCGAGGACGCCGGCGTCAGCCTCAGCGAGGAGTCCCGCGCCCGCATCGAAGGGCTGCTGGAGGACGCCAAGCGCGGCACCGACGTCCAGGACCTCGCCCACCACCCGCGCCTGGGCCTGTCCGTGGTGGGCCGGCTGTGCACGCAGTACGGCATGGACGTGTCGCTGCGGGCCTCCGCGTACGGCGGTGTCCGGGCCATCCTCATCGTGCCCAGCAAGATGATGACCACCGAGCCCGGGGTCGGACTCGCCCACGGCATCGGCGCGACGTCGATCCCCCACCCGGGCCCGGACGCCCTCCCCGGCCCCAAGCGCACGCCCAAGAAGCGCCGCCCCACCAGCCCGCGTATCCCGGACACGGTCTTGCTGGAGGACGACGTTCCCGAGGTGACCGAGTGGACGGCGGGCGGCCTCCCGCAGCGCCGCAGCCGGGTCAAGATGCCGCTCAGCCAACGCCTCGCCGAACAGGCGGTCTGGGAGCGGGAGGACGCCGAGCGCGAGGCCCGCGAGGCCGCCGAGCGTGCCCGCAACGGCTTCCCGGCGGCCGCGGCCGAAGAGCCCGAGCCGGAGAAGGACCAGGGGCTCCCGCCGGGGCACTTCATCGGTGCCTTCTGGGAGGGCCTCAAGCAGCACCCGGGCAGCAGTCAGGCCCACCAGCAGTCCAGCAGCAGCGAGCCGGCCCACGCCCCGGCAGACGACGAGGGGAACCTCAAGTGATCGAGCAGCAAGGCAAGTTCGACTGGATGCTCCGGGATCTCTACGACGGCGTCCCGGGCATCGAGATGATCGTGGTGCTCTCCGCCGACGGCCTGCGCATCGCCCGCTACTCCGGTGACCCCGACGCCGCCGACCGGGTCGCCGCGGCCTGCGCGGGCCTGCAGAGCCTGGCGAGTGCCGTCAGCCAGGAGATCCCGACCAGCGACGGCGACATGAAGATGGTCCTCATCGAGATGAACGGCGGCTACTTCTACCTGATGGCCGCCGGACCCAACGCCTACCTCGCGGTGCTCTCCGACGTCCGCTGCGAGCCCGGGCGGATGGGTCTCAGCATGGCCGACCTGGTCGCGCGTATCGGGCCCCATCTCACCAGTCCCGCCCGGCGCAACGGGCAGACCGTATGACTCGTCCCCAGCGCCAGAGGCGAACTCCCGGGCAGGAGCCGTCCACCGCGACCCCCTCAGCCGAACAGCCCCGCAAGGACGACGGCACGCCCAACCCCGAGCGGCTGTTCGTCATCGGCGGGGAGGGGAGCGGCGAACGCGCCGACATCGACCTGGTCACCCTGATCGTGGCCCGCGCGGACCCGCCGGTGTCCGCCACACCGGAACAGGCGGCCCTGCTGCGGCTGTGCGCCGCGCCCCTGTCCGTAGCCGAGCTGTCGGCCTACCTGAGCCTGCCGTTCAGTGTGGTGACCGTGCTGCTCACCGACCTGCTGGCGACGGAACTGGTGCAGGCCCGCGCCCCGATCGTCCGCCAGCAGGTCGCCGACCGAAACCTCCTCGAAGCGGTGATGCATGGACTCCAAAAACTCTGACACGATCCCGGGCCCGCGGACGGAGGACCGGCTGCCGCACACGGCCGAGGCCGCCGTGAAGATCGTCATCGTGGGCGGTTTCGGGGTCGGAAAGACGACCATGGTCGGCTCGGTCAGCGAGATCAGACCGCTGACCACCGAGGAGACGATGACCCAGGCCGGCATCGGGGTCGACGACAACTTCGGTTCCGCCTCCAAGACGGCGACCACGGTGGCCATGGACTTCGGCCGCATCAGCATCACCGACCAACTGGTGCTGTACCTCTTCGGCACGCCCGGCCAGGAGCGCTTCTGGTTCCTGTGGAACGGCCTGTTCGAGGGCGCCCTCGGCGCGGTGGTACTCGTCGACACCCGCCGCCTCGACGTCAGCTTCGACGTCATGGGACGCCTGGAGGAGCGCGGTGTCCCCTTCGTGGTCGCCGTCAACACCTTCCCCGACGCGCCCCGCTACCCCGTCGCGGAGCTGCGGGGAGCGCTCGACCTGGCCGAGGAAATTCCCATCCTCGACTGCGACGTGCGGCGCCGGGCCTCCAGCCGGGACGTTCTGCTGACACTGACGCGTTTCCTGCACTCCATCGCCATGAAGGGCGCGCTCACCTGACCCGGCCGCGGCCGGGTCAGGTGAGCCGGCCGCGGCCGGCTCACCCTTTCGACCCACACTCCTGACCCACACTTCTGTTGCGGAGCGACACTGTGACGCCTGAACGCCACTCCCTGACCGGAACGGGCGACCCCCTGCTCGAACCGCCGCCCGGCTGCCCCGCGCACGGCCTCGGACCGGGTGGACTGCACCGGCTGCACGAGGCGGACGACCTGGAGGAGCTGTACGAGCAACTGCGCGAGCAGCACGGGCCGGTGGCTCCGGCGCTGCTCCACGACGACGTACCGATGTGGGTGGTCCTCGGGCACGCCGAGAACCTGCACATGGTGAGCACGCCCGCCCAGTTCTGCCGCGACAGCCGTATCTGGACCCCGCTCAACGAGGGCGTGGTCAAGCCGGACCACCCGCTCATGCCGCACATCGCCTGGCAGCCCATCTGCTCCCACGCCGAGGGCGAGGAGCACAAGCGGCTGCGCGGCGCGGTCACCAGCGCCATGTCCGGCATCGACTACCGGGAGCTGCGCCGCCACATCAAGCGGTACACCCAGCGCCACGTCAACCGGTTCTGCGAGGAGGGCCGTGCCGACCTCGTCGGCCAGTTCGCCGAGCACCTGCCGATGGGCGTGATGTGCCACCTCCTCGGCATGCCGGACGAGTACAACGACCGGATGGTGGAGGCCGCCCGCGACACGCTCAAGGGCACCGAGACGGCGATCGCCAGCCACGCCTACGTCATGGACGCCCTGGACCGCCTCACCACCGCCCGCCGGGCCAAGCCCGAGGACGACATCGCCGGGCGCCTGGTCACCCACGCGGCCGGGCTCACCGACGACGAGGTGAGGGAGCACCTGCGGGTGGTCCTCCTGGCCGCCTACGAAGCGACCGTCAACCTCATCAGCAACGTGCTGCGCGTGGTGCTCACCGACCCGGGCTTCCGCGCCCAGCTCAGCGGCGGCCAGATGACGGTGCCCGAGGCGGTCGAGCAGTCCCTGTGGGACGAGCCGCCGTTCAGCACCGTCTTCGCCTACTTCGCCAAGCAGGAGACGGAACTGGGCGGCCAGCGCATCCGCGCGGGCGACGGGCTGCTGCTGGGTATCGCGCCGGGCAACGTCGACCCGCGCATCCGGCCCGATCTGGCCGCGAGCATGCAGGGCAACCGCGCCCACCTCGCCTTCGGCGGCGGCCCGCACGAATGCCCCGGCCAGGACATCGGGCGTGCCATCGCCGACGCCGGGATCGACGCGCTGCTGATGCGGCTGCCGGACGTCCAGCTCGCCTGCGACGAGGACGAGCTGCGGTGGCGGTCGTCGATCGCGTCACGGCACCTGGTGGAGCTGCCGGTGCGGTTCGAGCCCAAGGCGCAGCAGGACATCAGGCAGCAGCCGAGCCACGCCCCGGCCTCGGCGCAGCGCACCGCCTGGCACGTCGGCATCCCGCGACCGGAGAGCCGGCCCGCGCCACAGGTCCCGCCGTACCCGCCGGAGCCGGTGTCGGTGTCGGCCGCGCAGCCCCAGCCGGTGCCCGAGCAGCCGCGTCCCCGCGGCGCCTGGCAGCGCTTCCTGCTCTGGTGGCGCGGCTACTGACGGCCGGCCCACTCCTCGTACGCCGTCCAGGCCTGCAGGGACCGTCCGCTGCGGAAGCGGTGCTCCCGCCCCGTGACCGGATCGGTGAACCCCAGCTCCCGCGCCAGCAGTTGCAGCGGGCGCCGGAAGTCGCCGGCCGGCACGGGGGCGGCCACCTCGGGGTAGAGGGGGTCGCCCAGGATCGGCACGCCGAGCGCGCTCATGTGGACGCGCAACTGGTGGGTCTGCCCGGTGCCGGGCACCAGCCGGTACCGGCCCAGTCCGAGGCCGGTGCCCGGCCGGTGCCCGATCAGCTCGACACGGCTCACGGCGTTCGGCTCGCCCCCGACCTCCCGGGCGGCCGGCACCCCGCGCTCCTTGAGGATCCGGCTGCGTACGGTCCGGGGGAGGCCGAGCGCGGGATCACAGGGGGCCACGGCCTCGTACTCCTTGCGGACCAGCCGGTCGCGGAACAGGCCCTGGTACGCGCCGCGCTCCTCAGGGCGCACCGTGAACAGGAGCAGTCCGGCGGTGAGCCGGTCCAGGCGGTGCGCGGCGCCGAGCGCCGGGACGCCCAGCTCCCGGCGGAGCCGGGCGAGCGCGGTCTCGGTGACGTGGCCGCCGCGCGGGGTGGTGGCCAGGAAGTGCGGCTTGTCGGCGACGACGATGTGCTCGTCGCGGTACACGACCTCCAGCGGGAAGGGCACGGGTACCTCGGCGGGCAGGTCGCGGTGGAACCACACGAACATCCCGGGCTCGTACGGCGCGTCCCCCGGCACCGCACGCCCGTCCGCCCCCACGAACCGCCCCGTGTCGAACATGCCGTCGACGACGCCGGCCCCCGCACCGGACAGCCGCTCCGCCAGGTGTTCGCGCACCGTGGACCACGGCCCCCCGGCCACGGGCAGCCGCACCCGCACCGCGTCGATGCCGTCGCGCTGCGGGAGGGGTGAGGGTGGGGGAGGGGTACGGCGTCTCATCGCCTGCCAGCGTACGAGGCGGCGGCGGGCGCCGGAAAACGGGTGGGCCGCGGCCCGGCCGCGTTGGCAGGATGCGGCACATGCCCTATCTGACGCGCCCGGTCCTTCCCGCAGGCTCCCTCTCCCGTACCCCGCAGCCCACGATCCCCACGGGCGACGGGTTGGTGCTGCGCCCGTGGCGCACCGAGGACGCGCCCGCCGTGCACGCGGCCTTCCAGGACCCGGTGATGCACCAGTGGCACATCCGGGCCGCCGACTCCGAGGAGGAGGTGCGCGGCTGGATCGCCGAGTGGCAGCAGGGCTGGGCCGGGGAGCGGAACATCCAGTGGGCCGTCGCCGACGCGGCCGACGACCGGCTCCTCGGCCGGGTCGCCCTCCGTGAGGTCCTGCTCGGCGACGGGGTGGCCGAGGTCGCCTACTGGACCGCGGCGGCGGCCCGCGGTCGTGGCGTCGCCGCCCGGGCCACCGACACGATCGCCCGCTGGGCCCTGGACGAGATCGGCTTCCAGCGCCTGGAACTCACCCACGCCGTCGCCAACGAGGCCTCCTGCCGGGTCGCCCGCAAGACCCGCTTCGCCCTGGAGGGCACCAAGCGCAGCGCCCTGCTCCACTCCGACGGCTGGCACGACATGCACCTGCACGCACGGGTACGCGGCGACTGAGGCGCGGCCTCGACGGCCGGCGTTGTGCGGTGCGCCATCGCGCCACGGAGCCCGCGCAGTGCCCCGCGCGCGGTACGCGTGAGATGCCGGCCCGGCCCCTGGGGCCGCGCACGCCGGGCGGGCGATGTGGCGGGGCTGGTGGCCGCGCGGTGCCAGTCCCGTGTGCGGAGGTGCCCGGTGGGGTGCGCACTGTGTGGCCGGCCGTGTGCGGGCCGATACGGGCGCGTGGGCGCGTGCCGGCGCGGCTCGCTACGCGGCTGGCGCGGCCCGTCACGTGGTCGGCCGGGCTCGTTACGCGGTCGGCCAGGCTTGTCACGTGGCCGACCAGGCTCACTACGCGGTCGGCCAGGCTCGTTACGTGGTCGGCGGGGCCCGTCACTTGGCTGGTGCGGCCCGCTTCGCGGCTGGCGAGGCTCGCTACGCGGCCGGGGCGGTGTCCTCCTGTTCCGCCTCGATGCGCGCGTTCCACTCCCGCTTCGACGCCTGCCAGCCGTCCTCGTTGTGGCCCAGGCGCCAGTACCCGGAGATGGAGAGGTCCTCGCGGGGGATCTCGCGCTCCACCCGGAGGAGCCTGCGCAGTTCCTTCACGCAGGCCGCCTCGCCGTGCACGAAGGCGTGCACCCGGCCGTCGGGGAAGTCCAGGCCCCGTACGGCCTCGACCAGGGCCCGGCCCACCGGCCGGTCGCCACGGTGCAGCCAGACGACCTCCACGTCGGAGTCGATCTTCTGCTCCTCCTGGGGGCCGTCGACCTCGACGAAGGCGAAGGCGCGGGCGCCGTCGGGCAGGGCCTCCAGGGACCGCGCGATCGCGGGCAGCGCGCTCTCGTCACCGGCGAGCAGGTGCCAGTCGGCGGCGGGGTCCGGGGCGTAGGCGCCGCCGGGGCCCATGAAGCGGACGGTCTCGCCCGGCTGGACGCGCTTGGCCCAGGGGCCGGCCAGGCCCTCGTCCCCGTGGATGACGAAGTCCAGGGTCAGCTCGCGCAGCTCGGCGTCCCAGTGGCGCACCGTGTACGTCCGGGTCACCGGCCACTGGTCGCGGGGGAACTCCTCGCGAATCCGTTCCATGTCGAAGGGCTCCGGGTAGGTCACGCCCTCGGCGGGGAACAGCAGCTTCACGTAGTGGTCGGTGCAGGTCTGCGCCGGCAGCCCGGCGAGTTCCTCGCCGCCGAGCACCACGCGCTGCATGTGCGGGGTCAGCCGCTCGGTGCGGACGACCTGTGCGGTGCGCGGCTTGCGTGGCGTGCGTCCCGGACGGTCTGCCATGACGGCCTCCCTGCTCCCTACGTGAGGGTTACCTGACTTAGGTTTACCTAAGTTAGCATCCCCGCCCCACTTGTCACGTCATGGAGGGGGCTCCGTGACGTGACCGCGCGCAGAGTACGACTTCCCCTCGTCACGTCTGCGATGCACCGCGCGGGCTTTGCCTGCCCGGGGCGCGGGGCGCGGGGCGCGGGGGTCAGGTGGTGAGTGTCGTCAGCAGTCGCTCCAGGGATCCGCCCAGACCCCAGCGGGCCGCCAGTGCGTCCAGCGCCGCGGCGTCTCGCGGAGCGCGCGGCAGCGTGGTGCCGACGTCCGGCAGCGGGACGTCGTCGGCGACCCGGACGACCTTCGGGGCGACCGCGAGGTACGGCCGGGCCTCGGTCAGCCGCTTGCGCTGCGAGGGCGTGAGCTTCGCCCTCGGGTCGTCGACGGCCGCCTGGATCCCGGCCAGGTCCCCGAACTCGGCCAGCAGCTTGGCCGCCGTCTTCTCGCCGATGCCCGCGACGCCCGGCAGGCCGTCGCTCGGGTCGCCCCGCAGCAGCGCCAGATCGGCGTACCCGCGGCCGTCGACGCCGTACTTCTCGCGCAGCGTCGCCTCGTCGGTGAGGGCGAGCGTGCCGACGCCCTTGATCGGGTACAGCACGCGCACGCCGCGGGCGTCGTCGACGAGCTGGTAGAGGTCCCGGTCGCCGGTGACGATGTCGACCGGGCCCGTCGCCCGCGCCGTGTACGTGCCGATGACGTCGTCCGCCTCGTACCCGGCCACGCCGACGCGGGCGATGCCGAGCGCGTCGAGGACGGCCTCGATGACCGGCACCTGCGGGGAGAGCGTGTCCGGCACCTCCTCGGTGTCCGGGCCCGCCGGGCGCTCCTCGGCGACGCGGTGCGCCTTGTAGGAGGGGATCAGCTCCACCCGCCAGTGCGGGCGCCAGTCGGCGTCCATACAGGCGACCAGGTGGTCGGGCCGGTGGTCCTTCACCAGGCGGTCGATGAAGTCGAGGAGTCCGCGCACGGCGTTCACCGGCGTGCCGTCGGGGGCCTTCACGGAGTCCGGTACGCCGAAGTAGGCGCGGAAGTAGAGGGAGGCGGTGTCGAGAAGCATCAGTCGTCCGGTCACGCCTCGCATCATGCCGCAGGCCGTGTGGCGAGGAGATGGAGGACGTGTGAACTAGGTCACTCATGTGTTTGGGTCGGGATGATCAGGGCAGGCGCGCAGCCGGGCCGAAGCTGGTTGATGCTTTCAACTGTTAGCGAGTCTTCGTATCAGCGATTCCGTATCAGCGAGTACCACGCCCGGGCCCCTGTCCCCGATGCAAGAGGTAAGCGTGTCAGCCAGGCTAGAGGCCGAAAACCTGTACAAGGTCTTCGGCAAGAAACCGGACCAGGCAGTCGAGCGACTGCGCCAGGGAACCGAGCGGGAGGAGCTGCGCGCCGACGGCACCACGGCCGCCGTCATCGACGCGTCCTTCACCGTGGAACCCGGCGAGATCTTCGTGGTCATGGGCCTGTCCGGGTCCGGCAAGTCCACGCTCCTGCGCATGCTCAACGGTCTGTCGGAGCCGACCGCCGGGCGTGTCCGCTTCGGGGGACAGGACCTGACCGAACTCAGCGACCGCGGACTGCGCGAGGTCCGCTCCAGGCAGATCAGCATGGTCTTCCAGCACTTCGCGCTCTTCCCGCACCGCAGCGTCCGTGACAACGCTGCCTACGGTCTCGAAGTGCAGGGCGTGCCCCGCGCCGAGCGCGAACGCCGCGCCGACGAGGCGCTCGCCCTGTGCGGCCTGGCCGGCTGGGAGAAGTCCTGGCCCGACGAGCTGTCCGGCGGTATGCAGCAGCGTGTGGGTCTCGCCCGCGCGCTCGCCACGGACGCCGACCTGCTGCTGATGGACGAGTCCTTCAGCGCCCTCGACCCGCTGATCCGCCGCGACATGCAGGATCAGTTGCTCGACCTGCAGAAGACCCTGAAGAAGACCATCGTCTTCATCACCCACGACCTGAACGAGGCCATGCGCCTGGGCGACCGCATCGCCGTGATGCGCGACGGCCGGATCGTGCAGATAGGCACCGCACAGGACATCCTGATCCGCCCCGCCAACGAATACGTCGCCTCCTTCACCAAGGACGTCGACCGTTCGCGCGTGCTCACCACGAGCACCGTCATGGAGACGGAGCTGCGTGGCGACGAGGCCGACTGCGGCTGCGAGACCGCCACGCCCGACACGTCGTTCGCGGAGCTGTGCGCGATCAGCGCCCGCGTGTCCCACTCGGTGGCGGTGCTCGACGCCGACCGCCGGCTCGTCGGCGTCGTCCCGGCCCGGCGGCTCGTCGGCTTCCTCGGCGACGACGAGGACACGGTCCCCGGTGTCTGCGACACCCCGCGGGACAAGGGCGGCGAGAAGGTGATGTCCCGTGCCTAGAATCCCCCTCGGCGACTGGGTCAACAGCGCCGTCGACTGGCTGCTCGACAACGTCTCCTGGCTCTTCACCTTCCTGAAGAGCATCTTCACCGGCGCCTACGACGGCATCAACGCCGTCCTCCAGGCTCCCGAGCCGCTGCTGCTCGCCGGCATCTTCGCCGTGGTGGCCTTCTGGCTGCGCGGCGCGTTCGCCGGTGTCCTCTCCTTCGCCGGGTTCGCCTTCATCGAGTCCCTCGGTCTGTGGGAGAACGCGATGGTGACCCTGGCGCTCCTGCTGGTCGCCACGATCATCGCCCTGGTGGTCTCGGTGCCGGTCGGCATCTGGGCGGCCCGCTCCGACCGGGTGAGCTCCGTCGTCCGGCCGGTCCTGGACTTCATGCAGACGCTGCCCGCGATGATCTACCTCATCCCGGCCATCCTGTTCTTCGGAACCGGTTCCGCCCCGGGCATCGTGGCCACCCTGATCTTCGCGCTCGCCCCGGGCGTGCGCATGACCGAGCTGGGCATCCGCCAGGTCGACAAGGAACTGGTCGAGGCCGCCGAGGCATTCGGCACCACTCCCCGCAACACGCTGCTGCGGGTCCAGCTCCCGCTCGCGCTGCCCACGGTGATGGCCGGCGTCAACCAGGTCATCATGCTCGGTCTGTCCATGGCCGCGATCGCCGGCATGGTCGGCACCGGTGGCCTGGGCGGCGACGTCATGGAGTCCATCGGCCAGCTCAACGTGGGCCTCGGCGCCGAGGCCGGTGTCGCCATCGTGATCCTCGCGATCTACCTGGACCGCATGACCAGCGCGCTGGGCACGCACGTCTCTCCGCTGGGCCGCCGCGCCGCCGCCAAGGCCCGCGCCGCCAAGGGCCTGAAGATCTGGTCCTACCGGCCGCAGCCGCAGGTCGCCGTGATCGGCATCGTGATCCTCGGCCTGGTGGCCGGCGGGATGGGCGTCTTCGGCGGCAACGCCGACGACTCCCAGACGGTCGCCGGAGGCAAGAACGTCGGCGAGGGCAAGAAGGTCTCCATCGGCTACATCCCCTGGGACGAGGGCGTCGCCTCCACCTTCCTGTGGAAGGAGATCCTCGAGCAGCGCGGATTCGAGGTCGAGGCCAAGCAGTTCGAGGCCGGCCCGCTCTACACCGCGCTCGCGCAGGGCAACATCGACTTCCAGACCGACGCCTGGCTGCCGACCACCCACGAGCAGTACTGGAAGAAGTACGGCAAGCAGCTCGAGGACCTCGGCTCCTGGTACGACGAGACGTCGCTGGAGCTGACCGTCCCGGCGTACATGAAGGACATCGACTCCCTCGCGGACCTCAAGGGCAAGGGCGACCTCTTCGGCGGCAAGATCACCGGCATCGAGCCCAGCGCCGGTGAGACGCACCTCCTCAAGACCAAGATCCTCAAGGAGTACGGTCTCGACAAGGAGTACAAGGTCGTCGACAGCTCCACGCCGGCGATGCTGGCCGAGCTGAAGCGGGCCTACAGCAAGCAGGAACCGATCGTCGTCCCGCTCTGGTCCCCGCACTGGGCGTACAACGACTACGACCTGAAGAAGCTCAAGGACCCCAAGGGCGCCTGGGGCAAGGGCGACGGCGTGCACACGCTGTCGCGCAAGGGGTTCTCGGACGACAACCCGGTCGTCACCAAGTGGCTGAAGGACTTCTCGATGACCGAGAAGCAGCTCACCAGCCTCGAGGCCGAGATCAACAAGGCCGGCAAGGGCAACCAGCAGGACGCCGTCCGCACCTGGCTCAAGTCGAACCCCGGTGTCGTCGACAAGCTCGCCCCGGTCAAGGGCGGCGCCGGCGCCACGCCGGCCGAGGCCGAGCGCCCGCTGGACATCGCCTGGTTCCCCTGGGACGAGGACATCGCCGTCACGTACCTGTGGAAGAACGTCCTGGAGCGGCGCGGCTACGAGCTGAACCTGAAGCAGATGGAGGTCGGCCCGGTCTACACCGGCCTGGCCTCCGGCGATCTCGACCTCAACTTCGACGCCTGGCTGCCGTACGCCCAGAAGAACTACTGGGACAAGCACAAGGACAACCTCACCGACCTGGGCACCTGGTACGAGCCGACCTCCCTGGAGATCGCCGTTCCCTCGTACGTGAAGGACGTCAAGTCGCTCGCGGACCTCAAGGGCAAGGCCGACCTCTTCGACGGGAGGATCATCGGCATCGAGCCCGGCACCGGTGAGATGCAGCTCCTCAAGAACGAGGTCATGCCGGGCTACGGCCTGGAGGACGAGTACAAGGTCGTCGACGGCTCCACGCCGGCGATGCTGGCCGAGCTCAAGCGCGCCCTGGCCAAGAAGGAGCCGGTCGCGGTCACCCTCTGGTCGCCGCACTGGGCGTACAGCGAGTACGAGCTGACCAAGCTGAAGGACCCCAAGAAGGCCTTCGGCGAGGGCAACACGATCCGCACCATCTCCAGCAAGGCGTTCCCCGAGCAGTACCCGCAGCTCACCGAGTGGATCAAGGGCTTCCACATGAGTGAGGACGAGCTCGGCAGCCTGGAGGCCGAGATCAAGAACCGCGGTCAGGGCCAGGAGGAGGAAGCCGTGGCGGCCTGGCTGGAGGAGCACCCGGACATGGTCGGGCGGATGACCCCGCAGTAGCACGAAGACCGGCACGCGTTCGTCGTGCCGGCCACCCCGAGGGGTGGGTCCGACGGCGCCTCGCGACGGAGCGCGGTCCGGGCCCACCCCTCGGGTCGTCTCATGCCGGGGCACGGTATGGATTCGGCCAACCACGGAGCGCCAACCCCCTGCCTGAGCCGCTCTTCGCCGGGGCGGGAGGGGCGGGCGGGAACACGCGGAGCCGTCCGAGCCTTGAACCGGTAAGGCCTCCGGCACCGCGGACGGCCGGGCCGTCGGGTGGCGAGAACCGTGAGATCCCGGCCACCGCACCGTGACGTCGATGTGACGGCCGCATGAAACGGTTTGCCGAACATGCGTAGGGTGCAGAGAACCCATCAGGGGAACGGTGCCCCGAACGGGGCGCGGCGACGGTACGACGACGGGTGAAGGAGGGAGCCGGAGCGATGGGCGACCACAAAGATCAGCACCTCCGGGTGGGCGCTGCCGTACGACGGCGACGCCGGTCCCTCGAACTGACCCTCGCCGTCGTGTCCGAGCGCAGCGGCCTGTCCGTGCCCTTCCTGAGCCAGATCGAGAACGACCGGGCGCGGCCCAGCCAGAGTTCCCTGGAGAAGGTGGCCGACGCCCTGCGCACCACCGCCGTGGAACTGCTCGCCGCCGCCGACCCCGCATGCAGCGTCGACGTGGTCCGGGCCGAGGACCCCGACCCCGAGCTGGCGCCCAAGATGCGCTCCCTGGTGCGCGGCCACCACCAGATGCACGCCTCCGAGTTCACCGGTGACCACGACGTGGGCCGGGAACTGCAGCACCGCAACGACCAGTTGATGTTCGTCACCGAGGGTGCCGTGGAGATCGAGGCCGAGGGCCGCGCCTACCGGCTGGGGCGCGGCGACACGCTGTACCTCACCGGTGGCGTGCGGCACCGGTGGCGGGCCACGGTGCCCGACACCCGGCTGATCGTGGTCGCCGTCGCCGAGCACATCGAGGCGGTCCGGGAGGGGCCGCGCCGGTGAGGAGGTGCCGGTGAGAGTGGTCTCCCTGGTGCCGTCGCTGACCGAGGCGGTGGCCCGTACGGTTCCCGGCGCCCTGGTGGGCGCCACCGACTGGTGCAGCCACCCGGCGGGCCTCGACGTCGTACGGGTCGGCGGCACGAAGAACCCGGGGACCGAGCGGATCGTCGCCCTGGCCCCCGACCTCGTGATCGCCAACGAGGAGGAGAACCGCGCCCCCGACCTGGACACGCTGCGCGCGGCCGGTGTCGAGGTGCTGGTGACCGAGGTGCGCACCGTGCCGCAGGCCCTCACCGAGCTGGACCGGGTACTGGCCGCCTGCGGTGCGGCGTCCCGGCCCCGGTGGCTGGACGACGCGGAGGCGGCCTGGTCGGCCCCGCCGGCCCCGTCGCCGGAGAGGCGCTCCACGGCCGTGGTGCCGGTGTGGCGCAGGCCCTGGATGGTGCTGGGACGCGACACGTTCGCGGGCGACGTCCTGGCCCGCCTCGGCGTCGACCACCTGTACGCCGATCACACCGAGCGTTACCCGAGGATCCCCGTCGAGGAGCTGCGGGCGGCCCGCCCCGACGTCGTGGTCCTGCCCGACGAGCCGTACCGCTTCACCGCCGACGACGGCCCCGAGGCCTTCCCCGGCCTGTCCTGCGCCCTCGTCGACGGACGGCACCTCACGTGGTACGGGCCGTCGCTGGCCGAGGCGCCCCGGGTGCTGGGCGCGGCCCTGCGAGCAGCGCGCCGCTGACCACGCCCCGCGCGGTGTGCACGGCGGCGACGGCCCAGGCCGCGACGAGGACGGCGTACAGGACGACGGTGAGCCCGTCGTAGGCGGTGAGCCCCGTGTGCCGTGCCAGCGCCTGCGAGCCGGTCACACAGGTGCCCACCGGGAAGGTGAACGACCACCACGTCATCGAGAAGCCCATGCCCTCCCGGCGGGCCCGCACGACGTGCGCGGTGGCGAGACACAGCCACATCAGCGCGAAACCCATGACCGGAACGCCGTACAGGACGGCGAGCACCCCGAAGCCCTCGGCGTACGGGGCCGGGACCACCCCCGGGGCCACGTCCGCGAACTGCCCGACGGCGGTGGTCGACTGCCCGAGCGGTCCCAGCACCAGGAACAGCGACGGAGTGAGCGCCAGCGGCAGCGGACCGCCGGTGAGCAGCCGGCCGAAGATCACCGGCAGCGTCACCAGGGTCGCCAGCAGACTCGCCCCGAACAGCGCGACACAGGCGAGCAGCAGCGTCTCTCGGGACTGCCCCGGCGGGAGGTGCGGGACCAGCAGCGGTCCGACGGCCGCGGACACCATCGGCGCGACGAGCGGCAGCAGCCACACGGGGCTGGCCTGCCCCGGCTCTGTCCGGTGGCGTACGGCCATCAGGTACGGCACGGCGACCGCCGCCGAGAGCCCGATGACCGTACCGGCGCCGAACAGCACGGTGTCCAGCGCGACCGCGGCCCGGGTGCCGATCCAGTCCCGCCCGACGGTCAGGGCGCCCCCGCCGACGGCCAGCAGGGCCATCGACAGACAGCCGTAGAAGGGGGCCGCCGCCGGGTCGAGCAGGTGGGTGCGGGCCTGGTCGCGGTGGTGGCGCCAGTGCAGGGACCGGGCCACCAGCAGGACCGCCAGCAGGACGAGGGACAGCGCCCAGAGCGCGGTGCAGACGGCGCCCAGTCCGGGTGCCCGCCAAGGAAGCCCGGCTCCCGCGGTACCGACGACGGCGGTGCCCATGACGCAGGCGTACCAGTTGGGCCCGAGATGACGGACGGACGGGACGCGCCGGGCCGGAGCGGCGGGGGGAGACAGAGGCTGGGCTGCGGTGACCATGCGACCACGATCTCGGTGCCCGGCGCCCCTGACCAGGGACCATGTCTCTATGAGGGCATAAGCTGAGGTTATGAGCAGCAGTGCGGGCGGTACGGAGGGCGGGCAGGACGCACCGGGGCGGCACGCGGCGGGGTCACTGGCGCACCGGGTGCCGGATCTCGGGGCCATGGAGCTGCTGCTGGCGGTGGCGCGCCTGGGCAGCCTCGGCGGGGCGGCGCGCGAGCTGGGCGTCACGCAGCCGGCCGCCAGCAGCCGCATCCGCTCGATGGAGCGCCAGCTCGGGGTGGCCCTGGTGGACCGTTCGCCGCGAGGCTCCCGGCTCACCGACGCCGGTGCGCTGGTCACGGACTGGGCGCGCCGCATCGTGGAGGCGGCCGAGGCGTTCGACGCGGGCGCGCAGGCGCTGCGGGACCGGCGGGACTCCCGGCTGCGGGTGGCGGCGAGCATGACGATCGCCGAGTACCTTCTGCCGGGCTGGCTGGTCGCGCTGCGCGCCCAGTTGCCGGACACGGCGGTGTCGCTGCTCGCCGGGAACTCGACGGTGGTGGCGGAGCGCCTGCTGTCCGGTGAGGCCGACCTGGGCTTCGTGGAGGGGGTGAGCGTCCCGGCGGGCCTCGACTCGGCCGTCATCGCCCATGACCGGCTGATCGTCGTGACCGCACCGGGCCACCCGTGGGCCCGTCGCCGGCGCCCGCTCGCGGCGGCGGAACTGGCGGCCACCCCGCTGATCCTGCGGGAGAAGGGGTCGGGCACCCGGCAGGTCCTGGACGCGGCCCTGGGCGGTCTGGCCCGCCCCCTCATCGAACTGTCGTCGACCACGGCGGTGAAGGCGGCGGCCGTCAGCGGCGCGGGCCCGTCCGTCCTCAGCGAACTCGCCGTCGGCGAGGAGCTCGCCACCCGGCGCCTGGTGAGCGTGCCCGTGGCGGACGTCGCCCTGGCCCGCGACCTGCGCGCGGTATGGCCCACGGGCCACCGCCCGACGGGCCCCGCACGGCAACTGCTGTCACTGACGCGGGCGTAGGCCGACCCCCGCGGTCTGTCCGTGGCAGGGCTGTGTGCCCCTGGTCCGTCCGTGGCCGGGCCGCGTGCTCCCGGAGCCGCGCTTGCCCGGCCCGCCCGTACCGGTTCCCGGTCGCCCCGCCCGGCCACACCGGGGCGGAGCCGGCTCGGCCGGGGGGCCCGCGCCGTCGCCGGGCCGGTTCGGTTCAGGCCGGGCCCGCCGCCTGCACCAGGGCTCGCATCACCCGTACGTCCCGGCCCATCTCCGGATGCCACTGCACGCCGAGGACCCAGCCCGGCCCGGACGGCAGCTCCAGGGCCTCCACGGTGCCGTCCGCGGCGTGGGCCGACGCGACGAGACCGGCGCCGATCCGGTCCACCGCCTGGTGGTGGTAGGTCGGCACGAACAGCTCCTCGGGCACGACGCCGGCGTACAGCGATCCCGGCACCGGCCTGACCGGGTGGCCGCCGAACACGCCCACCGCCTCGGCGTGGCCCTCGATGTGCTGGACGAGGGTCCCGCCCAGGGCGACGTTGAGGAGCTGCATGCCCCGGCAGATGCCCAGCAGCGGGACGTGCGTGGCCAGGGCCGCCTCGATGAGCGCCAGTTCCCAGGTGTCCCGGGCCCGGGCGGGCGGGCCGGTGCGCGGGCCGGGTTCGGCGCCGTAGCGGACCGGCTCCACGTCCGGACCGCCCGCGATCACCAGCCCGTCGAGGCGGGCGACGGCGGCGGCGGCGTGCTCCGGCGCGTCCGGCGGAAGCATCGCGGCCAGTCCCCCCGCCCGCTGCACGAGCCGCGGATATCCGGCCGGCAGCAGTGCCGCCTCCAGCTCCCACACGCCCCAGCGCGCCCCGGACTCCAGGTACGTGCTGACGCCGATCAGCGGCCTGCCCGCCATCCGACCTCCCGGTGAGGACCATCAATGGACGTGTACATACCTTTGCCGCACGGCATCGTCGCGGCAAGCCGCTCACGCCAGGAACCCGCGCAGCAGCGCCGCCGTCCCCGCGCAGTGCTCCCGTGCGATCTCCCGCGCCCCGTCCGCGTCCCCGTCGAGCACGGCCTCCACCAGCGCGGTGTGCTGCCGCTGGGAGTGCTCCAGGTTGCGCACCAGCAGCGGGATGCAGTCCAGCAGGTCGTTGAGGGTGGCGCGGACGGCCGCGTACTGCGCCGCCAGGGCCGGTGAGCCGCACAGCCCGGCGAGGGTGAGATGCAGCCGCGTGTCCAGCCGGCGGTACTCCGCCAGCGGCGCGTCCCGCGTGCCGGCCAGCGCCTCGCGCAGCCGCGCCGCCCCCGCGTCCGCGTCCGCCGGCCCGTGCGCCGCGCACAGCCCGGCCGCGCCCACCTCCAGCACCTCCCGGAAGCGCAACACGTCCTCGAGGTCGACCCCGGCGACCCGGCGCCGCAGCTCGTCCTCGCCGCCCGCGTCCGCACGCGGCAGCACGAACGTTCCGCCGTACCGGCCGCGCCGGGCCTCCACCAGCCCCTGGTCCTGGAGCACCCTCAGCACCTCGCGCAGCGTCACCCGGCTGATCCCCAGCCGCTCCGCCAGCTCCCGCTCGGCCGGCAGCCGCTCGCCCCCCGACACCAGGCCCAGCCTGACGACCTGGAGGATCTGCTCCAGTGCCTCCTCGAAGCCGTTGCCGGCCCGCACCGTCCGCAGCACCGGTGCGAGCCGGTCCGTCACGCTCCCGCCGGTTTCCTCCGGCATGCGGCCGCGCCCCCTTCCCAAGCAATGGTTCCCGGCAATACCTTATGGCTCCCGGTCACAAGGAGGCTCTCCCCGTGCCAGACCGCACACCCCCGCTCGGGGTCGAGGAACTGCACGCCCTCGTCGCGGGCGGTGAGATCGACACCGTCGTCCTGGCCTTCCCCGACATGCAGGGCCGCCTCCAGGGCAAGCGGTTCGCCGCGCGCTTCTTCCTCGACGAGGTCCTCCGGCACGGCACCGAGGGCTGCAACTACCTCCTCGCCGTGGACGCCGACATGAACACCGTCGACGGCTACGCGATGTCCTCGTGGGACCGCGGCTACGGCGACTTCGCCATGCACGCCGACATGGACACCCTGCGCCGCCTGCCGTGGAACGAGGGCACCGCGATGGTCGTCGCCGACCTCGCCTGGGAGGACGGCACACCGGTGCTCGCCGCGCCCCGCCGGATCCTGCGCCGCCAACTGGAACGCCTCACCGGCCACGGCTACACCGCGCGGGCCGGCACGGAGCTGGAGTTCATCGTCTTCCGGGACACCTACGAACAGGCCTGGGACGCCGGCTACCGCGGCCTGACCCCGGCCAACCAGTACAACGTCGACTACTCGGTCCTCGGCACCGGCCGCGTCGAACCCCTGCTGCGCCGCATCCGCAACGAGATGGCCGGCGCCGGCCTCACCGTCGAGTCCGCCAAGGGCGAGTGCAACCCCGGCCAGCACGAGATCGTCTTCCGCTACGACGAGGCCCTGGTCACCTGCGACCAGCACGCGGTCTACAAGACCGGCGCCAAGGAGATCGCCGCCCAGGAGGGCATGTCCCTCACCTTCATGGCCAAGTACAACGAGCGCGAGGGCAACTCCTGCCACATCCACCTCTCCCTCGCCGACGCCCACGGCAACAGCGCCATGGCCGGGGACGGGGCGGGCGGCATGTCCGAGGTCATGCGGCACTTCCTCGCCGGACAACTGGTGGCGCTGCGCGAGTTCTCCCTCCTCTACGCCCCGCACATCAACTCGTACAAGCGCTTCCAGCCCGGCTCCTTCGCCCCGACCGCCGTCGCCTGGGGCCACGACAACCGCACCTGCGCCCTGCGCGTCGTCGGCCACGGCCGCTCGCTCCGCTTCGAGAACCGGCTCCCCGGGGGCGACGTCAACCCGTACCTCGCGGTGGCGGGCATGGTCGCGGCCGGTCTGCACGGCGTCGAGCAACGGCTGGAGCTGCCCGACGCCTGCGCCGGCAACGCCTACACCGCCGACTACGAGCACGTCCCCACCACCCTGCGCGAGGCCGCCGAGCTGTGGGAGAACAGCACCCTCGCCAAGGCCGCCTTCGGGGACGACGTCGTCGCCCACTACCGCAACATGGCGCGCGTCGAACTGGACGCCTACGACGCCGCCGTCACGGACTGGGAGCTGCGCCGCTCCTTCGAACGGATGTGAGGCACCAGTTGTCCGACGCGTCGCCCGACCGGCTGCGGGTACTGAACCCCGCCACCGAAGAGACCCTCGCCACCGTCCCCGCCGCCACCGCGGCCGACGTCGACGCCGCCGTCGTACGGGCCGCCCGGGCGCAGACCACCTGGGCCGCCCTCGCCCCCGGCGACCGCGCCCGGCTGCTGCGCCGGTTCGCCACCGCCGTCGACGAGCACCTGGAGGAGCTGGCCGGACTGGAGGTCCGGGAGGCCGGGCACACCATCGGCAACGCCCGCTGGGAGGCCGGCAACGTCCGCGACCTGCTCGACTACGCAGCCGGGGGAGTGGAGCGGCTCTGCGGACGGCAGATCCCGGTCGCCGGCGGCCTGGACGTGACCATCCTCGAACCGCTCGGCGTCGTCGGCGTCATCGCGCCCTGGAACTTCCCGATGCCGATCGCGGCCTGGGGCACCGCACCGGCCCTGGCGGCGGGCAACGCCGTCCTGCTCAAGCCCGCCGAGACGACCCCGCTGACCGCGCTGCGCCTGGCCGAACTCGCCCTGGCGGCCGGCCTCCCCGAAGGCCTCTTCCAGGTGCTGCCCGGCCGTGGTCCGGTCGCGGGCGACGCGCTCGTCGGGCATCCGGGCGTGGCCAAGATCGTGTTCACCGGGTCGACCCGGGTGGGCCGGCGGGTGGCGGCCAAGGGCGCGGCGCTCCTCAAGCCCGTCACCCTCGAACTCGGCGGCAAGAGCCCCAACATCGTCTTCGCCGACGCCGACATCGAGGCCGCCGCGGCGGCCACGCCCATGTCCTTCCTCGACAACTCCGGCCAGGACTGCTGCGCCCGCACCCGCATCCTCGTCCAGCGCACGGTGTACGACCGCTTCCTCGCCCTCCTGGCCCCCGCGATCGAGTCCGTCCTCGTCGGCGACCCGGCCGACGAGCGCACCGACATGGGCCCGCTGATCTCCCGCGCCCAACTGGACCGCGTCCGCTCCCACGTCCCCGCCGACGCCGACGGCATCCGCGGCAAGGCCCCCGAGGGCGGACCCGGTTTCTGGTTCCCGCCCACCGTCCTCACCGGAGTCGACGCCCACGCGCGCGTGGCCGTCGAGGAGGTCTTCGGGCCCGTCGCCGTCGTCCTGCCCTTCGACGACGAGGCCGACGCGGTCCGCCTGGCCAACGCCACCGACTACGGGCTGTCCGGCTCGCTGTGGACCCGGGACGTCGGCCGCGCCCTGCGCGTGTCGAACGCGGTCCGCGCCGGGAATTTGTCCGTCAACTCCCACTCCAGCGTCCGCTACTGGACGCCGTTCGGCGGGTTCGAGCAGTCCGGCCTCGGCCGCGAACTCGGCCCGGACGCGCTGACCGCCTTCACCGAGACCAAGAACGTCTTCATCAGCAACGTCCCGTAACGTCCCGTCGAGCACGGAGGACCCCGCACAGTGAGCGAAGACATCGTCTGCCGCCGGCTCGTCGGCCGTACCGCCGTCGTCACCGGAGCGGGCAGCGGCATCGGCCTCGCCGCCTCCCGCCGGCTGGCCTCCGAGGGCGCGCACGTCGTCTGCGGTGACGTGGACGAGACCCGGGGCAAGGCGGCGGCCGAGGAGACCGGCGGCACCTTCGTCCACGCCGACGTCACCGACCCCGAGCAGGTCGAGGCGCTGTTCAGGGCGGCGTACGACACCTACGGCAGCGTCGACGTCGCGTTCAACAACGCCGGTATCTCGCCGCCCGACGACGACTCCATCCTGGAGACGGGACTGGAGGCGTGGAAGCGCGTCCAGGAGGTCAACCTCACCTCCGTCTACCTGTGCTGCAAGGCCGCCATCCCCTACATGCGGCGCCAGGGCAGGGGGTCCGTCATCAACACCGCGTCCTTCGTGGCCCGGATGGGCGCGGCCACCTCGCAGATCTCGTACACCGCCTCCAAGGGCGGCGTCCTCGCGATGTCCCGTGAACTGGGCGTGCAATTCGCCCGGGAGGGCATCCGCGTCAACGCCCTCTGCCCCGGCCCGGTCAACACCCCGCTCCTGCGGGAGCTGTTCGCCAAGGACCCGGAGCGGGCCGCGCGCCGCCTCGTGCACATCCCGCCAGGACGGTTCGCCGAGGCCGAGGAGATCGCCGCCGCCGTCGCGTTCCTGGCCAGCGACGACTCCTCCTTCGTGAACGCCACCGACTTCCTGGTGGACGGCGGGATTTCCGGGGCGTACGTCACACCGCTGTAGATCGCCGCGGGCGGCGTCCTACAGTGCCGGAATGAGCATGACGCCGCCGCCCGGCTGGTACCGCGATCCGTCGGCCCCGCACCAGGAGCGCTGGTGGGACGGCACGGCCTGGACGGAGCACCGGCGCGCACCCGAGCCCACCGGGTTCGGAGCGCCCCCGCCCCCGCAGCAGCCCGTACCCCAGCAGCCGGTGCGGTACCAGCAGCCGATGGACCCGTGGCAGGCCGTGCCTCACATGCGGCCCGGGCAGGCGTCGACCGTGCCGCTGGTCACGGGCGCCGGCCCCGGACAGCAGCGGTCCGCGGGCGGCGGCGGGCGCGGGAAGGCCGTCGCCCTCACCACCGCGGCGGCCGTGCTGGTCGCGGCGATCGTCACCGGCGTGTTCGTCCTCGGCGACGACGACGGCCCCGAGGCACGGACCCCACCGGCCACGGCCACGTCCACCGTCCCGGAACCGGTGACCGCGACACCGACCCCCTCGCCGACGCCCACCGAATCCTCCGCCGACACCCCGGCCGTGGTCGAGGACCAGCTCAACGGCATCACCTTCCCGCTGCCGGACGGCTGGGTCCTGCCGAAGTACGTCACCGAGGACGACGTCATGATGACCACGGACGGCACCTACGACTGCCCCGGCGACGGCGGCGTGTGCCGGCACGGCCTGGTCATCTCCCGCACCGTCACGGCGAACGCCGAGTCCTCGCCGAAGGTCCTCGCCGAGCAGGACATCGAGGACGCGGCCGACGACGCCTACGACCGCGACCTGATCGGCAACAAGCCCTTCGGCGGCCTCGAGTCCCACGAGCAGGTGGCGTCCGGACCGGTCGCGGTCGCCGGCCGCGCCGGGTACTACGTGCGCTGGCGGGTGAAGACGGCCAAGGGCCCCGGCGGCTACGTGCAGTCGATGGTGTTCCCCTCCACCGTCGGCACCGAGTCCCCGATCCTCGTCCGCTACGTCTTCGACGCCGGCGAGGACGGACCGCCGCTCGACGACATGGACCGGATCACCGAGGGCATCCGGCCCGTCGGCGACGCGGACACGGGCGGCGGCGTGGGCAGCGGTATCGGCCCCTCGAACTGACCGGCACGGGCCACGGGCCACGGGCTACAGGAAGGTGTGCCCCTCGCCCCGGTACGTCGGCACCGTCGCCGTCACCGCGTCCCCCTCCACCAGGTGCAGCGCGTCGAACCGCTCGCACAGCTCACCGGCCTTGGCGTGCCGGAACCACACCTTGTCGCCGATGAGGAGGTCGTCGGCGGGCGACCCGAGCAGCGGCGTCTGCACCTCCCCGGCGCCCTCCTGGGAGTCGTAGCGCAGGCCCTCGGGCAGGTACGGCACCGGCAGCCGGTCGGCGCCGGGCGCGCCGGAGGCCGGATAGCCGCCGCCGAGGACGGCAACGGCGCCGACCCCCGGCCGGCGCACGACGGGCTGGGCGAACAGCGCCGCCGGACGGCCCCGGAACGACGTGTAGTTGTCGAACAGCCGCGGCACGTACAGCCCGGAACCGGCGGCGATCTCGGTGACCGCGTCCTCCGCGGCGGTGTGCTGCACGCTGCCCGTGCCGCCGCCGTTGACGAACTCCAGGCCGGGCACCACGGCCCGGACCGCCCGCACCACCGCGGCACGCCGCTCGGCGAGTTCCCGGCGGGCGGCGGCCTGCATCAGCCGCACCGCCCGCGACCGCAGCGGCCGGCCGGCCACCGCGTCCCCGACCCCGGCGACATGGCCCTCGTACGCCATGATGCCGACGACCTCGAACCCGGGCCGGCGGGCCACCGCGCGGGCCAGGTCGGCGACCTGGGCGGGGGAGTGCAGTGGGGAGCGCCGGGCCCCGACCCGCACCCGCCCGCCGAGCAGCTTCAGCGAGGTGTCCAACTCCAGGCACACCCGCACGACTTCCCGGCCGCCGTCGCGCGCGGCGTCGATGCGGTCCAACTGCGCCGGGTCGTCGATCATGACGGTCACGGCGGAGGCGAGCTTGGGGTCGGCGGTCAGCTCGGCGTACCGGGCGCGGTCCGCCGACGGATAGGCGAGGAGTACGTCCGTGAAACCGGAGCGCGCCAGCCACAGGGACTCGGCCAGCGTGAACGACATGAGGCCCGCGAAACCGTCCCTGGCCAGGGCCCGTTCGAGCAGCGCACGGCAGCGTACGGACTTGCTGGCGACCCGGATCGGCTTGCCGCCCGCCCGGCGGACCAGATCGTCCGCGTTGGCGTCGAAGGCCTCCAGGTCCACGATCGCCACGGGGGCGTCCAGATGGGCGGTGGCCCGGTCGTAACGGGCCCGGTCGGCGGCGCGCGCAGTCATGGAGGCAGCCTGCCAGACAGGAATACCGCAGGGTAGGGGGACGTTCCGGGCCAATGCCACGGGCGCGCGGACTGGTTCCCCGCGGGGCGGGGTCACGCCGTAGAGTGACGCGCACGCACGGTGGAACGACCCGGGCGGCAGGACCCGTGGTCCACGCCGGGACGGCGTTCCACCCGTGCGGGTACGCGTGCCCGGGACGGATCGGTCCGCGCCGGGGCGGGAGACGACATCACCGGCCCGCGTCGGAGAACGGGCCGGGCCCGAGGAAGAGGAGACGGGGGGCGCATGAGCACGGAAGCACGCCGCGCCTCCGTCCCCCCGCACCCCGAGACCCCGCCCCGCCCGAGCGCCCCGCCCCGCCCGGGCACGCCGCCCGGCCCGGAGGCACCGCCACGTCCCGGCACCCCGCCCCGCCCGGGACAGGCGCCGGCGGCGCGTGGCAGCGACACGCACATCCCGCACTCCGCCTCCCACCGCGGTACCGGCGCGCCCTCGGCGCCGGAGGGCGACGACGCCCCGCAGCGGCGTACGGCGGGGGCGGGGCGGGTGGACGCGACCGCCTCCGCGGGCGGCGCCCGGGACGCCGGTACGTCCACGCCGGACGGGGACGGCGCCCCCGAGGCCCCCGGCGCCGGTGGCGGCGCCCGGCCCCGCTACCCGCGCTTCCGCCTCACCGACTCCCGACGCGCCGACCCCGCGGCCCCGCCGCCCCGTGCCTCCGCCCGCTTCCCCGACGTCCCGCCGACCGCCGGTCGCGCGACCCCGGGCGGGAGCGGCACGCCGGAGACCCCGACGGAGACACCGCCCCGCCGCCCCGGCGCCCCCGCGGAGACCTCGACGGAGACGACCACCCGCCTGCGTCCGATCCCGGCCGAACCGGCACCCGTTCCGGCGCCGGACCTTCGACCGCGACCGCAAGCATCAGGACCGGACGTTCGACCGCGACCGCAAGCATCAGGTCCGGAGCGGCGGCCGCAACCGCAAGCATCACAACCGGAGCGGCGACCGCGACCGCAAGCACCGCAGCCGGGACGGCGACCGGCGCCCACCCCGTCCTCCGACCCGGCGGCCCTCTCTCCAAGCGCCGCCACGCCGGACCCCGCCTTCTCCTGGAGCGCCCCGGCGGCGCCCGGCGACGGGCGGCCGCGTGTGTCGTTCGGGGAGCCCGAGGGGTACGACGAGCTCGCCCGGCCGCGTCCGCTCGGCGGGCGGCTGCGGCCCCAGGCCGTCGCCGCGGCCGTCTGCCTCGTGCTCGGGACGGGCCTCGTCACCGGTGCCGTCACCGGTAGCTGGCTCGCCGGGGACTCCGGGGACGGCGGCGCGCGCGGCGCGTTCGCCGAGGCCGGGGAGCTGTGGCACAGCGTGCCGGTCGACCAGCTCTTCCCGGCCACCGTGCGGGGACAGGGCGCGGGCCCCGGCGGCGCCGACCGCACCTGGACGCGGGTCGCCGTCGCCCCGGACCGCGACTGCGCGGGCGCCTTCGACCCGCTGCTGGCCAAGGTCCTCGACCCGATCGGCTGCCGGCGCCTGCTGCGCGCGACCTACACCGACGCCACCCGGAGCTACGTCACCACCGTCGGCCTGCTCTTCGCCAAGGCCGACGCCGCCGCCATGACCTCACTGGCGGGCCGGTTCGAGAAGGAGGGGCTGGGCCGCCGGGAGGACCTCATGCCGCTGCCGTACGCCGCGAAGGACACCGTCGCCGCCGGATTCGGCACCGGGCAGCGGGCCTCGTGGACCGTCTCCGTCCTCACCGACGCCCCCGTCGTCGTCTACGCCGTGTCCGGCTGGGCCGACGCCCGCACCGTCGACGAGCCGGAGCCCGCCGAGCAGGCCATGGAGTCCGGCGCCACGTCGGCCCCCGCCCAGGCCGGCCTCGGCCACGAGGCACAGGGCCTCGCCGACCGCGTCGAACGCGCCCTGCGCAAGAACGTCGGCCCGGCCACGGAGCGCCCGTCGTGACCGCCGCCCGAACCCGCCGCGGGACAGGCGCCCTGAGCCTCCTCGTCGCCGCCGCCCTCGTCCTCGTCCCGGCGCCCGCCGCGCACGCCGACGGCATCCGCGCCCAGCAGTGGGCGCTGGACGCCATGCACACCCAGGAGGCGTGGCGGACCACCAAGGGCGCAGGCGTCACCGTCGCCGTCCTGGACACCGGCGTCGAGGCCGACCACCCCGACCTGACCGGCAACGTCCTCCCCGGCAAGGACCTGGTCGGTTTCGGCGCGAGCGAGGGAGACCGCGCCTGGGCCCGGCACGGCACCGCCATGGCCGGGATCATCGCCGGGCACGGTCACGGCGCGGGCCGCGCCGACGGCGTCATGGGCATCGCCCCTCAGGCGAAGATCCTGCCCCTGCGCGTGATCCTGGAGGACGGCGACCCGTCCCGCGCCAAGGCCCGCAAGACCCGCGGCAACGCCCTCGCCGAGGGCATCCGCTGGGCGGCCGACCACGGCGCCGACATCATCAACCTCTCCCTCGGCGACGACTCGGCCTCCGCCCACCCCGAACCCGCCGAGGACGAGGCCATCCAGTACGCCCTGAAGAAGGGCGTGGTCGTCGTCGCCTCGGCCGGCAACGGCGGCGAGAAGGGCGACCACATCTCCTACCCGGCCGCCTACCCGGGCGTGATCGCCGCGACCGCCGTCGACCGCTACGGCACCCGTGCCTCCTTCTCCACCCGCCGCTGGTACGCCACGGTCAGCGCCCCCGGCGTCGACGTGATCATCGCGGACCCCGACCACCGCTACTACGAGGGCTGGGGCACCAGCGCCGCCTCCGCCTTCATCTCCGGAGCCGCCGCCCTGGTGAAGTCCGCCCACCCGGACCTCACCCCGGCCCAGGTCAAGAGTCTCCTGGAGGACACGGCCCGTAACGCCCCCGCCGGGGGCCGCGACGACTCCCGCGGCTACGGCTTCGTCGACCCCGCCGCAGCCATCGAGGCGGCCGGACGGCTGAAGCCGGAGGGGCTGAAGCCGGCGGCGTACGGAGAGAAGTACTTCGGCCCCGGCCCCGACGCCCCCGCCTCCGACGACGACACCTCCGCCTGGGCGGCCCCGCTGGCCGGCAGCGCGGGCGGCGTCATGATCGTCGCGGCCGTCGTCCTGTGGCGGGGCCGCCGCGAACGCTACGACGCCTTCTGACTCCGGGCGGCGCCGTCGGCCGTGCCGCCCTTCCCGGCGAACACGGACACCGCCGCCCGCGCCGCCGCCTCGGTGAGCGAGACCCCCTCCGCCCGGGTCGCGCTGCCCCGCGACACCACCGCCACCAGGCGGTCGTGACCACCCGACGTGACCCGCCCGATGCTGTTGACCACCCACAGCCCGGTGGTGCTGCGCCGCAGCCAGCCGTTCTTCAGCGCCCACCCCGAGCCGCCGCCACCCGAGCCGCCGCCACCCGAGCCGTCGCCACCCGAGCCGCCGCCACCCGAGCCGCCGTCGGCCGCCGCCGACACACCCCAGCGCTGACCGTCGGCGATCCCTGCCATCAGCCCTCGCACATACGCCCGTGAGGCCGCGCTCAGCTCGGAACCGTCCGCCACGAACACCTGCCGCAGCAGCGTGACCTGGTCGGCGGCCGTGGTCCGGGTCAGCCCCCACAGCGGGCCGTCGCCGCCGTCGGTCCCCGTCAACCCGAAGCGCTCGTTCGCGGCGTCGAGCCCCTCCGCCGTCCCGATCGTCCGCCACAGTGCCGACGCGGAGTCGTTGTCACTGTGCTCGATCATGGCGACGGCGTACGCCTTCTCGGCCGCGGTCAGCGCGCGCCCCGCGTCCTGTGCCTGGAGCAGCAGCGCCGCCAGGATGTCGACCTTGACGATGCTCGCCGTGTCGAAGACACCCGTGCCGTACGAGGCGCTCTCGCCCGAGTCCGGGTCGAGCACCGCCACGGACACCTCGGCGCCGTCCGCGACGGAAACCCGCGCCATGGCCTCGGCCAGCAGCGCGTCCCGGTCCACGACCGGCCCGACCGTCTCCACCGATGCCTCCCCGCCCGAGGGTGCCGAGGCCGACGACGATACGGCGCCGCCCCCGCCGGGGCGCGCGTGCCCCCGCCCCTGCCGGTACGGCGCCCCGGTGGCCGCACCGGCGACGGCGAACGCGATCAGGGCGGCACACACCGGCGCGCGCCGTCGCCGCGGCCTTCGGGCTCGCCGGGCCGGCCGGGCTCTGGAGGACTCTGGAGGACTCCATGCCCGTGAGCCTTCAGGCAGTGGCCGTGCGGTCCGTGGGACCGGGGTCAGAAGCGGGTCAGAGCCCCCTGAGAGGCCGGTGAGGAGCGCCGCCCACCCCCCGATAGGGTCGGGGACCGTGGCGAACAAGAACATCCCCGACTCCGGCTACTCCGACGACGACGGCTCCGCCGACCCCCGGCTGAGCGCGGCGCTCGCCGCCTGGGCCGAGGACCGCACCGCCCTGGCACCCGTGCTGGAGGCGCTCAAGGGCGCGCGGCTGCTCGTGCCGGTGGTGGCCGTCCTCGGTGAGGCCGAGGAGGTCGGTCAGGAGGGGCGCGAAGCTCCCCGGGAGGGCGGCGGCGGGCGACGGGAGGGCGGACTGCGCCGCGAGAAGACCAGCGACATGGCCGTGCCGAGGCTGAAGGCCGGGGACCGCACCGCGCTGCCCGCCTTCACGTCCACCGAGTCGCTGGCCCGCTGGGACCCCGGCGCGCGCCCCGTCGCCGTACCGGTGCACCAGGCGCTGCAGGCCGCCGCGCACGAGAAGGCGGACACGGTCGTACTGGACCTGGCCGGACCGGTGCCGTTCGAGCTGACCGGCGCGGTGCTGCTGGCCCTGGCCGAGGGCCGTACGACGACCGACCCGCTCGCCGACCCCGCCGTGGCCGACGCCGTCCGCGCCGCCGTGGCCGCCGAGCCCGCCGTGCTCCGCGCGCACCTCGGGCCGGGCCGGGCCGACGGCACCCTGGCGCTGCAACTCGCCCCCGACGCCGACCCGGCGAAGGCCGCCCGCGCCGTGGCCGGGCGCCTGGCCGCCGACGAGACACTGAGGGCCCGCCTGGTGCGGGGCCTCGACCTGGCACTGCTGCCGGCCGGGGCGACGCCGCCGGGCGAGCCCTTGTACGTGCGGGGGTAGCGGGGACGGCTCAGCCGTAGACCGGGCCCGTGTACTTCTCGCCCGGACCCTGGCCCGGCTCGTCCGGGACGAGCGAGGCCTCGCGGAAGGCGAGCTGGAGCGACTTGAGACCGTCGCGCAGCGGCGCCGCGTGGAACGAGCTGATCTCCGTCGCGGTCGCGTCCAGCAGACCGGCCAGCGCGTGCACCAGCTTGCGGGCCTCGTCCAGGTCCTTGTGCGCCTCGCCCTCCTCGGTCAGGCCCAGCTTCACGGCGGCGGCGCTCATCAGGTTGACGGCGACCGTCACGATCACCTCGACCGCCGGAACCTCGGCGATGTCGCGGGTCATGGCGTCGAAGTCGGGCGTCTCGGGAGGGGTGTCACTCATGCCGCACACGATAGGCGCAGGACGGTGGACGGCCCCACTCGGTCTCGGTTAGCCCTTCCCCCGCCGAGCTGCTAACCTTGTGTAACGACCGGTCGGACACGCACGCCCCCACGGCAGCGGGCCCGGCCCACAAGTGGAGGCTTTCGAACTCCCACCTGGCCGTCCTCAGGACGGCGGGTCACCGGTCAGGCGGTCCCGTCCCAGCGGCGGAGACCGGCCCGAAATCGCGCCCCGCGGCCATCGCGACGGTGCTCCGGTAGTAGTTCGAGGAGCCCCGCCTGTGATCGTCCCGGGGCATTTTTGTTGCGCCGGCGCGGTTAGGTCTATCGAACACAGACGTTACGCGGCTGTCCGCCAGACCGTCGCGTGGTGCTACCGAGGAGGATCCATCAGCGCCGAGCCCCGCATCAACGACCGGATTCGCGTTCCCGAGGTGCGACTTGTCGGTCCCAGCGGCGAGCAGGTCGGGATTGTCCCGCTTGCCAAGGCCCTGGAGCTTGCGCAGGAGTACGACCTCGATCTCGTCGAGGTCGCGGCGAACGCCCGTCCGCCCGTGTGCAAGCTCATGGACTACGGGAAGTTCAAGTACGAGTCGGCCATGAAGGCCCGTGAGGCGCGCAAGAACCAGGCGCACACGGTCATCAAGGAGATGAAGCTCCGGCCGAAGATCGACCCGCACGACTATGACACCAAGAAGGGTCACGTCGTCCGGTTCCTCAAGCAGGGCGACAAGGTCAAGATCACGATCATGTTCCGTGGTCGCGAGCAGTCCCGGCCGGAGCTCGGCTACCGACTGCTGCAGCGTCTGGCGGAGGACGTGGCCGACCTCGGGTTCGTGGAGTCGAACCCGAAGCAGGACGGCCGAAACATGATCATGGTTCTCGGTCCGCACAAGAAGAAGACCGAGGCGATGGCCGAGGCTCGCCAGGCGCAGGAAGCCCGCAAGGCGGACGCGAAGGCCAACCCCGGCAAGTCGCAGAACGCCGCGGAGACCGAAGACGTGGACGCCGAGGCCCCGGCCGAGGCTTCCGCCGACGCGTGACTCCCGGGGACACCGTCCCCAGGACGTAACCGATACAAGCGACGCTCCACCGTGCCCGGTTTCACGACCGGGCATCGGAGCGCCACCGACGAGGAGAGAACGGCGCTATGCCGAAGAACAAGTCGCACAGCGGTGCCAGCAAGCGCTTCAAGATCACCGGCTCCGGCAAGGTGCTCCGTGAGCGCGCCGGCAAGCGCCACCTGCTCGAGCACAAGTCGTCCCGCGTGACGCGTCGCCTCACCGGCAACGCCGAGATGGCCCCGGGCGACGCCGCGAAGATCAAGAAGCTTCTCGGCAAGTGACGTACGGGCGCCCACCGAGCGCCGTACGGCAGGACCGGGACCCAATCGATACCGGGCCGCGTGACGACCACCGCGGCCCCGCTACAAGGAGTTAACAAGTGGCACGCGTCAAGCGGGCAGTCAACGCCCACAAGAAGCGCCGGGCGATCCTCGAGCAGGCCTCCGGCTACCGCGGTCAGCGTTCGCGCCTGTACCGCAAGGCCAAGGAGCAGGTCACCCACTCGCTGGTCTACAACTACAACGACCGCAAGAAGCGCAAGGGTGACTTCCGTCAGCTCTGGATCCAGCGCATCAACGCCGCTGCCCGCGCCAACGGCATCACGTACAACCGCTTCATCCAGGGCCTGAAGGCCGCCAACGTCGAGGTCGACCGCAAGATCCTCGCCGAGCTGGCCGTCAACGACCCGAACGCGTTCGCCGCGCTCGTCGAGGTCGCCCAGAAGGCGCTGCCGAGCGACGTCAACGCGCCGAAGGCCGCGTGACGCCGCGCTGGCTCTGAGCCGTCGTCGAAGGGACCCGCAGGCTTGAAGCCTGCGGGTCCCTTCGATTGCCGTCGTTCGGTTCGTTGTCCACCGCGGGCGCGTTGTGGCTGGTCGCGCCCACGCGGCGGAGCCGCACGGTGCTACAGCCCCGCGCCCCTGGGGGCGCGTTGTAGTTCCCGTCGATCAAAACGTGAAGGTGAGCAAGAGTGCGACCCGCCAGCCCCGAGCTGATCTCCCCCCGTTCTCCCCGGGTCGCCGCCGCTCGTCGGCTGGCCAAGCGGAACTTCCGGGGCAAGGAGCGGCTGTTCCTGGCCGAGGGGCCGCAGGCCGTGCGGGAGGCCGCGGGGTACGGGGACACCCTGGTCGAGGTGTTCGCCACCGTCGGGGCCGCCGAGCGCCACGCCGACATCATCGGCGCGGCCCGGGACTCCGGCGCCCGCGTCCACCTCGCCGCCGAACAGGTGATCGAGGACATCTCCACCACCGTCACCCCGCAGGGCCTGGTCGGGGTCTGCCGGTTCCTGGACACCCCCTTCGACGAGATCCTCGCCGCCCGCCCCAGGCTCGTCGCCGTCCTCGCCCACGTCCGCGACCCCGGCAACGCCGGCACCGTGCTGCGCTGCGCCGACGCCGCCGGAGCCGAGGCCGTCGTGCTCACCGACGCCTCCGTCGACCTGTACAACCCCAAGGCCGTACGCGCCTCCGTCGGCTCCCTGTTCCACCTGCCGGTCGCCGTCGGCGTCCCCGTGGAGCGGGCCGTCGCGGGGCTGCGGGACGCCGGGGTGCGGATCCTGGCCGCCGACGGCGCGGGTGAGCACGACCTCGACGCCGAGCTGGACGCCGGCACCATGGGCGGCCCCACCGCCTGGGTGTTCGGCAACGAGGCCTGGGGGCTGCCGGAGGAGACCCGCGCCCTCGCCGACGCCGTCCTGCGCGTCCCGATCCACGGCAGGGCCGAGAGTCTGAACCTCGCCACCGCCGCCGCCGTATGTCTCTACGCGTCGGCGCGTGCACAGCGCGCCGCCACAGGGTGCCGCTCCGTCACCGAGAGCTAGTAGGGTGACCAGCTCAAGGCCCCTGCGCGGTTGAGAGGTGGGGTACGGGGATGAGCGTCGGCACGAGCAGCGCACCGGGAGCACGGCAGGCGCCGCGTCCGCCCGCGCCCCGCACGCCCGGCGATCCCGCCGACCTCGGCATCGACCCGGACGAACTGCCCGACGGCCTGGTCGTCGCGGACGAAAACGGCCGCGTCGTCCGTTTCAACGCGGCCGCCGCCCGCATCACCGCCACCCCGGCGGCCGAAGCCCTCGGACGGCCGCTGGACAAGGCGCTGCCCCTGGAGGACCTCGAGGGCCGCCGCTGGTGGCAGCTCACCGACCCCTACGGCGGGCTCGCCATCCGCGTCCGGCAGCCCGAGCGCAACCTCCTGCTCCCCGGCGGCCGGGAGGTCCTCGTGTCCGCCCGCTACGTCCGCACCGAACGCCTCGGCCCCGTCCACCGCGTCGTCGTCACCCTCCGGGACACCGAGGCCCGCCGCCGCACCGAGCGCAGCCACGCCGAGCTGATCGCCACCGTCGCCCACGAACTGCGCTCCCCTCTCACCTCCGTCAAGGGCTTCACGGCCACGCTGCTGGCCAAGTGGGAGCGGTTCACCGACGATCAGAAGCGGCTGATGCTGGAGACCGTCGACGCCGACGCCGACCGGGTCACCCGGCTCATCGCCGAGCTGCTGGACATCTCCCGCATCGACTCGGGCCGGCTGGAGGTGCGCCGCCAGCCCGTCGACATCGGCGCCGCCGTCGGCCGCCACATCCAGGCGTACGTCGCCGCCGGCCAGGAGGCCGACCGCTTCCTGCTCCGCCTCGCACAGCCGCTGCCCGACCTGTGGGCCGACCCCGACAAGATCGACCAGGTACTGAGCAACCTGCTGGAAAATGCCGTGCGGCACGGTGAGGGAACCGTCACCATCGACATCACGCCCACGGCGTCCCCCCGCGAAGGGGAGGACACCGGCACGTCGGTCACGGTGAGCGACGAAGGGGCCGGCATCCCGGAGGAGTCCATGAACCGCGTCTTCACCCGCTTCTGGCGTGGCAGCAAGCGCGGCGGCACCGGCCTCGGGCTGTACATCGTCAAGGGCATCGTCGAGGCCCACGGCGGCACCATCACGGTCGGCCGCGCTCCGGGCGGCGGCGCCGAGTTCCGATTTACGTTGCCCGTGGCGGCTCCCGCGTATCTCACCTGAGACGGTCCGGGACCCCCACGGGCGCATTCGCCTTCCTCCACCCCGTTAGACTCGGCCTTTGGCACCTTTGTGTCCCGCAGACGAAGACGCGCAGACCCAGACGCTTCGTCCACGAGCCGGTGACGGGGACCATCAGCATGGGGACACCTCCCAGCGATAGCTGGGGGACAATCGGAAGCACGGGAAGAGATGTCGGCACCGAATAAGTCGTACGACCCTGTCGAGGTCGAGGCGTTGAAACCGGAAGAGATCGAGCGCATGCGGGACGAGGCGCTCGCCGCCTTCGCCGCCGCGGACTCCCTCGACGCGCTCCAGGAGGCCAAGGTCGCCCACACCGGCGGCGCCTCGCCGCTGGCGCTGGCCAACCGAGAGATCGGCGCCCTGCCCCCGCAGGCCAAGGCCGAGGCCGGCAAGCGCGTCGGCATGGCCCGCGGCGCCGTGAACAAGGCGCTGGCCGCCCGCCAGGAGGAGCTGGAGGCCGAACGGGACGCGCGCGTCCTGGTCGAGGAGGCCGTGGACGTCACGCTGCCCTACGACCGCGTACCGGCCGGCGCCCGCCACCCGCTCACCACGCTCTCCGAGCGCATCGAGGACATCTTCGTGGCCATGGGCTACGAGGTCGCCGAGGGCCCCGAGGCCGAGGCCGAGTGGTTCAACTTCGACGCCCTCAACATCGGCCCGGACCACCCGGCCCGGGGCGAGGCCGACACCTTCTTCGTGGCAGGCCCCGAGGGCGGCTCCGAGTCCGGCGTCGTGCTGCGCACCCACACCTCGCCCGTGCAGATCCGCTCCGCGCTCGACCGCGAGCCGCCGGTCTACGTGATCTGCCCCGGCCGCGTGTACCGCACCGACGAGCTGGACGCCACGCACACCCCCGTCTTCCACCAGGTCGAGCTGCTCGCCGTCGACGAGGGCCTGACCATGGCGGACCTCAAGGGCACCCTGGACCACATGGTCCAGTCGCTGTTCGGCGCGGAGATGAAGACCCGGCTGCGGCCGAACTTCTTCCCCTTCACCGAGCCGTCCGCCGAGATGGACATGCTCTGCTACGTCTGCAAGGGCGAGTCCGTCGGCAACCCCGACCGGCCCTGCCGCACCTGCTCCAGCGAGGGCTGGATCGAGCTGGGCGGCTGCGGCATGGTCAACCCGCGGGTGCTCACCGCCTGCGGCGTCGACCCGGAGAAGTACAGCGGCTTCGCCTTCGGGTTCGGCATCGAGCGGATGCTGATGTTCCGCCACAACGTCGAGGACATGCGAGACATGGTCGAGGGTGACGTGCGCTTCACCCGGCCGTTCGGGATGGAGATCTGATGCGGGTCCCGCTTTCTTGGCTGCGGGAGTACGTCGACCTGCCGGCCACGCAGACCGGCCGCGACGTCCAGGCCAAGCTCATTTCGGCCGGACTCGAGGTCGAGACCGTCGAGCACCTCGGTGCCGACCTCAAGGGCCCCCTCGTCGTCGGCCAGGTGCTGACCATCGAGGAGCTGGAGGGCTTCAAGAAGCCGATCCGCTTCTGCACCGTCGACGTCGGGCAGGCCAACGGCACCGGTGAGCCCCAGGAGATCGTCTGCGGCGCCCGGAACTTCGCCGTCGGCGACAAGGTCGTCGTGGTCCTCCCCGGCGCCACGCTGCCGGGCGGCTTCTCGATCAGCGCCCGCAAGACCTACGGCAAGACGTCCCACGGCATGATCTGCTCCGGCGACGAGCTGGGCATGGGCGACGACGGCACGCACGGCATCATCGTGCTGCCGCCGGAGACCGAGGTCGGCAAGGATGCCATCGAGCTGCTGGAGCTGGTCGACGAGGTCCTGGACATCGCCGTCACCGCCAACCGCGGCGACTGCCTGTCCATCCGCGGCGTCGCCCGCGAGGCCGCCATCGCCTACGGCCTGCCGTTGCGCGACCCGGCCCTCCTCGACGTGCCCGGCCCGAACGCCTTCGGCTACCCGGTGAAGATCGCCGACCCCACCGGCTGCGACCGCTTCACCGCCCGTACGGTGACCGGCCTCAGCGCCGAGGCGCGCTCCCCGATCTGGCTCCAGCGGCGCCTGCAGAAGGTCGGCATGCGCCCGATCTCGCTCGCCGTCGACGTCACCAACTACGTGATGATGGAGCTGGGCCAGCCGCTGCACGCCTACGACCGCGCCCTGGTGCAGGGCACCATCGGCGTGCGCCGGGCCGAGGAGGGCGAGAAGATCGTCACCCTCGACGGCACCGAGCGGAAGCTGCACGCCGAGGACCTGGTCATCACCGACGACCGGGGCCCGATCGGGCTCGCCGGCGTCATGGGCGGCGCCAACACCGAGATCGCCGACCACGCCGCCGCCGGGAACGGGGGGAACGCGACGACCGACGTGGTCATCGAGGCCGCCCACTTCAACCAGGTGGCCATCGCGCGCACCGCCCGCCGCCACAAGCTCTCGTCCGAGGCCTCCCGCCGCTTCGAGCGCGGCGTGGACCCGCAGGCCGCCGCCGCTGCCGCGCAGCGCACCGTCGACCTGCTGGTGCTGCTCGCGGGCGGCACCGCCGAGGCCGGCGTCACCGAGATCAGCGCCCCGTCCGCACCGCACACCATCAGCGTCCCGGCCGACCACCCGGACAAGGTCGCGGGCGTGGAGTACGGCCGCGAGACCGTCGTACGCCGCCTCCAGCAGGTCGGCTGCGACGTCTATGGAAATCCTGCCGCGTGGAACGCGTCGATGGGGGGTGGCGGTCGGGCGACGGGCGGGCAGGACGAGCTGATCGTCACCGTGCCGTCCTGGCGGCCCGACCTCACCGACCCGAACGACCTGGCCGAAGAGGTCATCCGCCTGGAGGGCTACGAGAACCTGCCCTCCACGCTGCCCAGGCCCCCGGCGGGCCGCGGCCTGACCTCCCGGCAGCGGCTGCACCGCCGGGTCGGCCGGGCGCTGGCCGGCGCCGGTTACGTCGAGGCGCTGAACTACCCGTTCGTCGGCGAGCAGGTCTTCGACCAGCTCGGGCTGGACGCGGACGACCCGGCCCGCCGGGTCGTCAAGCTGGTCAACCCGCTCAGCGACGAGGAGCCCGCGCTGCGGACCTCACTGCTGCCGGGCCTGCTCGGCGCGCTGCGCCGCAACGACGGGCGGGGCTCGCACGACCTGGCGCTGTTCGAGACCGGCCTGGTCTTCCACCCGCGCGACGAACAGCGCATCGCCGCGAACCTTCCCGTGGACCGGCGTCCCGGCGAGGACGACCTCGCCGCGCTGGACGCCGCGCTGCCCGACCAGCCGCGGCACGTCGCCGTCGTCCTGACCGGCGCCCGCGAGCAGGCCGGCTGGTGGGGCAAGGGCCGTCCGGCCGACTGGGCCGACGCGGTCCAGGCGGCGCGTCTCGCCGCGCGGGAAGCCGGAGCCGACCTGATCGTCCGCAAGGGCCAGTACGGGCCGTGGCACCCCGGGCGCTGCGCCGAGCTGCTGATCGCGGTCGACGGTACGGAGCGGGTCGTCGGGCACGCGGGTGAGCTGCACCCGCGGGTCCTCAAGGCGCTCGGACTGCCCGCGCGCACCTGTGCGATGGAGCTGGACCTCGACGCCGTGCACCGGGTCGGCGACGACACCCCGCGGGCGCCGGGCATCTCCACCTTCCCGGTCGCCACGCAGGACGTCGCGCTGGTGGTCGACGCGTTCGTCCCGGCGAGCGAGGTCGAGGCGGCGCTGCGCGACGGCGCGGGTGAACTGCTGGAGTCCATCCGGCTGTTCGACGTCTACGACAACGCGGAGCAGTTGGGTGAGGGGCGCAAGTCCCTCGCGTACGCGCTGCGCTTCCGTGCGGGGGACCGGACGCTGACGGTCGACGAGGCCTCCGCCGCCCGCGACGCGGCGGTCGCCCTCGCGGGCGAACGTGTTGGAGCGGCACTCCGGAGCTGACGGTTCGCCCAAGGGGCGGGGGGTTCGTGCCGATCGGCGACTGCGGGCGCGTCGTGGCTTGTCGCGCAGTCCCCGCGCCCCTGAGGGCGTCAGCGCAACGCCCCTCCAGGGGCGCGGGGAACTGCGCGAGCGGCCACGACGCACCCGCGGTCGACAACGCACCGCGATCCTCCGCGCGACCGGCGGAGCCGGTCGCGCCGTGGGGCCGGCGGAGCCGTCCGCCCCGCCACGGAGTGTCGGGCAGGCGGCCGGGCGGACGGCGTCGAATCGGGCCGCCGCACTGTACGAGGGGGAGCCGGCGGCCCGGCCGGCCTCTTTCGAGGCAGTTCAGTCAACCGGTCCGGGACTCTCCGCGACAGCGCGCACACGGTACGAAAGCGCGTACTCGGTTCACACCCCGTGTGAAGACCGACGCACTACGCTGTCGGCACCGAGTCACCGGGGGGCACCCATGCAGCCCAACACCCTGCTCGACGCGATCCTGGACGAGGCCGGGATCTCGCACGCCGGACTGGCCGCGCACGTCAACCAGGCGGGACGGGTGCGCGGACTCGCGCTGAGATACGAACACACCGCCGTCGCGCGGTGGTTGAAGGGGCAGCGGCCACGCGGCCAGGTGCCCGACCTGATCTGCGAGGTCCTCGCGTCCCGGCTGCACCGCCCCGTCACTCTCGACGACATCGGCCTCGGCATGCCCGGTGAGCCGGCCGCCGCCCCGCACACCGGCTCGCTGTCCGGGTTCGTGGAGCGGGCGACCGCCCTGTGGCGCTCCGACCAGCAGCAGCGCCCGCACATCCTCGGCGCCCCCGCACTCACCGGCACGCCCGCCGTGATGCCGGTGTGGGAGTGGGAGAACCCGCCCGAGGACGTGGACGTCTCCCGCGGCGGCAGGCACCGGGTCACCGCGTCCGACCTGGAGACGCTGCGCTGCGCGCGCGCCCACTACGAGCAGATGTACCGCAAGGCCGGCGGCCTGGCGACCCGCGCCCGCATCGTCGGCTTCCTCAACTCGGAGGCCGCCCCGCTGCTGCGCGGCAGCTACCCGGACGCCACCGGCCGCCAACTGCACCGGGCCACCGGCGGGTTGGTGGCGGTCGCCGGCATCTGCGCGTACGACTCCGACGCGCACGGTCTCGCCCAGCGCTACTTCCACCAGGCGCTCCGGCTCGCGAAGGCCAGCGGTGACCGGGGTCTGGGGGCCTACGTCATCGCGCTCCTCGTCAACCAGGCCCTGTTCATGCGGGAGAACCGGCAGGCCGTCGCCTTCGCCGAGGCCGCGCTGCGCGCCGCCGGCCGCCAGATCACCCCGGCGCTCGCCTCCGACCTCTACGCGATGCAGGCCAAGGCGTACGCCCATCTCGGCGACGGCACCGGTGCCCTGTCCTGCATCCGGCGGGCCGAGCAGGCCGCCGAGCGCATCCGGCGGGGCTACGAGCCCGCCGAGACCGGGTACGTCCAGCCCGGCCTGGTCAACGTCCAGGTCGCCGAGGCGCTGCTCAGCCTCGGTGAGCTCGCGGCGGCGGGGGAGCACGCCGCGGCCGCCGTCGACAACCCGGCGCACGACCGGGGCCGCGTGCACCGGCTCGCCATGCTCAGCACGATCGAACTGCGCCGGGGCAACGCCGACAAGGCGGTGGCCACCGCGGTGCAGATGGCCGAACAGGCCCGCGGCATGGAGTCCCGGCGCCTGCGCGACAGACTCCGCGCGGTCCGGGAGCACCTCGTGCGCAGTGGTGGCGCGGGCACCGCCGAGGCCGCCGAACTCATCGACGGGGCTCTGCGCGTGCCGCTGTGACCGTCCGGTCCCCGGGCGCCCTGCGCCCACCGCCGCGCCGTGAGCGGCCACGTGCGCCTGCTGCCGGGACGCCACTGCTGCGATATTGCCACCTACTCCAGGAAAGGTGGCAGAACCGTGCAGTGGACGAAAGAGAACGAGCAAACTGTGTACTCGAATCGCTGGTTCAGCGTCAATCTCGCCGACGTCGGGCTACCGGACGGCCGGCATATCGACCACTTCCTCATACGGATGCGCCCCGTCGCCGTGGCCACCGTCGTGAACGACGCGGGCGAGGTCCTCCTGCTGTGGCGGCACCGCTTCATCACCGATAGCTGGGGCTGGGAACTGGCGGCCGGCGTCGTCGAGGACGGCGAGGACGTGGCGGTGGCGGCGGCCAGGGAACTGGAGGAGGAGACCGGCTGGCGGCCGGGACCGCTGCACCACCTCATGAGCGTGGAGCCGTCCAACGGTCTCACCGACGCCCGGCACCACATCTACTGGGCCGACGAGGGCGCGTACGTCGGACACCCCGTGGACGACTTCGAGTCGGACCGCCGGGAATGGGTCCCCCTCAAACTCGTTCCCGACCTGGTCGCCCGCGGGGAGGTCCCGGCCGCCAACATGGCGGCCGCGCTACTCCTGCTGCACCACCTCAGGCTCGGACAGGACACCCCGCCCGGCCGGGTCGGCGGTGCCTAGTGTCCGAGGGCCTGCCAGACCGCCACGACCAGGGCGCCGACGGCGGTGACGACCGCGACCGAGGGCAGCGGCCAGCGGGCGTGCTCCAGGGCGGTCAGCCGGGTGTTCAGATCCTCCAGCTCCTTGGCGGTCTCCTCGGTGCGGTGGGAGAGCAGGGCCAGTCCGCCCTCGACGCGGGCGTAGGCCACGTCGAGCCGGCGTCGTAACTCTGCGAGTTCTCCCTGGACGACGGAATGCTCGGGATCGGCGGTCACGAACCGCTCCTTTCCGTAGTCGTCTCACATCCCTTGCATGTGCATGGTGAGTCAACCCGCCTGGTGGGCGCGTGGGGAGAGTGTGCGGGCGGCATATGCGAGCCCGGCGCGCACACGCCGTGTGAACGCCGCGGGCCCGGCACCTCGTCAGGTGCCGGGCCCGTGCGATGTCACGCTGCGTGTCAGCCGTACGAGTAGAAGCCCGAGCCGCTCTTGCGGCCCAGCCGGCCCGCGTCGACCATGCGCTGGAGCAGCGGGGGAGCGGCGTACAGCGGCTCCTTGTACTCCTCGTACATCGAGAACGCGACCGAGGCGACCGTGTCCAGGCCGATCAGGTCGGCCAGCTTCAGCGGCCCCATCGGGTGGGCGCAGCCCATCTCCATGCCGTTGTCGATGTCCTCGCGGCTGGCGATGCCCGACTCGAACATCCGGATCGCGGACAGCAGGTAGGGGATCAGCAGCGCGTTGACCACGAAGCCGGAGCGGTCCTGGGCGCGGATGGAGTGCTTGCCCAGCACCTTCTCGGTGAAGAGCTGCGACCGGCTGAGGGTGCCCTCGGAGGTGGTGAGCGCCGGGATCAGCTCGACGAGCTGCTGCACCGGGGCCGGGTTGAAGAAGTGGATGCCGATGACGTGGTCGGGCCGCGAGGTGGCGACCGCCAGCTTCACCAGCGGGATCGAGGAGGTGTTGGAGGCCAGGATCGCGTCAGGCCGGGTCACGACCTGGTCGAGCACCTGGAAAATCTCGGTCTTGACCTGCTCGTTCTCGACGACGGCCTCGATCACCAGATCACGGTCGGCGAACTCGCCGAGGTCGGTGGTGAAGCTCAGGCGCGCCTGCGTCGCCTCCCGCTCCTCCTCGGTGATCTTGCCGCGCTCGGCGGCCTTGGCGAGCGAGTTGTACAACCGGGTCCGGCCGATCTCCAGGGCTTCGCCGGTGGTCTCGGCGACCATCACCTCCAGACCGGAGCGGGCGCACACCTCGGCGATGCCCGCCCCCATCTGACCGCAGCCCACCACGCCGACGCGTGCGATATCTCCCGAGATGCCGGTCACATCGTCCCTTTCGCTGACTCCACTGCCGTGGCAGCAGGCCTGCCGGGGTCCCCGGCGCCTGCTCCGATCGAGCACGTTACCCCCGAATGGCCACGGATCCGTCCTCAGGGTCGGGCATGCTGGGTATCCCCTCACGATCCGTGACCGTGCGGATCCACAGTGTTCAGGAGGTCATTCCATGGGCCGTGTCTCGCGTCGTGCTTTCGCGGTGGCGGCGTTGTCGGCGTTCACCATGGCGCCCCGGGCGTCGGCGGCACCCGTTCCGTCGGACGCACCGACGCCGCCGGCGCCGCTCCCCGCCCCGGAACGGCCCGCACGCCGTGCCGTCACCGGGATGCGGGGCATGTGGCTGGCCACGGTGGCCAACCGCGACTGGCCCAGCCGTGCGGGGCTGCGCGCGTCCGAGCAGCGTGCGGAACTGATCGAGCACCTCGACAACGCGGTGCGGCACCGTCTCAACACCGTGATCTTCCAGGTGCGACCGACGGCGGACGCGCTGTGGCCCTCGGCGTTCGAGCCCTGGTCGGAGTACCTGACCGGCAGCCAGGGCCGCGACCCCGGCTGGGACCCGCTGGGCACCGCCGTGAAGGAGGCCCACGCCCGCGGCCTGGAACTGCACGCCTGGTTCAACCCGTACCGCGTCGCCACGCACGACGACCCGGCCCGCCTGGTGCCCTCCCACCCCGGGCGCCGGAACCCCGCGTGGGTGGTGCCCTACGGCGGGAAGCTCTACTACAACCCGGGGCTGCCCGAGGTCCGGGCCTTCGTCCAGGACGCGATGATGGACGCGGTGGAGAAGTACGCGGTGGACGGCGTCCACTTCGACGACTACTTCTACCCCTATCCGGTGGCGGGCCGGAGCTTCGACGACGGCGGCACCTACGGCACCTACGGCAGCGGCTTCGCCACCAAGGCGGCCTGGCGCCGGGAGAACATCGACCTGCTGGTGCGCGAGACCGCGGAACGCGTCAAGAGGATCCGGCCCGCCGCCCGCTTCGGGGTCAGCCCCTTCGGGGTGTGGCGCAACGCGGCCACCGACCCGAAGGGCTCGGACACCAGGGCGGGCGTGCAGACCTACGACGACCTGCACGCGGACACCCGCAAGTGGGTGCGCGAGGGCTGGCTCGACTACATCGTGCCGCAGCTCTACTGGAACATCGGCCTGGACGCCGCCGACTACGCGCGACTGCTCCCCTGGTGGGCCGAGGTCGCCCGGGGCAGCCGGACGCAGCTCTACGTGGGCGAGGCGCTGTACAAGGCCGGCGACCCGGCGCAGCCCGCCGCCTGGCAGGACCCGGCCGAACTGTCCCGGCACCTCACGCTGGCCCGGAACCATCCCGAGGTGCGCGGTCACGTCTTCTTCTCCGCGAAGGAGGTGGCCGACGACCGGATCGGCGCGATGGCGCGGGTGAGTGCCGACCACTACACACAGCCGGCCGGCACCTCGCGCTAGGACGGAACCCGGCTAGAGCTGGATCTCCCTGTGCCGGATCTCGGAGTCGGGGCCGGGCGAGCACACCGCCTCGTGCCCGTCCTCGAACCGGACCCGGTACGGGGGAGCACCCTCCTCGCCCATGACTTCGACGATCTCCGCCACCTTGTCGTGCTCACCGACGACCCGGCCGTGCTGGATGAGCTTGTCGCCCTTGGTTGCGTGCATCTGTGAGGCCTCCTCACGTGTGTGCCGCTCAGCCCCGGGCCCGCTGGGTGACCGCGATGCACACCAATACCGCCGCGGCCGTCAGCGGAGCGGCCACCGTCAGGTGCTCGCCCAGGAGAAGTACCGACCACACCAGTGTGAGCAGCGGCTGGGCGAGCTGCAACTGGCTGGCCTTGGGGATGCCGATGGCCGCCATGCCCCGGTACCAGACGACCAGGCCCAGGAACTGCGAACCCGCCGCGACCCACAGCAGCCCGGTCACGCTGTGCGCCGTCAGGTGCACCGGCTCGAACGACAGGGCGACGGCCGCCATCGGCACGGTCAGCGGCAGGCTCAGCACCAGCGCCCACCCGATGACCTGCCATCCCGGCATGACCCGGGCCAGCCGGCCACCCTCGGTGTAGCCGGCCGCGCACACCACCAGCGCCGCGAAGAGGAAGGCGTCCGCCGTGGTCAGGGCGCCGCCGCTCTGCTGCACGGTGAAGGCGAGCACGGCCGCCGCACCCGCCAGGGCCGCCGTCCAGAAGGTGCGCGAGGGGCGGGTGCCGATGCGCAGGGCGGACAGCAGCGCGGTGGTCAGGGGGAGGAGGCCGACCACGACGGCGGCGTGCGCGGTGGTCGAGGTCCGCAGGGCGAGCGTGGTCAGCAGCGGGAAGCCGAGGACGACGCCGCCGGCCACCACCGCGAGCCCGAACCAGTGCCGCCGTTCGGGCAGCGGCGCGCGCACCGCCAGCAGACAGCCACCGGCGATCACCGCGGCGAGGACGCTGCGCACGGCGATGAGCGACCACGGGCCGAAGCCCTCGAGGCCCCACGCGGTGGCGGGGAAGGTGAGGGAGAAGGCGACGACACCGAGGGCGGCTTGGAGGGTGCCGGACAAGCTCCTGCGGGGTGCCGTGTCCGAACCGCCGACCGCTATCGTCGATGAGCTGATAGCGCTACTCTCTGCTCTCATGCAAGAGCGTAGCAGTGTCGCTGACCTGGCGAACCAACTGCGGCGGGAGCTCGACCGCTACTCACCCGGCGGAAAGCTCCCGTCCAGCCGTGCCCTCGTCGACCGGTTCCGGGTGAGCCCGGTGACCGTCTCCCGCGCCCTGGCGCAACTGTCCGCCGAGGGGCTGGTGGTCACCCGCCCCGGCGCCGGGGCCTTCCGCGCCCGGCGACGCGAGTCGGCCGCGCCCGCCGGGGACACCTCGTGGCAGGAGGTCGCGCTGAGCGCCGACGGCGCCGCCGACCTCGTACCGCGCTCGGTGGACGCCTCCGGGGTGCTGGTCTCGCTGTCCGCGCCGCCGCCCGGGGTCGTGGAGTTCAACGGCGGCTACCTGCACACGTCGCTGCAGCCGGAGCGGGCGATGGCGGCGGCGCTGTCCCGGGCCGGGCGACGTCCCGGCGCGTGGGGCCGGCCGCCGATGGAGGGGCTGCCGGAGCTGCGGGAGTGGTTCGCGCGCGGTATCGGCGGGGCCATCACGGCGGCGGAGGTGCTGATCACCGCGGGCGGCCAGTCCGCGCTGACCACCGCGCTGCGCGCCCTCGCCCCGCCCGGCGCTCCCGTCCTCGTCGAGTCCCCGACCTACCCCGGCATGCTGGCCATCGCGCGTGCGGCCGGCCTGCGCCCGGTACCGGTGCCCGTGGACGCGGACGGCGTGCGGCCGGCCCTGCTCGCCGACGCCTTCCGGGCGACCGGCGCCCGCATCTTCGTCTGCCAGCCCCTGTTCCAGAACCCGACCGGCGCCGTGCTCGCCCCCGAGCGGCGCGGTGAGGTGCTGCGCATCGCCCGCGCGGCGGGCGCCTTCGTCGTCGAGGACGACTTCGTACGGCGGCTGGTGCACGAGGACGCGGGCCCGCTGCCGGCCCCGCTCGCCGCCGACGACCCGGACGGCGTCGTCGTCCACGTCTGCTCGCTGACCAAGGCGACCTCGCCCAGCTTCCGGGTCGGCGCCCTGGCCGCGCGCGGACCGGTGCTGGAGCGGCTGCGCGCCATCCAGGTCGTCGACACCTTCTTCGTGCCCCGGCCCCTGCAGGAAGCGGCGCTGGAGCTCGTCGGCTCGCCCGCCTGGCCCCGCCATCTGCGCGCCGTCTCGGCCGAGTTGCGGGCCCGCCGGGACGCGATGACGTCCGCACTGCTGCGGCACCTGCCCGAGGTCGCCCTGTCCCACGTACCCTCCGGCGGCTACCACCTGTGGCCGCGCCTGCCCGACGGCACCGACGAGACCGCCCTCACCGCGGCCGCCCTGCGCGCGGGCGTCGCCGTCACCCCGGGCCGGCCCTACTTCAGCGCCGAACCGCCGGCCGCCCACCTCCGGCTGAGCTTCGCGGCGGTCGGAGGCGTCGGGGAGATCGCGGAAGGGGTACGGCGCCTGCGCACGGCCTGCGCGGAGGTGTGGGGCAGCCGCTCATGACGGGGCGACGCGGTCTCACGGCTGGTGCGGGCAGGCCGGCGCGGAGCACCGACCGGGTGACCTTCGCGTGACGGTGCACGTGCACGACGCGTACGGCGCCTACCGGAAACTCGGCTCCGCGGCCCCGGACCGGCCCGAGCGGTGGCTGGTTCCCGCCTTCGGCCCGTGAGCCGTGGCACACCCTGGGTAACCCAGAGGTAACACCCCTTGACCTGCGTACCTTGGCGCAGCACCATCACCGCATGGCGCTTCGGGTCACGTTTGTCGCGGCCGCACGCAGCTCGTCGCTGCTCGCGGAGCGCTTCGACGACGACCGGCCGCTCGACCAGGGTGGCTGGGACGAGGTGCTGCGCGCCGGGGGCGAGCTGCTGCCGCTCGCGGCGGCCGAGTTGCGCTACTGCTCGCCCACGCCCCGCAGCCGCGCCACCGGGGACGCCATCGGCTGCGTGCCGCTGGTGCAACTCGCCCTGCGGGACTGTGACATGGGCCGCTGGCGCGGACTGACTCTCGGCGAGGCCATGGCCCGCGAGCCGGCCGCCGTGGACGCCTGGCTCGCCGACCCGCGGACGGCACCGCACGGCGGGGAGCCGCTGCTGGCCTTCATCACCCGGGTCGGCGACTGGCTCGACACCCGCCCCGGCGAGGACGGCGACCGCATCGTCGCCGTGGCCGAGCCGTCCGTGATCCGGGCCGCGCTGGTGTACGTCCTGAAAGCGCCGCCCGCGACGTACTGGAACCTGGACGTCCGCCCCCTGTCGACGGCCACCGTCACGGGGCGCGCGGGCCGCTGGAACCTCCGCTTCGAAGGGGCGTCGGCCTCGAGGTCCTAAAGGGTGTTGCAGAAGGCCGTGATCAGGCAGGTCGGAGCGGGTGTCCGGGGCGGTGTGGTCATGCGGCGAGGGCGAGGTTGTGTATGCGGGCGACGGCCTGGACGGCGTGGTGGAGACCGTCGCCGCGTTGCCGGCAGTCGCGGCGGATTTTGTAGTTCTTCATGCGGGAGAAGGTGTGCTCGACGCGGGCGCGGACCTTGCGGTGCTGGGCGTTGTCTTCTTCCTCGCCTTTCAACAGGGGGTGTCCGGGGCGTTTGCGGTGTGGGACGATCAGCCCGGTGTTGATGTAAGCGCCGTCGCCGAGGACCGTCACGCCCTCGCAGTGTGCAGCCAGGCCGGAGTCCCGCCAGACTTTCGCGTCCGCCGTGTTGCCGGGCACCGGACGTGCCGCGGCCACTACCAAGCGCGTCTTGGCGGCCACGATGACCTGCACGTTCGCCGAGAACCGGTAGTTGCGCGAAGACGCTCCGACGTTGCGGTCGCGGACCGGGACGAGGGTGCCGTCCTCGATCCACAGCCGGTCGGTGGCATCAGTGCCAGCACGAGCCGGCTCGAGCGCGAACGAGTCCGACTGAGGGGACGCATCCCCGCCGGTCGGACTCGGGGACGATGTGTTTCACGGGCTCGCGTCATTCCCACGGTGCGCGGGGTCGGGGCTGCACAGCCAGCCGTTGACGGCGAAGCGGCTGTCCGCGTGCTGCTTGCTCGGGCAGTTGACCGGCCTTACCTCATGCCAGGCGGTGGGTAGGAAGAAGACGATGCTGTCGTGCTCGGGCTCCCAGTCCCGCCAGGTGCGCTCCTGCCATCTCCCGGCCGTCTCGGTGTGCAGGGGCAGAGCCGCGTCGAACACACGCAGCTCGCCCCCATCGAAAGGCCGGGGTGTGCGATGCAGGTAGTACACGAATGTGAGCAGGCGCCGGGGGGCGAACTCGACGCCGGTGTCCTGGTGCGGCCGGTAAAAGTCGCCGTCGTTGTGCGCGTTGAGGCTGTAGCTGGGTTCGGTGTGCTGGCAGGAGACTCCGAGAGTGTGCTCGACCCCCTCCAGCACCTCGTACATGGCCGCGATCAGCTCAGGCGCGGCGAAGTCTTGGCGCGAGCGGGACCGGCGAAAGTCGGGGACCACTTCCCGGTCGCGAATCATGGAGGGCTTCAACGTGTCGCTGGCGGAGGCGATGGCGCGCTCCAGTAGGGCGCCGGCCGTCTGCTCACCCAGGAACTGGGTGATGCGACAGACCGTCACCGGGAGCCGCCAGACTGCGTCCGTACACACCGGTGACCGCAGATCCATCCCCTGGGATGATCCCGTTACGGTCTCGTGTCGTGTCAAGGTGTCCTGCCTTGTCATCGTGTCTTGCCTTCTGGATCACGCTGAGTTCCGCAGGGACCGACTCCCCCACTATCCGAGGGAAGGGATGGCCACCACGGGCCGCGCTCAGCGGGGACGGCGACTGCGGCAACCGGCCTTCCCCAGCCGAGCGCTGGAGCATCGCAACAGGCCATCTGGCGCGTCACGCGGCGCCGGGCGTGTTCGGGCTCGCGGCTTCTCGCAGACGATCCACTTCGGCCGTGAGCTCTTCCACGCGGCGGTCCAGTGCCTGGATGCACACCAGGGCGACGCCGAGGCCGTCGACGACGGGGATGGTGGTGTCGTCGGGGTTCAAGCCGAAGGCGGCGTGCCAGTCCTGGGCCATCGGCCCCAGGTGACGCACGCCTTCGGGCTCCCAGAGGTAGCGCCAGGTACTGACGGGCAGCGCGGCCACGGTCTCCAGAACCGCGTAACCGTTGACCGGGCTGGCCGATACCACGTCGCTGAGCTCCCGGGCCTCAGCTCGAAGCCGTGCCGAGGCGCCGTGGTCAGCCGCCCGGGACCGCCGACGGAAGATCCCCACCGCTACCGGCTCCAGTCGACCGGGACCACGTCTTGCTTGAGCGCACGGTCACTGCAGACGGAGCAGGGGCCGCCTGGAACACCAGGGCCTTGGTCCGTGCCAATCGTGATCGCTCCGTGGGCTCCGGCCGGGGCGTGAATGCCGTCGCCGATCATCGCGGCTTCATAGCCGCCCAGCAGTTCCTGGAGGGTTCCGGGGCCGAAATTCTCCGGCGCAGTGATCGCAGCGATGCCGTAGTAGTCCGTGTAGGCCATCCCCAGCGTCCGGCCGCCAATGGTGGCGAACACGATCTTCGCGCCGCGGATGGGCTCCCCGGTCACCGCGTCTGTCGCCATCGCGTTGATGTTTTCCAGTTGCATCTGCGTGACGTTCAGGCTGGCCTGGCTGGCCGTGAGCCTGGTCGGCTTCAAACTGGGGCACTCCGCCCCGCCGCACGACGGCGTAGCCGTGGGGGCAGCGGACACGGGGGCACCACTTCCTACTCCCAGCGCCGCCATAGCCACGGCCATTGCCGAGACAGCCATACCCGAAGACCTCACGTCCCACTCCCATGTGTCAGCGACGCATGCCATCTCATCCGGACGGCATGCAGACTGTAAGGACGCCTGGCCGACGATACTGCGTGAAGATCGGAGATGCCTTCTATCGGGTGAACTGTCGGACGGGGCGCTGACTTAGTCAGTCACGGTTCGATGGCACGAACTGGGCAGCGGTCAATCTTCAGTGGCAATCGGTCAAGGTTCACTGGCATGGGACGCTAGGCGCGTGCGGCGGGAAGGTCGTACCGGCTGACAGCCACGTAGGTTTCCGGCGTCGCTGCTTCGAGGAGGCTCTCGTCTCCCTGCAGGTCGAGTTCCGGCTCCTGGGGGACGACGGAGGAGGTCGCTCCAGTCGCTCGCCGCACCGCGCTCGTAGGTGCGGCGTCCACCACCTCGGCGGGAACCAGGCTCTCAGCCGACACGAGCTGGGCGTTTTCATCGCCCGACGCGACGGACTCGACGCATCGCCACGTCATGGCCACCACCCGCCACGACACCGTCGTCACCTGCTTCGCCCTCGACCACCCCGTCCACGACCTGTTTCCCGGCCTGCCACGGCAGAAGTGGAAACGTCGTTCCTGCGGCGAGGGAGCCCACGGCCGGCGGATTCACGACTGGGCCCGCGTCGAAGCGCGGCCGTGGCACCGCGAGGACCGCTGGCACTGGGTTCCCGCCCGCCGCAGCGTCAGCAGGCCCGAGGAGATCTCCTACTACATCGCCTACTGCCCCGCCGGCACCACGCTGGACGAGCTGATCCGCATCGCCGGCAGCCGGTGGGCGGTCGAGGAATGCTTCCAGACCGCCAAGCAGGAGTGCGGCCTTGGACGACTACCAGGTCCCCGCTATCCCGGCTGGCACCGCCACATGACCCTGGCCATGGCCGCCCACGCCTGCCTGACCGTCCTGCGCGCCCGCCAGTTGGATGCGGACAAAGCAGAAACGGATCCTCCCCGCTCAAGCACCTCAGTCTCGCCGAGATCCGACGCCTGATCACCCGACTCACCGACCGCCGTCCCACCCCGGTCGACCACGTCCTGCACTGGTCGACATGGCGCCGCAGACGGCAGTGTCGAGCTCGGCTCAGTCACTACAAACGACGCGGACACAGTCCCTGAACTGGTCAGCAATCAGCACAAACACCGTAGCAATACTAGAGGCCTAGAGGCCTAGAGGCCTAGAGGCCTAGAGGCCTAGAGGCCTAGAGGGTTTAGAGGTCCAAGGGACCAACCCCCAGGTGGCTCAAGTGGCTCAAGTGGCCCCGGAGGCCTGGGGGCCGCGAAGCCCCAGGCGTCCAGGAGCCGTGGAGGCCCAGTCGCCCTGGCGTCCCGGGAACCCCAGAGCTTTCAGGAATCCGGCGTCTCGCGAAGGTAGTCCGTCGTGAGCAGCAGGTCCTTCGCCGGGCCGCCCACGCGCCACACGGTCCGCCAGTGGTCCTCGTCCCGGACGGTGAACTCGCCGCGGTAGAGGTCGGCGGCGCACGGGTGGTCGGCCACGTGGTGGCCCGAGGTCAGATCCAGGCCGTGGAAGGGCCTGCCGTCCGCGAAGTACACGTCGCAGATGCCGGGCGAGGGCCCCGGCGCGTAGCGCAGCGTCCGCTCGGCGGGGCGGGTCACGCCCTGCCAGGTGAAGGCGCCGGTCTCCCGGCCGAGCAGCCCGTCGCCGTCGAGCGCGTCGAACGCCGTGGTCCCCTCGAAGCGGCCCTCCGCGCCGCTCGCCAGATCCCGCACCGACCGCTCGGTGCGCCACCGGCCCGCGAGAAACGCCAGCACGTCCGGCACCGGCCACAACTCGCCCATTTCCACCCGCTTTCCGTCTCCGGCCCACTGGTTGCTGCGCGACCCATTGACGCGCCGTGGCCCCCTCCCTATCTTGCCGTTCGAAGTGCTGACCAATGTCCGATATTTCGAACGACCTAGCGAGAGCCGCGGAGTATCCATGTCACGCACCCGCTGGAGACTCGGTCTCAGCGTCACCGCCCTCCTGACCGCCTCGGCCCTGCTGCCGTCACCGGCGCACGCGGAGGCCGTCACCGACTACGCGATCACCGTCGACCCGTCCGCCGAGGGCGCCGCGATCGACGACACGATGTACGGCGTCTTCTACGAGGACATCAACCGCGCCGCCGACGGCGGCCTGTACGCCGAACTCGTGCAGAACCGTTCCTTCGAGTACTCCACCGCCGACAACGCCTCCTACACACCGCTCACCTCCTGGGCGGCCGACGGCACCGCCGAGGTGGTGAACGACGACGGCCGCCTCAACGAGCGCAACCGCAACTACCTCTCCCTGGGCGCCGGTTCGTCCGTCACCAACGCCGGCTACAACACCGGTATCCGGGTGGAGGAGGGCGAGAAGTACGACTTCTCGGTGTGGGCCCGGGCCGAGGGCGGCACCACCCTCACCGTCACCCTCCGGGACGCGGCGGGCACGCTCGCCAAGGTGCGCCAGGTCGCCGCGAAGGGGGAGTGGCGCAAGTACACCGCCACCTTCAAGGCGACCCGCACCAGCAACCGCGGCCGCCTCGCCGTCGCCACCACCGCGCCGGCCGCTCTCGACATGGTGTCCCTCTTCCCGCGGGACACCTACCGGAACCAGCCCAACGGCCTGCGCAAGGACCTCGCCGAGAAGATCGAGGCCCTGAACCCCGGCTTCCTGCGCTTCCCCGGCGGCTGCCTGGTCAACACCGGCTCCATGGAGGACTACAGCGAGGCGAGCGGCTGGCAGCGCGAACGCAGCTACCAGTGGAAGGACACCGTAGGCCCGGTCGAGGAGCGCGCCACCAACGCCAACTTCTGGGGTTACAACCAGAGCTACGGTCTCGGCTACTACGAGTACTTCCGCTTCGCCGAGGACATCGGCGCCATGCCGCTGCCCGTCGTGCCCGCCCTGGTCACCGGCTGCGGCCAGAACAAGGCCACCGACGACGACGCGCTGCTGAAGCGGCACATCCAGGACGCCCTCGACCTCATCGAGTTCGCCAACGGTCCCCGCACCAGCGAGTGGGGCGGCCTGCGGGCCGAGATGGGCCATCCCAAGCCCTTCCACCTCACCCACATAGGCGTCGGCAACGAGGAGAACCTGCCCCGGGAGTTCATGGCCCGCTTCAAGGAGTTCCGCGCGGCGATCGAGGCGAAGTACCCGGACATCACCGTCGTCTCCAACTCCGGCCCGGACGACTCCGGCACCACCTTCGACACCGCCTGGCGGCTGAACCGCGAGGCCGGCGTCGAGATGGTCGACGAGCACTACTACAACAGCCCGCAGTGGTTCCTGCAGAACAACGACCGCTACGACTCGTACGACAGGAACGGCCCCAAGGTCTTCCTCGGCGAGTACGCCTCCCAGGGCAACACCTGGAAGAACGCGCTGTCCGAGGCCGCCTTCATGACCGGCCTCGAGCGCAACGCGGACATCGTCAAGCTCGCCTCCTACGCCCCGCTGCTCGCCAACGAGGACTACGTGCAGTGGAGCCCGGACATGATCTGGTTCAACAACCACGCGTCCTGGAACTCGGCCAACTACGAGGTCCAGAAGCTCTTCATGAACAACACCGGTGACCACGTGGTCCCCTCCAAGGCGACCGGTACACCGGCCGTCAGCGGCCCCATCGCCGGCGCCGTCGGCCTGTCGACCTGGGCGACCAGCGCGGCCTACGACGACGTGAAGGTCACCTCGGCCGAGGGGGAGAGCCTCCTGACCGACGACTTCTCCGGTGACGCGTCGCAGTGGACCCACTCGGGTGCCGGTAGCTGGACCGTCCAGGACGGCCAGTACGTCCAGACCGACGCCGCCGCCGAGAACACCCTGGTCACGGCGGGCGACCCGGCCTGGAAGGACTACGACCTGCACGTGAAGGCCACGAAGAAGTCCGGCAAGGAGGGCTTCCTCGTCGCCTTCGGCGTCCAGGACACCGGCAACTACTACTGGTGGAACCTGGGCGGCTGGAACAACACCCAGTCCGCCGTCGAACAGGCCTCGGACGGCGGCAAGTCGACGCTGATCTCCAAGGCCGGGTCGATCGAGACGGGCCGCGCCTACGACATCGACATCAAGGTGCGGGGCCGCCAGGTGACCCTGTACCTCGACGGCGAGGAGTGGGGCAGCTTCACCGACGACAAGCCGGCCGAGCCGTTCCGCCAGATCGTCACCGAGGACGCGCGGACCGGCGAGCTGATCGTCAAGGTCGTCAACGCCCAGGACACGGCGGCCCGCACGGCCGTCGACCTCGGCGGCGCCAAGGTCGCCCCCAAGGCCCGCGTCACCACGCTGGCCGCCGGCCAGGACGCGGTCAACACCGAGACGGACACGCCGGTCACCCCGGTGCGGTCGACCTTCTCGGGGGTGGCGAGCGAGTTCACGTACACCTTCCCGGCGAACTCGGTGACGTTCCTGCGGATCAGGCAGCAGCGGTAGCCCGGGGGCCGGTGACCGTGCGGGCCCCTTGCCGGGCCGGCCCGCGCGGTCACCGGTCCCGGGCGCCGGCGGGATGCTCGGACCCGGTATACGTAGGGCCACTGTGCCAGTTGGCGGTCGAGCGGCGGGGGACGGATGGCCTGGGCGATGAGTGACGACTACGCGGCGACCCTGACCACGGTCAATGCCGCGGTGCTGTTGGTCGGGACCGTGCAGTACACAGGGCTCTCGAGGCGGGTGGGGGACCGGGTCTTCTCGTCCGAGCGAGAGCAGGCGGCCGCGAAGGGGCACCTGATCGAACAGCGGCGCCAGGGCGTCGAGCCCTCGCCCGGGGCACTCGTCCAGCTCCGAAGTCAACGCCGAGACCTGCGCAGACGGACCTCGGCCAACCTCGTCGCGGGCAGCGTGTGGTGCGTGGTCTGCGTGCTGCTGATCGTGCACCAGTTGCAGATCCTGGCGTGGGCGGGGACGGCGGATGCCGAGCCGGACCCGGGGCTGGCCAGGCGGTGCTTCCTCGCGACATGCGCCGGCATCGTCCTCCTCGTGCTGGAGCCGGTGGCCCGCGGGTCCTACCGGCTGTGGCGAGGGGCCCGGAAAGGCCCGCTCGAGTACACGACGCGGTACACGCGGCAGGAGCGGCGCCGACTGGACCGGCAGATCCGCACCGCGGCCGTCCAGCCGCCGGCGCCCGGCACGGCACCGGAACCGGGCGGCTCCGCACCACGCGTTCCCCCGTCGTCACCCGGGGCCGGCCGCTGAGTCCGTCCTGACCGGGCCGTCGGCGCGACAGGCGCGCGGAGACCGGCCGACACGGTCCGCCGTGGTCCGCCGTGGTCCGCCGTGGTCCGCCGTGGTTCGTCATGGGCACTCTTCACCGATCTTCGATTGCATAAACGTGCAGCGATACGTATAGTCATGCCATCAAGGAGGAGGATGTCATGGCAGTACGTGCGGCGGTGGCCGGAGCGAGCGGGTATGCGGGCGGTGAGCTGCTGCGTCTGCTCCTCGCGCACCCCGAGGTCGAGATCGGCGCTCTGACCGGCAACTCCAACGCGGGTCAGAGGCTCGGCACGCTGCAGCCGCATCTGCTGCCGCTGGCCGACCGGGTCCTGGAGGCGACGACGCCCGAGATCCTCGCCGGACACGATGTCGTGTTCCTGGCGCTGCCGCACGGGCAGTCCGCCGCCGTGGCCGAGCAGCTCGGCCCGGACGTGCTGGTGATCGACATGGGCGCCGACTTCCGCCTCGTGGACGCCGGTGCCTGGGAGAAGTTCTACGGCTCCCCGCACGCCGGCACCTGGCCCTACGGCCTGCCCGAACTGCCGGGTGCCCGAGCCGCGCTGGAGGGGTCCAAGCGCGTCGCGGTGCCCGGTTGCTACCCGACCGCCGTGTCCCTGGCGCTCTTCCCGGCCTACGCCGCCTCGCTCGCCGAGCCCGAGGCCGTGATCGTCGCCGCGTCCGGCACCTCCGGCGCGGGCAAGGCGGCCAAGCCGCACCTGCTGGGCAGCGAGGTCATGGGCTCCATGTCGCCGTACGGCGTCGGCGGCGGCCACCGGCACACCCCCGAGATCGTCCAGAACCTCGGCGCGGTCGCCGGTGAACCGGTCTCCGTCTCCTTCACCCCGACCCTCGCGCCGATGCCCCGCGGCATCCTCGCCACCTGCACCGCGAAGGCGAAGCCCGAAGTCACCGCCGAGTCCGTGCGCGCCGCCTACGAGAAGGCCTTCGCCGACGAGCCCTTCGTGCACCTGCTGCCCGAGGGCCAGTGGCCCGCGACCGCGTCCGTCCACGGTTCCAACGCCGTATCGGTCCAGGTCGCGTACGACGCCGACGCGGGCCGCATCATCGCCATCAGCGCCCTCGACAACCTGGCCAAGGGCACCGCGGGCGGTGCCGTCCAGAGCATGAACATCGCCCTGGGTCTCGACGAGACCACCGGACTGACGACGATCGGAGTCGCGCCGTGAGTGTGACGGCAGCAAAGGGGTTCACGGCGGCCGGTATCGCCGCCGGGATCAAGGACAGCGGCAACCCCGACCTGGCCCTCGTGGTCAACACCGGCCCCCGGCGCGCCGCCGCCGGCGTCTTCACCTCCAACCGCGTCAAGGCCGCGCCGGTCCTGTGGTCCGAGCAGGTGCTGAAGAGCGGGCAGGTGTCCGCCGTCGTCCTCAACTCCGGCGGTGCCAACGCCTGCACCGGTCCCAAGGGCTTCCAGGACACCCATGCCACCGCCGAGAAGGCCGCCGAGGTGCTCGGGACGGGCGCGGGCGAGGTCGCCGTCTGCTCGACGGGACTCATCGGCGTAACGCTGCCCATGGACAAACTGCTCCCGGGCGTCGAGACGGCCGCCGCTCAGCTCTCCGAGCACGGCGGTGAGAAGGCCGCCATCGCCATCAAGACCACCGACACCGTGCACAAGACGTCCGTGGTGACCGAGGACGGCTGGACCGTCGGCGGCATGGCCAAGGGCGCGGGCATGCTCGCGCCGGGCCTCGCCACGATGCTGGTCGTCGTCACCACGGACGCCGACCTGGAGGCCGAGGCGCTCGACCGGGCGCTGCGCGCGGCCACCCGGGTCACCTTCGACCGCGTCGACTCCGACGGCTGCATGTCCACCAACGACACGGTGCTGCTGCTCGCCTCCGGCTCCTCGGGCGTCACCCCGGAGTACGCCGCGTTCGCCGAGGCCGTACGCACCGTCTGCGACGACCTCGGGCAGCAGCTCATCCGGGACGCGGAGGGCGCCAGCAAGGACATCAAGGTCGAGGTCGTGAACGCCGCGACCGAGGAGGACGCCGTCCAGGTGGGCCGCACCATCGCCCGCAACAACCTCCTCAAGTGCGCCATCCACGGCGAGGACCCCAACTGGGGCCGCGTCCTCTCCGCCATCGGCACCACCTCCGCCGCCTTCGAGCCCGACCGCCTCAACGTCGCCATCAACGGCGTCTGGGTCTGCAAGAACGGCGGCGTCGGCGAGGACCGCGAGCTGGTCGACATGCGCTACCGGGAGGTGCACGTCGTCGCCGACCTCGCCGCCGGCGACGCGACCGCCACCATCTGGACCAACGACCTCACGGCCGACTACGTCCACGAGAACAGCGCGTACAGCTCATGAGTACGACGAGGAAGCACACCGCGCTCCCCAAGGCCCAGATCCTCATCGAGGCGCTGCCCTGGCTGACCCGGCACCACGGCAAGACGGTCGTCATCAAGTTCGGCGGCAACGCCATGGTGGACGAGGACCTGAAGGCCGCCTTCGCCCAGGACGTCGTCTTCCTTCGCCACGCGGGCCTCAAGCCGGTCGTCGTGCACGGAGGCGGCCCGCAGATCAGCCACGCGCTCGACAAGGCCGGCATCGTCAGCGAGTTCAAGGCAGGCCTGCGCGTCACCACCGAGGACGCCATGGACGTCGTACGCATGGTGCTGGCCGGGCAGGTGCAGCGCGAGCTGGTCGGGCTGCTCAACCGCCACGGAGCGTTCGCCGTCGGCCTCACCGGCGAGGACGCGCACACCATCACCGCCACCAGGCACCGGCCCGAGATCGACGGCGAGTTCGTCGACATCGGACGGGTCGGTGAGATCACCGAGATCGACACCGGCGCCATCGAGGCGCTGCTCGCCGACGGCCGCATCCCGGTCGTCTCGTCGATCGCCCGCTCCCAGGACGATCACCATGTCTACAACGTCAATGCTGATACGGCGGCTGCGGCACTCGCTGCGGCGCTCGACGCCGAGACTCTCATGGTCCTCACCGACGTGGAGGGTCTCTATGAGGACTGGCCGAACTCCGACGAGGTGATCAGCCGCCTCACCGCTTCCCAACTGGAGAAGCTGCTGCCGGACCTCTCCTCGGGCATGGTGCCGAAGATGGAGGGCTGCCTGCACGCCGTGCGGGGCGGAGTCACCACCGCCCGCGTCATCGACGGCCGGGTCCAGCACTCGATCCTGCTGGAGATCTTCACCGACGAGGGCATCGGCACGATGGTCGTGCCGGACGAACAGGGGGAGTCGTGAGCAACACAGGGGGAGCCGTGGGCAACGAAGAACTGACCGAGCGGTGGCGGGGCGCGCTCATGAACAACTACGGCACCCCGCGCCTGCCCCTGGTACGCGGCGAGGGTTCCCGGCTCTGGGACGCCGACGGCAGGGAGTACCTCGACTTCGTCGGCGGCATCGCGGTCAACGCGCTCGGCCACGCCCACCCGGCGGTGGTCGAGGCGGTGAGCCGGCAGATCGCCTCCCTCGGCCACGTCTCCAACCTCTTCGTCGCCGAGCCGCCCGTCGTGCTCGCCGAACGGCTGCTCCAGCACTTCGGCCGCGACGGCAAGGTCTACTTCTGCAACTCCGGCGCCGAGGCCAACGAGGGTGCCTTCAAGATCGGCCGGCTGACCGGGCGGCCGCACATGGTCGCCACCCACGGCGGCTTCCACGGCCGCACCATGGGCGCCCTGGCGCTGACCGGCCAGCCCGGCAAGCAGGAGCCGTTCCTGCCGCTGCCCGGCGACGTCACCCACGTACCGTACGGCGACCCGCAGGCGCTGGCCGCCGCGGTCACCGAGGAGACCGCCCTCGTCGTCATCGAGCCGATCCAGGGCGAGAACGGCGTCGTCGTCCCGCCCCCCGGCTATCTGAAGGCGGCCCGGGCCATCACCGCCGCCACCGGCGCGCTGCTCGTCCTGGACGAGGTGCAGACCGGCGTCGGCCGGACCGGCCACTGGTTCGAGTACCAGGCCCACGAGGGCGTCCTGCCGGACGTCGTCACCCTCGCCAAGGGCCTCGGCGGCGGCCTGCCGCTGGGCGCGACCGTCGCCTTCGGCCGCGCCGCCGACCTCCTCCAGCCCGGCCAGCACGGCACGACCTTCGGCGGCAACCCGGTCGCCTGCGCCGCCGGACTCGCCGTCCTCGACACCATCGCGGGCGAGGGACTGCTGGACAACGTCAAGCGGCAGGGCGAGAAGCTCCGCGGCGGGGTCGAGGCGCTCGGCCACCCGTTGGTCGGCCACGTCCGGGGCGCGGGTCTCCTCCTGGGTATCGTGCTCACCGAGCCGCTCGCACCCCAGGTGCAGCAGGCGGCTCAGGACGCCGGAATCCTGGTGAACGTGCCCGCGCCCGATGTCGTACGGCTGATGCCCGCGCTGAACCTCGGCGACGACGTGGTGGACGCGTTCCTCGGGGCGCTGCCCGGCATCCTTGACCAGGCCGCCGACGCGGCCCACGGGGACGGACGATCCGGAGAATGAGACGACGATGAGCCATGCGCAGGAGCACGAGCAGACGGCCGGGCCCGCCCTTCCGCAGACCCGCACCGCACGCCACCGCCGGATCGTGGACATCCTCAACCGCCAGGCGGTGCGCTCGCAGAGCCAACTGGCCAAGCTGCTCGCCGACGACGGGCTGACCGTCACGCAGGCGACGCTCTCCCGGGATCTGGACGAGCTGAACGCGGTGAAGATCCGCAACACCGACGGCGACCTCATCTACGCGGTGCCCAGTGAGGGCGGTTTCCGCACCCCGCGGGCCCCGCTCGGGGAGTCGGTGAAGGAGGAGCGGATGCGGCGGCTCTCCGCGGAACTGCTGATCTCCGCGGAGGCGTCCGCGAACCTCGTGGTCCTGCGGACCCCTCCGGGAGCGGCGCAGTTCCTCGCCTCGGCCATCGACCAGGCGGAACTGCACGACATCCTGGGGACGATCGCGGGGGACGACACGCTGATGCTGATCAGCAGGGAGCCGACGGGCGGGCAGGCACTGGCCGATCATCTGCTGAGGTTGGCCCAGAACGGGCATTGAGCGCCCCGGCGGCTCGTGCCGCGGGCGGGCGCGGGCGGTCCACGGCTGGTCGCGCGGCTCCCCGCGCCCCTGAACGCGTTGCGGTACGGCCGACCGAGCCCCCCGCGGCCGCGGGCAGTCGTGCCTTCCCGACTGTCTGAACGGCTCGGGAGGCGGTGCCCCGGGGCGGTACGGGTGGCGCGGTGGGAAACCGGGGGTACCGCTCCGGGGGGAGGCACACCGCCGACGCGGGTGAGCGGCACCCCGGAACGTCAGCAGCGGCGACGGTCGCACAAGGCGCCGCTCACCCCAGCCACCCCGCAAGTCCCCCCGTGCACCGCACCTCGTCCCCCGCGGTCACCAACAGTCCCTCGACCCCGTCGAGGGACTCCAGCCACCGCAACCCCTCCCGCGAACCCATCGCGAACGCCGCCGTCGCCCAGCAGTCCGCCCACGTCAGCCGCGGCGCCACCACCGTCACCGCCACCAGGTCGGTCACCGCGGAGCGCCGGGTGCGCGGATCGACGATGTGCGCACCCCGCTCCGCGCTGCCGGAGGTCGCCACGGCCAGTTCGGCCGCCCCGGCGGTGGAGACGACGGCCGCCAGCCCGCCCGGACGCAGCGGGTCCGACACACCGGCCCGCCACGGCCGCCCCGTCCCCGGCGTTCCGAGCAACTGCACGTCCCCGCCCCCGTTGACGCTGACGCCACTCGCGCCCGCCGCCGCGACCCGCCGGGCGGCGCGCTCCACGGCCCAGCCCTTGACGATCCCGGTCGGGTCCAGCCCGCCCCGGTACGACGTGCGGAACCAGCCGTCGCTGACCCGCTCCGCCTCGGCCGCCAGTTCCAGCACCTCGGCGACCTCGGGCGCGCACGCGTCGACGGTCAGTTCGCCGCGCGCCAGACGGGACACCTGGCTGCCCTCCCGGTAGGTGCTGAACACCTCGTCGACCCGGCGCAGCCCCGCGACCGCCTCGTCCAGTGCCGCCCGTACGGCCGTGGGTTCCCCGCCGCGGACGTCGAAGGAGAAGACGGTCCCCATCGTCTCCTCCACCCGACGTACCGCGGCGGGAGCCCGTGCCGGCTCGGTCACGGTGTCAGCCACCGGCCCGGTCCAGTGCCGACTGCAACGACTGCTTGTATCCGGCGCTGGTGTAGGTGGCGCCGGAGACGGCGTCGATGTCGGCGTTGCCGGCGGTGACGGCGGCCTGGTTGAGTCTGGGTACGGCGTCGGCGGTGACCTGGTCGCTCTGCCCGCCCTCGGGCGCCTGGAGGGCCTCGGCGTTCGTGATCTTCCCGCCGCTGACGGTGACCCGGACCTGTACGGGCCCGTACTGGGTGCGCGCGACGGCGCCGGTGAGCGTCTGAGTTCCCTGGGCGCCACCGCCCGAGCCCGCACCGCCCGCGTCCGGTCCGCCTGAGCCCGCACCGCCCGAGCCCTGTCCGCCCGAGCCCTGTCCGGCGGATCCGGCGGCCACCTTGTCCAGTGCCGACTGCAACGACTGCTTGTATCCGGCGCTGGTGTAGGTGGCGCCGGAGACGGCGTCGATGTCGGCGTTGCCGGCGGTGACGGCGGCCTGGTTGAGTCTGGGTACGGCGTCGGCGGTGACCTGGTCGCTCTGCCCGCCCTTGGGCGCCTGCACGGCCTCGGCGCCCGTGATCTTCCCGTCGTTCACCGTGAGCCGGACCTGCACGGGGCCGTACTGGGTACTGGCCGCGTCGCCCGTCACCGTGCCGGCCCCCGCGCCCCGGCCGCCCTGCGGCGACTGCGCGGCCACGGGCGGGGCCGCGCCGCCCGCCGCCGAGGCGGAGCCCGGGTCGGACGCCGGTTTCAACGACAGCAGCAGCACGATCCCGGACACGGTCGCGGCGCCGGCGAGCACGGCACGCCGAACGGGGTGGCTTTTCCTCATCTGTCCTGGACTCCTGATGTCCGTCGCTCACATCTCGAACGACTCGTGATGGATACGGCGGGCGGGGACTCCCGCGCCGCGCAGTGCCTCGTACACCGACTGGGCGAAGCCGGGCGGCCCGCACAGGAAGACGTCGTGGCGGTCGACGTCCGGGATCTTGCGGCTGAGGCTCTCCGCCGAGATGTCGGGGCGCTCCCCGTCCGGGCTGTTGACCGCGTACATCAGCCGGGCCCCGCGTTCCTCGGCGATCCCGGCGAGCTCGTCCCACAGGGCCAGGTCCTGGGTGCTGTTGGCCCGGTACAGCAGGGTGATGTCACCGGACGCGCCGGGCAGCGTCTCGAACAGCGCCCGCATCGGCGTGATCCCCACCCCGCCCGCCACCAGCAGCACCTTGCCCCGGCTGCGGCGCTGGGCGGTCAGCGCGCCGTACGGGCCCTCCGCCCACACCCGGGTGCCGGGCTCCAGCTCGCGCAGCCGGGCGCTGTGGTCGCCGATCGCCTTCACGGTGATCCGCAGCATGTCCGGGCGCGGCGCCGCCGACAGCGAGTACGGGTGGGAGCTGAACCGCATCCCCGGTGCCAGGAACCGCCAGCGGAAGAACTGCCCGGCCTCCGCGCCCATCCGGTGCAGCCTGCGCCCGCCGATCAGCACCGACACGATCCCGGGCGTCTCCTCGATCACCGCCTCGACCCGCATCCGGTGCCGCAGGTTGAGGCGGAGGGGGGTCAGGACCCGGTACCAGAGGACGAGCGCGGTCACCGTCCCGTACAGCGCGTACCAGACGGTCTTCGCGACCGGCTCGACGGCGAAGTCGTTACCGGTGGTGAGCTGGTGCCAGAAGGTCAGGAACACCGCCGCGTAGGTGAGCAGGTGCACGTGGTACCAGGCGTCGTACGGGATCCGGCGCCGGACCGGGCCGATGGACAGCACTCCGATGAGGACCAGCAGCCCGGTGCCGACGGCGGCCTTGCCCATGTCCGGCAACTGGTTCACGGAGCCGACCGTCTGCTGCACGATGTCGCCGAGGCCCTTGCCGGCCTGGGCGGCGTACCCCCACATGATCAGGAAGACGTGGGCGAGGACCAGGCACAGGGTGTAGCGGCCGGTCATGGCGTGCCAGCGGGCGACCCGGTCGGAGCCCACCCGCCGCTCCAGCGCCGGCACGCGCGCCATCTGGAGCACCACCAGCGCCATCAGGTACCCGGCGAGCAGGCCGGTGATCCGGCCCGCGTTCAGGAGCATGCCGGTCTGGTCGGAGATGGCGGGCGTGTTGCGCCACCACAGCCACAACACGCCCGCCGCGCCCGCCCACACGGCGAGCAGCAGGGGGACGGCGGGGGAGCGGCGCGGACGGATGCGCCGCATCGTCTGACGGCGGGCGGCACGGCCGCCGGCGAGCGTGGTGGTCACGGTTCCTCCGTGGGACTTGACCCTTGGCCCACAGATACGCGCCGCGCCTGCCGAGCGTTCAGCCCCCGCCGGTACTCCCGCCGCTGTTCAGTAGCGAGTGATCGCCGTCGCCCCGCCCGAGGTGCCGATCGCGATGTGCGGCCGGGCCGCCGGGTCGGCCCACCGCAGGACGCGGCGCATCGCCTCCGCGGGCACCGAGACGCAACCGGCCGTCGCCCCGCGCCCGTCGACGTGCAGGAAGATGCCCGCGCCACGTCCGCGCACCGGACGGTGGTAGTTGAAGCCGACGACCAGGGCGTGCGCGTACTGCGCCGGGTAGGTGATCAGGTGCTCGGCCTCGGCGGCGCGGCAGTCGGCGGGGCGGGGTTCGGTCCAGCGGTTGTAGGAGCGGGAGGCGTTGTCCTGGCACCACCAGGAGTCCTGGCGCACCGGGCGGTACCGGTACGCCGTCCCGCGCGGCGCCGGTTCGATGCCGAAGGCGTACGGCAGGTCGTACAGGCCGGTCGGAGTGGTGTTGGTGCCTTGGACGCGCGTCGCCCCGTCGGCCAGTCCGCCGGCGCCGAAGCGGGCCGGCGCGGAACCCGCCCGCACCCACCGCCCGCCGCTCGCGCCGCCCCTGCGGTCCCACCAGGTGACCCGGCCCTCGGTCGAACCGGTCTCCGGCGCGACCGCGGTGATCAACTGGCTGCCGCCGCCGGTCTCCGCCATCCGGGCCGGCAGCGGCCGGGGCGGGGGCCCGCCGGCGGGCGCGGCACCGAGCACGAGGAGGGTGGCGGAAACGAGGGCGGCGACGACACCGGGGCGCATGGCTCAGACGGTAGACGGGGGCAGCGGCAACGGCAGCCCGGGAAGGCCGTCCAGGCTCGTCGCGATGTGGTCCTTCTTGGCGAAGTACGCGCTGAGCGAGGCGTCGTCCTCGCGTGCGAATCGCTTGCCGTGCAGGTCGCGGTCGCTGTCGTACGACATGAAGGGGACGGCGTAACCGCAGGAGTCGCGGATGAGCTCGGCGGTGACGACGATGATCGCGCGCAGCCCGTGCGGGGTGGCGTCGATGTCCGGGAAGTGGGTGAGCAGCTCCGGGAAACGGGGGTCGTCGCGGAGGACGGGTTCGCCCCGGCCGTGCACCCGGACGATGTTCGGCGGTCCCTGGAAGGCGCACCACATGAGGGTGATCCGCCCGTTCTCCCGCAGGTGGGCGACGGTCTCGGCGGTGGAGCCGGCGAAGTCGAGGTAGGCCACGGTGAGTTCGTCGAGCACCGCGAAACTGCCCGTGAGGCCCTTGGGGGACAGGTTGACCGTGCCGTCGCCGGCCAGGGGAGCGGTGGCGGTGAAGAAGAGGGGCTGCGCCTCGATGAAGGTGCGGAGTCTGCCGTCTATGCGTTCATAAGTCTTTCCCATGTCTAAGGATTATGGGTGCCGCTCGAGCGCCTGTCCGAAGAATCTCCGGTGGTCCCGCCATGCGGACGCGGATTCCGCGCTCCGGCCCACCCGTGGCCGCCCCGGCCGGCGTTCCACGGGGCGGCCACGGCGCCTGTCACGTCACTCGGTGAGCGTGCAGGCGGCCGGGGGGATCCAGTCCCCGGCCAGGGGTACGGAAGGGTGGTCTCTCGTGTTCAGGCGCCCGCCAGATTGACGAATCATGCAATGCTCTGCATACTCATGCATGCCACCGGAGGTACCGTGCGGAGGCGGTGGCACATCAACGGCCCTGAGGAGCGACCCAAGTGAGCAGCAACAGCGGTGACGTCCGGCTCTGGGGCGGCCGTTTCGCCGACGGGCCCGCCGAGGCACTGGCGAAGCTGTCCGCGTCCGTCCACTTCGACTGGCGTCTCGCGCCCTACGACATCGCCGGTTCGCGTGCCCACGCGCGCGTGTTGCACGCGGCGGGGCTGCTCACCGAGGACGAGCTGGCCCGGATGACCGCCGGGCTCGACCGGCTCGAAGCGGACGTCGCCGACGGCTCCTTCACCGGCACCATCGCCGACGAGGACGTCCACACCGCCCTGGAGCGCGGCCTGCTGGAGCGGCTCGGCCCCGACCTGGGCGGCAAGCTCCGCGCCGGGCGCTCCCGCAACGACCAGGTGGCGACCCTGTTCCGCATGTACCTGCGTGACCACGCCCGGACCGTCGGCGGCCTGATCGCCGACCTCCAGGACGCGCTGATCGGCCTCGCCGAGGCCCACCCGGACGTCGCGATGCCCGGCCGTACCCACCTCCAGCACGCCCAGCCGGTGCTCTTCGCGCACCACGTCCTCGCCCACGTCCAGGCGCTGTCCCGGGACGCGGAGCGGCTGCGCCAGTGGGACGAGCGCACGGCCGTGTCGCCGTACGGCTCGGGCGCCCTGGCCGGATCCTCCCTCGGCCTGGACCCGGAGGCGGTCGCCGAGGACCTCGGCTTCGAGCACGGCAGCGCCGGCAACTCCATCGACGGCACGGCCTCCCGCGACTTCGTGGCGGAGTTCGCCTTCATCACCGCGATGATCGGAGTGAACGTCTCCCGGATCGCCGAGGAGATCATCATCTGGAACACGAAGGAGTTCTCCTTCGTGACCCTGCACGACGCCTTCTCCACCGGTTCGTCGATCATGCCGCAGAAGAAGAACCCGGACATCGCCGAGCTGGCCCGCGGCAAGTCCGGCCGCCTCATCGGCAACCTGACCGGCCTGATGGCCACCCTCAAGGCCCTCCCGCTCGCGTACAACCGCGACCTCCAGGAGGACAAGGAGCCGGTCTTCGACTCCATCGACCAGTTGGAGATCCTGCTCCCCGCCTTCACCGGCATGATGGCCACCCTGACCGTGCACCGCGAGCGGATGGAGGAGCTGGCCCCGGCCGGGTTCTCGCTCGCCACCGACATCGCCGAGTGGCTGGTCAGGCAGGGCGTGCCGTTCCGCGTCGCGCACGAGGTCGCCGGCGAGTGCGTGAAGGTGGCCGAGGCCGACGGCAAGGAACTGGACGAGCTGACCGACGAGCAGTTCGCGAAGATCTCCGCCCACCTGACCCCCGAGGTGCGCACCGTCCTCAACGTCCCCGGCGCCCTCGCCTCCCGCAGCGGCCGCGGCGGTACTGCCCCCGGCGCGGTCGCCGTCCAGCTCGCCGAGGTGAAGGCGGACGTGGCCGGCCAGCACGCGTGGGCGAGCGCGAAGAAGTAGCACCCGGTGTGCCCGAGGGGCATCGCGGTTACGTTGGTCAACAGCTCTCACAGCCGACCGAACGGAGCCCGCGATGCCCTTCGCCCGCCTGGCCGCGGCGACGACCCCCACGTGCCACATCGGCCTGGGCCTCGCCGCCGTCGGCCGCCCCGGCTACATCAACCTCGGCCGTGACCGGGACCTGCCGGCCGACCGCAGCGTCGAGGCGATGCGCGAGCGCACCCACGACCTCCTCGACGCCGCCTACGCGCAGGGGGTCCGGTACTTCGACGCGGCCCGCTCCTACGGGCGCTCGGAGGAGTTCCTCGCCGGCTGGCTCCGGGAGCGCCCCGACGTCGACGACGTCGTCGTCGGCAGCAAGTGGGGCTACACCTACACGGCCGACTGGACGGCCGACGCCGAGCAGCACGAGGTCAAGGACCACGGCGTCGCGACGTTCGAACGGCAGCGCGCCGAGACCGACGCCCTGCTCGGCGACCGGCTCGACCTCTACCAGATCCACTCCCTCACCCCCGACAGCCCGGCGCTCACCGACAAGGACCTGCACGCGAAACTGGCCGAGGCCGCCGCGCGGGGCGTCACCGTCGGCTTCTCCACCAGCGGACCCGCCCAGGCCGACGCCATCCGCGCCGCGCTCGCCGTGACCGTCGACGGCGAACCCCTCTTCCGCACGGTGCAGTCCACGTACAACGCGCTGGAGACCTCCGCCGGGCCCGCGCTGGCCGAGGCGCACGAGGCCGGGCTCACCGTGATCGTCAAGGAGGGCATGGCCAACGGGCGCCTCGCGGAGCCGCATGCGCCGGAAGCCCTGAAGGCCGTGGCGGAGGAAACCGCCCTGGGGTGCGACGCGGTCGCTCTCGCGCTGGTCCTGCGGCAGCCCTGGACCGGAGTCGTCCTCTCCGGCGCCGCGACCGTGAACCAGCTCGGCTCGAACCTGCACGCCGCCGTGGTCGACTTCGACGAGGACCAGGTGGCGCGCCTGGGCGCCCTCGTCGAGGACCCGCACACCTACTGGGAGCGGCGCGCGCGGCTGCCCTGGCACTGACCCCGCCGAGGCGGGCGGCCGTCCCGGCACCGGCCCTCGTCCAATAAGCGGGCGGCCGTCCGGACAGCGGCCCTCGTCCCGGCGCCGGCCCCCGTCGAAGCGGGCGGCCATCCCCGCCACCGACTCCGAGAAGCCGTGACCGCACCGTGAGCTGAGTCACGCATGCCCTGTGTGAGACGAAGCTGTCTCATGTGGGTTACTGTTGTCTCATGGCTGTTGATCGTGACCAGGTACTGCGCAGCGCCGCGGCCCTGCTGACCCGCAGACCCACCGCGACCATGGACGAGGTCGCCAGGGCGGCCGGACTGAGCCGGGCCACGCTGCACCGGCACTTCGCCGGGCGTGACGCCCTCGTGCGGGCGCTGGAGTCGCTCGGCATCGCCGTGTGCGAGGCCGCCCTGGACGCGGCCCGCCTCGACGACGGACCGGCGGCCGGCGCGGTGCGCCGGCTCGTGCGCGAGATCGAACCCGCGGCCGGCCTGCTCGCCTTCCTCTACACCGAGAACCAGCTCTTCGAGGGCGAGGAGCAGAACGAGGGCTGGGCCCGCCTCGACGCCCGGATGGCCGCGGTGTTCCGCCGCGGCCAGGAGAACGGCGAGTTCCGCATCGACCTCACCCCGGCCTGGCTCACCGAGGCGCTCTACGGCCTGCTGGCCTCCGGCGCCTGGGCCGTGACCGAGGGCCGGGTGGCCCGCAATGACATGTCCCACATGGTCGTCGAGCTGCTGCTCGGCGGCGCCGTCCGAAGAGAGGAACCATGACCCGCACCCTGCAGTCGGCGCACACGACCGAGGCGGTGAAGCGCCCCGGCCGCTGGCTCGCGCTGTCCGTCCTCGTGCTGGCCGTGCTGCTGGTGGCCGTCGACGCGACCGTTCTCGGTCTCGCGACCCCCTACATCAGTGAGGATCTCGCGCCCTCCGGCACCCAGTTGCTCTGGATCGGCGACGTCTACTCCTTCGTCATCGCCGGTCTCCTCGTCTCCATGGGCAGCCTCGGCGACCGCATCGGCCGCAAGCGGATCCTGCTCATCGGCGCCACGGCGTTCGGCGCGATATCGGTCCTCAACGCCTACGCGTCCACGCCCGAGCTGATGATCGTCGCCCGGGCCCTGCTCGGCGTCGCGGGCGCCACCCTGATGCCCGCCACCCTCGCCCTGATCCGCAACCTCTTCCAGGACCCGCGCGAACGCAGCCTTGCCGTGGGCATCTGGGGCGCCGCCGCCTCGGCCGGTGCGGCGGTCGGTCCGGTGGTCGGCGGATTCCTGCTGGAGCACTTCTGGTGGGGCTCCGTCTTCCTCATCAACCTGCCCGTGATGGTCGTCCTGGTCGTCGTCGGCAGCAAACTCCTGCCCGAGTCCCGCAACCCGGACCCGGGCCCCTGGGACCTGCTCAGCGTCACCCTCTCCCTGGTCGGCATGGTCGGTGTCGTGTACGCCGTCAAGGAGGCCGCCGCGCACGGGTTCGCCTGGGCCACGCTCGCCGCGGGCCTGCTGGGCGCCGCCGCGCTCTACGGATTCGTCCGCCGCCAGCTCACCATGCCGACCCCGCTGCTCGACATGCGGCTCTTCCGCAGCCGCGGCTTCAGCGGCGCGGTGCTGGCCGACCTGCTGACCATCCTGGGCCTGTCGGGGCTGGTGTTCTTCCTCTCCCAGTACCTGCAACTGGTGCAGGGCAGGCGGCCGCTCGAGGCGGGTCTGGCCGAACTGCCCGCAGCCGTCGGAGCTGTGGCGGCAGGCCTGATCGCCGGTCGCGCGGCCCGGCGCTTCTCGGTCCGTGCCGTGGTCTGCGGCGGACTGGCCGCCATCGGTCTGGCGCTGGCCGCGCTGACCGTCGTCGGCCAGAACACCGGCTACCCGCTGCTCGGCGCGGTCCTGCTCGTCGTCGGTGTGGGCGCCGGATTCTCGTTCACCGTGACCGCCGACGTGATCCTGTCCAGCGTGCCGGGCGAACAGGCGGGAGCCGCCTCCGCGGTCTCCGAGACGGCGTACGAACTCGGCGCCGCCCTCGGCATCGCGGTGCTCGGCTCCATCGTGACCGGCGTCTACCGCGACTTCACCGGCCCGGCGGGCACCCCGGCCGCGGCTCACGAGTCGCTGGGCGGCGCGGTGGAGGCCGCCTCGGACCTCCCCGCGCACACGGCCGGAGCCCTGCTGGACGCCGCCCGCCAGGCCTTCGTCGACGGGCTGACCCTCGCGGCGGGCGTCGGCGCGGCCGTCCTGCTGGCCGCCGCCGCGGCTTCCTGGTTCCTGCTGCGGGGACAGCGCCTGGAAGACGGGGTGCAGCACCCCTAGCCGCACGCGCACGTCGGGGGGCGGGCGCCGAAGGTGCCGTACGACGGTGACCGGCCGCGGAGGGCGGACCTCCCCCGCACTCGCGGCCCACTCCGGCGGGCGGTCCCGCCCCGCGGCGGCGGCACCCGCCGGATGGGACGCGGACGGCGGGCCGCCCGGGAAGCGGCCCGCCGTCCAGAAGTCCCGCGGCCCTACGCCGCCTTGGCCTTGCTCGCGTACATGTCCACGTACTCCTGCCCGGACAGCCGCATGACCTCGGTCATCACGGAGTCGGTCACCGCCCGCAGGACGTAGCGGTCGCGGTCCATGCCCTCGTAGCGGGAGAACTCCATCGCCTCGCCGAAGCGGACCGTGACCTTGCCCGGCCGGGGCAGACCCGCGCCCCCCGGCTGGAGCTTGTCGGTGCCGATCACGGCGAACGGCACGACGGGGGCGCCGGTCATCAGGGTGAGCCGGGCGATGCCGGTGCGGCCGCGGTAGAGACGGCCGTCGGGGGAGCGGGTGCCCTCCGGGTAGATGCCGAAGACCTTGCCCTCGTCCAGCACGCGGCGGCCGGTCATCAGGGCCGCGACCCCGCCCCGGCCGCCGTCCCGGTCGACCGGGATCATGCCGACGCCGGTGAAGAACCAGGCCATCAGCCGCCCCTTGAGGCCCTTGCCGGTGACGTACTCGTCCTTGCCGATGAAGAAGACCTGCCGGTCGCAGCTCAGGGGCATGATGACCGAGTCGATGAAGGTGAGGTGGTTGCCGGCCAGGATCACCGGGCCGTCGCCCGGGATGTTCTCCACGCCTTCCACCTGTGGGCGGAACATCAGGCGCATGATCGGGCCGAGCACTGCCTTGATGAGCGCGAAGCGGGACAACGGGTCCTCCGGTGTCGGGGATGCGGTATGAGTCTGTGCAGGTGAGGACATTACTCGCGGCCGGGGGTGTCACGCACGTCGGGTCACCCGGGTCTTACACGGTGTTGACGTGCGTTCACCTGCGGTGCGGGGGTGCCGCGCCGCCGTGACACCCACGCGAGGATGTGAGGCAGGTCGCGTCCCCGGGGTGGGAACCGCGTGCCGATCCTCGCCGCACTCGCCGTGCTCCGTGTCGTCATGGCCGCCGCCGTCACCGTCCTGGTCCGCAGGGACCGGCGTCGTTGGTCCGGGAGCCCGGACACGGCCCGGATCGAAGCACACGCGACGCGCGGACCGCGCGAGGCGCGCCGCTGGAGCCGTGCCGCCGCCCCCTTCTCCGTGGCCACGGGCCTCGTCGAGCACCGCCGCGACGACGCCCGTGGTCACTGTCCGCGTACCCCGCCCGGCGGTCGTGAAGCCGACACTCCGTCAGCGGCCGCCACGCCGACGCCCCGTCAGGCGTCGTCGCCCGTTCGCCGCCTCACTGTCCTGCCTGCTCCGTCACCGGCCCGCCCGTCACCGCCTTGCCTGTTCCGCCACAGCACAGCCACAGCCACCGCCCCGCGCCACCGTCCCGCCCGCCCCACCGGCGCCTCCGCGCCCATACGACATCCCCAGGCACCCGCGTGTTCCGGCCGTGGTCTCCCGCTCGCCATGTACGCGCCCCTACGATCGGCCCGCACCGACGGTCAACGACAGGAGGCCCTGATGGGAACGCAGGAGTCGGACGAGCAGGTGGGTGGCGGCACCGGACGGCGGGCGCTCCTCGGAGCGGCGGTGCTCGGCGCGGGCGGAGCCGTACTCGGCCTGTCCGGCACGGCGAGAGCCGCCGACAGCCGGCACGGCGGCGGACGCGGCGGCGTGCGGAGCCTGCCCGTGCCGACGGTCATCGGCCACCGCGGAGCCAGCGGTTACCGCCCCGAGCACACCTTCGGCTCCTACGAGCTGGCCCTCGACATGGGCGCCGACATCGTCGAGGCCGGTGACCTGGTCCCCACCAGGGACGGCCACCTGGTCTGCCGGCACGAGCCGGAGATCGGCGGCACCACGGACGTCGCCGACCACCCCGAGTTCGCCGACCGCAGGCGCACCAAGTCGCTCGACGGCGTCTCCGTCACCGGCTGGTTCACGGAGGACTTCACACTCGCCGAGCTCAAGACGCTCCGCGCGACCGAGCGCATCCCGGCCAACCGGCCGCACAACACCCTCTACGACGGCCGCTGGGAGATCCCCACCTTCGAGGAGGTGCTGCGCTGGCAGAACGAGCAGACCCGCAGGCGCGGCAAGCAGGTCTGGATCTACCCGGAGCTCAAGCACCCCACCTACTTCCGCCAACTGGGCCTGGGGACGGAGGAGCGCCTCGCGCGGCTGCTGCGCAAGTACGGCAAGGACCGGAAGAACTCGCCCGTCATCATCCAGTCCTTCGAGCCCACCAGCATCCAGCGGATGAACAGGCTCGTCGGCAACCCCCTCGCCGTCCTGCTGTCCGGCGCGAACAGCCGCCCCTGGGACTTCGTCGAGACCGGCGACCCGCGCACCACGGCCGACCTCATCACGCCCGAGGGCCTCAAGGAGATCGCCTCCTACGCGCAGGGCATCGGTCCCACCTTGGACCTGATCATCCCGAAGGACTCCGCCGGCCGGCTCACCGAGCCGACCACGCTCGTCCGCGACGCGCACCGCGCGGGCCTGATCCTGCACCCGTACACGATGCGCAACGAGAATCCCTTCCTCCCCGCGGACTTCCGTGAGGGCGGCGGCCCGGACGCCTACGGCGACGTCTTCGGCGCGTTCCGGACCTACTTCGCCACCGGCATCGACGGTGTCTTCACCGACCACCCGGACACGGGCGTGCTGGCACGCGAGGACTTCGTCAACAACTGAGGGGCCGACCCCGGTTGGGGTGAGCTTCGGCCGTCCGGGCAACCGCCCGCCCGGGCGGCCGCGTCAGCCCGCATATGACGCACGACCTGGTCACCTCCCTGCGCCCGCTGCTCACCGCCGAGGCATCGGCCGAGGCATATGCATCCGGGGCGGAGCCCGGCGATCTCGAACAGGCGGTCTGGCTGCGCCTGCTGGAACGCCTGGAGGCCGACGGCCCGCCGCACGACCCGCACCGCTGGCTGCGCAGCGCCGTGCGCACCGAGGCCCGCCGCACCCGGCGCACGGCGCGCAACGAGCGGTCGTACGAGACCGAACCCGCCGGCGCCGCCGAACACGAGCCCGAGGAGCTGGCCCTCACCGCGGCCCGGCACCGCGCCCTGCGCGACGCCGTGCGCCGGCTGCCCGGCCGCTGCCCCCGGCTGCTGGAGGCCCTGCTGTCACCACAGGACCTCACATACCGGGAAATCGCGGGGGAGTTGGGTATCTCACAAGGCAGTCTTGGCCCGGAACGCTCCCGATGTCTGGGATGTCTGCGGCGATTGCTGACGCCGGAGGTTGCGGCACGCTGAGGGCGGGGATAGGAGTGGGGGACCACAGCGGATCAGGTGAGCGGGAGGCATGCACACATGGGCATGAGTGTGACCATCTCGGCGGCGACCGACCAGGATGCCGAGCAGATCTTCCGGCTGCAGTACCTCTGCTTCCAGAGCGAGGCGGCGCTGTACGGCAACTACCGCATCGACCCGCTCGTCCAGACCCTCGACTCGGTGCGCGAGGAGGTCCGTGCCGACTGCGTCTTCGTGGCGCGCCTCGGCGACGAGGTCGTCGGCTCGGTGCACGGCCGGGCCACCGAGGACGGGGCGGCGTCCATCGGCAAGCTGTGCGTCCATCCGCGGCTCCAGGGACACGGCATCGGGGCCCGCCTGCTGCGGGCCGCCGAGTCGGCGCTCGTCGAGGAGCGCGGCGCCAAGCGCTTCCGCCTGCACACCGGGCACCGCAGCGAGAGCCACCTGCGGCTGTACCGGCGGGTCGGCTACGAGACGGTGGGCACCGCGCAGGGCGCGGACGGCGTCCCCATGATCGTCCTGGAGAAGCCGGCCGGGGCGTACGCGACCACGGCCTGAGGCTCCGGCGGGAGCCGGGCCCGGCCGCCGCTACGCGGTGCGGGCCCGGCGCAGCCAGTACACGGCCGACAACGGCAGCAGCACGGGGATGAAGAGGTACCCCATCCCGTAGTCCGACCACACGGTGGCGTCGGGGAAGGCGGACGGCTCCACCAGCGTCCAGGTGCCGACCGTCAGGACGCCCACGAGCTCGGCGGCGCAGCACACCAGCGCGGCCTTGCGGGCCGTCTCGCCGCCGCGCACCAGGGTGTAGGTGATGAACCCGTAGACGACGCCCGCGACGGCCGACAGCGTATAGGGGAGCGGCGCCCGGTCGAACTCGGTGGCGATCTGGTACGCGGACCGCGACACGGCGCCGACGACCATCACCCCGTACAGCCACACCAGCAGGATGCCGGGGCCGCCGATCAGTCGCTTCCGGCCCGTCTTCGCCTCCGTGGCCACCACCTCAGCCTCCCCAGATGTCATACAGCCGCACCTCGAGGACGGCGAGGACGACACCGCCGGCGGCGGCCGTCACCGAGCCCCAGCGGGTGCGCTCGGCCAGCGACATGAACCCGGCCGCCGGGACACAGGCGAAGGCGCCCAGCAGATACGCCACGAAGATCGTCGTGCCCTGGCCCGGTTCCTCGCCCCGCGCGAGCTGCACGATCCCGACCACGAGCTGGATCAGCGCCAGCACCGAGACCACGGCCATGCCGATGAAGTGCCAGTCCTTCGTGGGCTGGTCACGGTAGGCCGCCCAGCCGCACCAGGCGGCGAGCAGCAGCGCGGCGACCCCGGTCACCAGCGTCAGGACGTCAAGCATGGCAGTGACCCTATTACGGCCCAAAAGGCCCGCCGCCCCCGGCCCCGTCCGGTGACGACCGGGCGCGCCGTAGGGTCGGGGACATGAAGATCCACGCCCAGGCCCTCCTGTTCGACAACGACGGAACCCTCGTCTCCTCCCTCGAGTCCGTGCGCCGCTGCTGGACGCGGTGGGCCGGTGAGTACGGGATCACGGCTCAGGAGTTCGCGCGGGTCGAGCTGCACGGACGGCCGGCCGCGGAGATAGCCGCCGACCTGCTGCCGGCGGGCGTGGTGCCCGAGGCCGTCGCGCGGATCGAGCAGCTCGAGGTCGAGGACGTACCGGGCGGGGGCGTGCACCTGCTGCCCGGCACCAGGGAGCTCCTCGACGCGCTGCCGGCCGACCGCTGGGCCGTCGTCACCTCGGCGACCCGCCGGCTCGCCGAGGCCCGGCTCGGCGCCGTCGGCATCCTGCCCAAGACGCTCGTCGCCGCCGACGACATCACCCGCGGCAAGCCCGACCCCGAGCCCTACCTGCTCGGCGCCCGCGCCCTGGGCGTCGACCCGGCCGCCTGCGTCGTCTTCGAGGACGCCCCCGCCGGACTCCAGTCCGGCCGAGCCGCCGGCATGACCACCGTGGCGTTGGCCACAACCCACCGGCCCGACGAACTCGACGCCGACCTGGTGGTCACCGACCTGTCGGCCTTGTCGGCACTGGTCACCGGTGCCGGAGTGGAGCTCTCCGTCCGGGGCTGACCCGCGCCCCCGCGACCGGTCACCGGCCGGCCACCGTCCATCGCTGTCCAGCATGCGGACAGCGGTGTCCGGTCAGGAGCACGCGTCTGCTTTACTGCTCGCATGAGCACGACGAGCGACCGCACCCCTGCGACCGAGGCGACGATGACGCCCGGTGCTCGTTGTATGTGCCGAATGTGCGCCTTCTAGAGGGCCCCTGCACCACCTGAGTCTCGCGCCCCGAAGCGAGCGCCGCTCGTATCCGCCACAGCGCCCCGCGCGCGCGGCCGAGCCACGCCCCGCGCACACGTTTCTCCCCGGTTCCACCGCCACCGCGCATCGCCACCGCGAGAACCGTGCCGCGTTCCGAAGGACCCCCAAGACCCCGAAGAACAACGCCCCGTGCCCGGCGCACACCACCGCGCCGCGCACTCGACAGTGACGGAAACCCACGTGATCACCACATCGGGCCTCACCAAGGTCTACCGCTCGGGCGGCCGCGAGGTCACCGCCCTGGACGGCGTCGATCTGCACGTCCGCGAGGGCGAGGTGTACGGCGTCATCGGCCAGTCCGGCGCCGGCAAGTCCTCGCTCATCCGCTGCGTCAACCTCCTGGAGCGCCCCACCGCCGGCACGGTCACCGTCGCCGGCCAGGACCTCACCGCGCTCGCCGGCCGCGGCCCCCGCGCCGGCAAGGAGCTGCGGCAGGCGCGCAGCCGTATCGGCATGGTGTTCCAGCACTTCAACCTGCTCTCCTCCCGGACCGTGCGGGAGAACGTCGAACTACCGCTGGAGATCCTCGGCAAATCCGGGAAGGAACGTTCCCGCAAGGCGCTGGAACTCCTCGACCTCGTCGGTCTCGCCGACAAGGCGGGGGCCTACCCGGCCCAGCTCTCCGGCGGCCAGAAGCAGCGCGTCGGCATCGCCCGCGCCCTGGCCGGCGACCCCCAGGTCCTGCTCTCCGACGAGGCGACCAGCGCCCTCGACCCGGAGACCACCCGCTCCATCCTCCAGTTGCTGCGCGACCTGAACCGGCAGCTCGGCCTGACCGTCCTGCTCATCACCCACGAGATGGACGTCGTCAAGAGCGTCTGTGACTCGGCCGCCCTCATGGACGAGGGCCGCATCGTCGAGTCCGGCACGGTCGGCGAACTGCTCGCCACCCCGGGCTCCGAGCTGGCCGCCGCCCTCTTCCCGGTCGGCGGCGACGCGTCCGGCGACGACCGCACCGTCCTCGACGTCACCTTCCACGGCGAAGCCGCCACGCAGCCCGTCATCTCCCAGCTCTCCCGTACCTACAACATCGACATATCGATCCTCGGCGCCGCCATCGACACCGTCGGCGGCCTCCAGGTCGGCCGGATGCGCATCGAACTGCCCGGCCGCTACGAGGACAACGTGGTGCCCGTCGGCTTCCTGCGCGAACAGGGTCTGCAGATCGACGTGCTGAACGGCGACACGGCGCACGAGGACCAGCCGCTGCTGGTGAAGGAAGGTGCCAAGTGACCTGGTCCGAGATGCAGCCCCTGCTGGAGCAGGCCTGTCAGGAGACCCTGATCATGGTCGGCTGGTCCACCCTGATCGCCGTGGTCGGCGGCCTCCCGCTCGGCATCCTGCTCGTGCTGACCGACAAGGGCGGCCTGCTGCAGAACACCGTGGTGAACAAGGTCATCGGCCAGGTCGTGAACATCGGCCGCTCGCTGCCGTTCATCATCCTCATGGTCGCGCTGATGAACTTCACCCGCTGGATCACCGGTACGACCATCGGCAGCGAGGCCGCGATCGTGCCGCTCGCCATCGGCGGCATCCCCTTCTTCGCGCGCCTGGTCGAGACGGCCGTCCGCGAGGTCGACGGCGGACTCGTCGAGGCCGTGCAGGCCATGGGCGGCAACACCTGGACCATCGTCCGCAAGGTCCTGGTACCCGAGGCGCTCCCGTCCCTGATCGCGAGCACCACGACCACGATCATCGCCCTCATCGGCTACTCCGCCATGGCCGGCACCGTCGGCGGCGGCGGCCTCGGCGACCTCGCCGTCCGCTACGGATACAACCGCTTCGAGTCCGGCCTGATGTGGGTGACCGTCGCGATCCTCGCCGTCGTCATCTCCCTCATCCAGTTCGCCGGCGACGCCACCGCCCGGGCCCTGCACCGCCGCGGCGGACGCTCGGGCGCCGCGCCCCGGCTGCGGCTGCTCAAGGCCGAGGAGCCGGCGGCGGCCGACGTGAGCAAGGTCGCGTAAGCCGCCGCTCACGCCCCCATACCCCCCGTAGCTACCCGAGACGGGGTCGCACCACCTCAGGAAAGGCACTTTTCGTGCGTAACACCGCCAAGATCACCACCGCCGTCCTCGCCACCGGAGCCCTCACCCTCGGGCTCTCCGCCTGCGGCTCGGACAAGGACACCGCCTCCGACACCTCAGGTCCGCTGGTCGTCGCCGCCAGCCCCGTCCCGCACGCCGAGATCCTCAACTACGTCAAGGACAACCTGGCGAAGAAGGCGGGCCTCGACCTGGAGGTGAAGGAGGTCACCGACTACGTCACGCCGAACACGTCGACGGAGGACGGCTCGGTGGGCGCCAACTTCTTCCAGACCAAGCCGTACCTCGACGACTTCAACAAGAAGCGCGGCACGCACATCGTGTCCGTCGTCGACGTGCACCTGGAGCCGCTCGGCCTCTACTCCGACAAGGTCGACCAGGCCGATGACCTGAAGAACGGCGCGACCGTCGCGGTCCCGAACGACACCGTCAACGAGGGCCGCGCCCTGCAGCTCCTGGCCGCGAACGGGCTCATCACCCTCAAGGACGGCGTCGGCACCACGGCGACCCCCGCGGACATCACCGAGAACCCGAAGAACCTCGAGTTCAAGGAGCTGGAGGCGGCCACCACGCCGCGCTCCCTGAACGACGTCGACGCCGCGGTGGTCAACGGGAACTACGCCATCGAGGCCGACCTGAAGCCGGCCGAGGACGCCCTCGTCCTGGAGTCCGCCAAGGGCAACCCGAACAGCAACCTCCTCGCCGTCAAGGAGGGCCAGGAGGACGACCCGCGCGTGCAGAAGCTCGCCGAGCTCCTCACCTCGCCCGAGGTGAAGAAGTTCATCGAGGACAAGTACGCCGGCGCCGTCCTGCCCTCCTTCTGAGCACACCGCCGGTCCCCGACGGGGTCCGCGCCACACGGGTCCGCTGCGCACGGGGTCCGCTCCGCACCGGGGCGGACCCCGTGGTGTGGTTGAGTGCTTTCATGCTGCATGCTGGGCAGTTCGAGCAGGCCCTGACGGTTACACAGGTTACGGAGCGGCGCATGACGAGCACCTTCCCCAACATCTCCATCAGCACGGAGCGGTTGGTGCTGCGCCCCCTCGACGAGGACGACGTCCCCGCCCTCACCGCCATGATGAACGACGAGCAGGTCGGCGCCTGGACCCACGTCCCGCAGCCCTTCACCGAGCGGGCCGCCCGCGCCTGGACCGACGAGTACGCCCCCGCCGAGCGCACGTCCGGCCGGGGACTCGACCTCGCGGTCACCGAGTTCCTCACCCAGCGGCTGGTCGGCATCATCCAACTGACCAAGACGAACTGGCATGTACGGTCCACCGAACTGTCCTACATCGTGGCCCCCTGGGCCCGGGGCGAGGGCTACGCCTCCGAGGCGGCGCTCGCCACCGCCCAGTGGCTCTTCGGCGACCAGAAGTTCGAACGCGTCGAGCTGCGCACCGCCGCCGACAACACCGCCTCCCAGCAGGTCGCCCAGAAGATCGGCTGCATCAGCGAGGGCGTCCTGCGCAACGCCTGCATAGCCCGCGTCCGCACCGACGACGGTGTCTGGACGGACGTACGCACCGACTTCATCGTGTGGAGCCTGCTGCCGGAGGACCTCGAGGGCGCGACCGGGCAGCTCGCCGACAGCGACGGTTTCACCAACTTCACCGACTGGAACTGATCCCCCCGGCCCCCGACCGCGCCACCGCCTCACTACGAGGCGGCACCAGGTACTCTCTCGGGGCACGCCGCGAACGGTTCCGCGACCACGACCTGCGAAACCCTGGAGACTGACGACGATGGCCGACCGGGTCACGGTGATCGGCTGGGACGGTTCGCCGCTGACCGCCGCGGCACGCTCCGCTCTGGGCGCCGCCACACTGGTGGCCGGCGCCGCCCACCACCTGGCACTTCCCGAGGTACCGCCCGCCGCCGAACGCATCCGCCTCGGCAGCGTCGCCCTCGCCGCCCGCCGCATCGCCGCCCACCGCGGCACGGCGGTCGTCCTCGCCGACGGCGACCCCGGCTTCTTCGGCGTCGTACGCACGCTGCGCGCCCCCGAGTTCGGCCTGGAGGTCGAAGTCGTTCCGGCGGTCTCCTCCGTGGCCGCGGCCTTCGCCCGGGCCGGTATGCCCTGGGACGACGCCCATGTGGTCGTCGCCCACCCCCGCACCCTGCGACGCGCGGTGAACGTATGCCGGGCCCACACCAAGGTCGCCGTCCTCACCTCTCCCGGCGCCGGGCCCGCCGAACTCGGCCTGCTGATGGAGGGCATTCACCGCACCTTCGTCATCTGTGAGGAACTCGGCACCGCCCGTGAACGGGTCACCGTCGTCACCTCCGACAAGGCCGCCGACCACACCTGGCGCGACCCGAACGTCGTCATCGTCGCCGGCGGGACCGTCGGACCCGGCATCACGACCGACGGCACGGGCTGGATCGCCGGACGCGACCCCGCCGCCGGGCCGCGCGGCTGGGCCCTGTCCGCCGAGGCGTACGGCGGTGAACTCGGCGAGGGTGAGACCGACCTGCTCCGCACGGCCCAACTCGCCCGGCTCGGCCCGCGCCTCGGCGACCTGGTGTGGGACATCGGCTGCGGCAGCGGGGCCTTCTCCACCGAGGCCGCCCGCGCGGGCGCCGCGGTCATCGCCGTCGACCGCGACCCGGACGCCTGCGCCCGCACCGAGGCCACCGCACGTCACTTCGGCGCCCAGCTCCAGGTCGTGCACGGCACCGCTCCGTACATCCTGGAGAACCTCCCCGAACCCGACGTCGTCCGGGTCGGCGGCGGGGGAGCCGCCGTGGTCTCCGCGGTCGCCGACCGGCGGCCGCAGCGCATCGTCGCGCATGCCGCGACCCGCGACGCGGCCGAACTCGTGGGCAGGGATCTGTCGGAGCACGGATACCGGGTCGAATGTGCCCTGCTGCAGTCCGTCGGGCTCGATACCCGGGCCTGGACGGAGACCGAGCGGAGCGTCGCGTTCCTGCTCAGCGGGGCTCTCCCGGACCGCGCCCCGTGATCGGGTTGTCGTACCGCGCGGGGTAGGCTGGCGGATTGTTGTACCGCACTCGGACACCCGGCACTTCGTCGGCCAATGTCCATAAAAACCCGTCCGATCCGGGCTGGGTGTGGTACGGCAGAACCGGAGGACGCGCAACGTGGCGCAGTCCACAGCGGGCTGTCGCGGATCAAGCTGTCGTGACGGGGGAACGACCGCGACAATGCCACTCAATGGCTTTGTCGTCTTTTCCGGCGGGTCGTTCGTGCCGCTGGGCACGCACGCTCGTTCTTCACTACGGGGCGGTCGGTGCGCCGTCCCGGGTGTAGCTGGTCGTAGAAGCACTAACCGATGGGCGAGGGGTTACGCATGACCGACACCGGCCAGATCCCGGGCGAGGGGCTGCCGGAGAACGCAGGCATGGTGGAGCAGCCGGGCGTCCCCGCACCCGGCGCGTACACCTACCTCTCCGAGACCACCGCCGAGGACGAGGACCTGCTGTTGCTGCCGGGAGCCCAGAGTGCCTGGGGCAACGAGGTCGCGCCGCCCGCGCCGGAGCCGGTCGTCGAGACCGTGCACCAGCCGGGGCCGCACGAGATGTCCGGCCGGGACAGCGGTTCGGTCGACCTCGGTGGCGTCCGCCTGCCGGAGCCGGAAGCGGCACCGGAACCCGCGGCCGCGCCGGTTCCGCCGCGCAGGCCCCTGCACCTCGGTCCGCCGATCCCCGACACCTCCGCGAGCCCGGTCCGCTCCCTCGCCGACCGTGGCCCGGCCGACGCGCCGTCCCGGCCCGCCGGCCCGCCGGCCGCCGGTCCCGAGTACCTCGACGGCCCGCAGGCCGCCACGATGCCGCCGCAGGGGGCGGCGCCGTGGGGCGCGCAGGCGGCTCCGCAGGCCCCATCGCTTTCGGAGGCTCCGGTGAACGCCGGGGCGGTGCATGCGGAAACGGTTATTCCGGCACCGGATCAGGTGCCCGAGCCGGTGGGCGCGGCCCAGGCGCTCGTGACCCGCGTGGCGACGGAGGCCGCCGTGGCGGCTACGGGCGGGGAAGCCGGGGAGTCCGGCGAATCCGGCGAATCCGGTGAGGCGGGGCTGCCGGCTGTCGAAACTCCCGAAACCCCCGCCGTAACCGAGCCTGTGACCGAGACCGAGACCGAGACCGAGACCGAGACCGAGACCGAGCCCGAGCCCGAGCCCGTGACCGGCGACGCCGCCGGGGCCGTCGGTGCCGACGCCCTGCCGGGCAACGAGGCGACGCCCGGCCCGGAGACGCCCCACGCCGGTGGCGAGGGCCAAGAGGTCGTAGTGGCGCCCGAGGCCGGGGCGGGGGATGCGCCCGCCCCCGAGGCCGAGGCGGAGCAGCTCGCCGAAACCGACCCGGGAACCCTGCCCGACCCCGAGGAGGCAGCCGTACCGGCCCCCGAAGCGGTCACTGCGGAGCCCGGGCCGGAGCCTGTCCAGGCAGTTCGGCCCGACCAGGCAGTTCAGCCCGGCCAACCGGTTCAGCCCGTCCAAGAGGTCCTCGAACAGCCGGTGTCGGTGAACCCGCAGGTCGCCGACGCCACCGAGGCACCCGCGCCCGCGCCCGGGCCCGTCCAGGGTGTCGAGCCGGCCGGAGCTCCCGAGCCCCCGCTCGCCGAGGCACCCGCGGCCCCGGACGTCCAGGCACCCGCGGCCCCGGACGTCCAGGCACCCGACGTGACCCCGGACGTCCAGGCACCCGGGGTGACCGCGGCCGCCCAGGCACCCGGGGTACCTGAAGTCGCCCAGGCACCCGACACGGCCGCGCCCTCCGAGCACGCCGCACCCGAGCCGTCCCCGGAGCCGCCGGTCCCGTCGGCCGGCACCGAGCAGCCCGCACCGGCACGGGAAACGGTCGAACAGCCGGTGCGGGTACCGGCGGCAGGGGAAACGGTCGAACAGCCCGTGCAGGTACCGGCACGCCCGCAGCCGGACGCGGGGCCCGAGCCCGGCGAGCAGCCCGCACAGTCGGTGGCGGCACACCCGCAGCCTGCTGAGCAGCCCGCCGCTCAGGACGCCGTACCGCAGCCCGATGCCCAGCCCGCCGCCGCACCGCGGCCGGACGTCCAGTCCGCCCCGGACGCCCCACAGCCCGCCCAGGGCCCCCAGTCCCTCGTGAATGCCGCCGTACCGCAGGAAGCGGACGCGCCGCACAACGTGCCCGAGCCCATGGGACCCGAAGCGACTCCGACGGGCACCGTCGAAGCAGAAGCAGAAGCAGAAGCAGAAGCAGAAGCAGAAGCAGAAGCAGAAGCAGCGGCAGAGCCCCGGTCCGACCAGCCCGTGGGCGAGCACCCCGGCCAGCCCATCGGCCAGTTCGTGCCGGTCGACGGCGGGCAGGTGCCCATCACCCCGCACCTCGCCCCGACACCGCCCGAGTCCGTACTCCTCCCCCCGGAGCCCCAGGCCGACGCGCAGGCGCCGGACCACGTCGCCGTGGTCCCCGCGCCACGCGAGGCCGACCCGGAAGTCGCCCAGAACGCCGACGACCTGGAGACCCGCGCCGCCGACCAGGAAGACCAGCACGACGTGAGCACGGCCCCCGCGGCGGAAGTACGGCAGTCCACCGGCCCGGCGGCGCCCGCCTACGACGACGTCGAACGCGAAGCCGTCCTCAAGGTCATGCGCGAACGCCGCGACATCCGCAACGGCTTCCGCAGCGACCCCATCCCGCACGAGGTGCTGCTCCGCGTCCTCGAGGCCGCCCACACCGCGCCCTCCGTAGGCCACTCGCAGCCCTGGGACTTCGTCGTCATCCGCTCCGCCGACACCCGCCGCGCCATGCACGAACTGGCGATGCGCCAGCGCGACGCGTACGCCAAGTCCCTCCCCAAGGGCCGGGCCAAGCAGTTCAAGGAACTGAAGATCGAGGCCATCCTCGACACCCCGGTCAACATCGTCGTCACCGCCGACCCCACGCGCGGCGGCCGGCACACCCTGGGCCGGCACACCCAGCCGCAGATGGCGCCGTACTCCTCCGCGCTCGCCGTCGAGAACCTCTGGCTCGCCGCCCGCGCCGAGGGCCTCGGCGTCGGCTGGGTCAGTTTCTTCGACGAGCGCGAGATGGTCCGTGCCCTCGGCCTGCCCGAGCACCTGGACGTCGTGGCGTACCTGTGCGTGGGCTACGTCGACGAGTTCCCGGACGAGCCCGAGCTGATGCAGGCGGGCTGGTCCAAGCGCCGCCCGCTGTCGTGGGTCGTGCACGAGGAGACGTACGGCCGACGCGCCCTGCCCGGAGAGGACCCCCACGACCTGCTTGCCGAGACCGTCGCACAGATCCGCCCGCTGGACGCCAAGGCGCTCGGCGAGGCCTGGGAGCGGCAGAAGCGCATGACCAAGCCGGCCGGGGCGCTCGGCATGCTGGAGATCATCTCCGCACAGCTCTCCGGCCTGTCCCGCCAGTGCCCGCCGCCGATCCCGGAGCCCGCGGCCGTCGCGGTCTTCGCCGGCGACCACGGGGTGCACGCCCAGGGCGTCACCCCCTGGCCGCAGGAGGTCACCGCCCAGATGGTGGCCAACTTCCTGGGCGGCGGAGCGGTCTGCAACGCCTTCGCCACCCAGGTCGGCGCCGAGGTGTGCGTCGTGGACGTCGGAGTCGCCACCGACCTGCCCGCCACGCCCGGCCTGCTGCCCCGCAAGGTCCGCGCGGGCACGTCCGACATGACCACGGGCCCCGCGATGACCCGCGAGGAGGCCAGGCAGGCCATCGAGGTCGGCATCGAGACCGCCCGCGACCTGGTGGCGGCCGGCAACAAGGCGCTGCTCACCGGCGAGATGGGCATCGCGAACACCACCGCGTCCGCCGCGCTCATCTCCGTCTTCACCGGCGCGGACCCGGCCGAGGTCACCGGCCGCGGCACCGGGATCAACGACGAGACCCTGGTCCGCAAGACCGAGGTCGTGCGCCGGGCGATCGAGGTGCACCAGCCCGACCCGGCCGACCCGATCGGCGTCCTCGCCGCGGTCGGCGGCTTCGAGCACGCGGCCATGGTCGGTCTGCTGCTCGGCGGCGCGTCCCTGCGTACGCCGGTGATCCTGGACGGCGTCAGCGCCGGCGCGGCCGCCCTGGTGGCCCGCGCCATCGCCCCCGAGGTCCTCGCGGCCTGCATCGCCGGCCACCGCAGCGCCGAGCCCGGCCACGTCGCCGCGCTCAACAGGCTGGGCCTGCGCCCGCTGGTCGACCTCGACCTCCGCCTCGGCGAGGGCACCGGCGCGCTGCTCGCCCTGCCGATGGTGCAGAGCACCGCGCGGGCGATGCACGAGGTGGCGACGTTCGACTCGGCGGGCGTCACCGAGAAGTAGCCCGGCGGCGGGGCAGGAGCGGCGCGGCGGAGATCGGAGACCGTCGCCGCCGCCCTGTCCTCGCCCCGCCATCGAGTCCCGCGCTCCGCCCCGCCGTACGCGTCCCGCACCCCGCCGTACGCTGGACCGACCTCGTGCCACCTCCGCACGTCTCCTAGAATCCGCACGTATCCCCACGTCAGGGCCGCTCCAGAGCCGCAGCGCCCACCGCACCGCCAGGACGAGGAGCCCTCCCTCATGGCCGAACACCCCGCCTACCCCGTAGGCCTCCGCCTCACCGGCCGCCGCGTGGTCGTCCTCGGCGGCGGCCAGGTCGCCCAGCGCCGCCTGCCCGCCCTGATCGCGGCGGGCGCGGACGTCCGCCTCGTCTCCCCCGAGGCGACCCCCTCGGTCGAGGCCATGGCGGACGCGGGCGAGATCGCCTGGGAGCGGCGGCCCTACGCGGAGGGCGACCTCGCCGACGCCTGGTACGCCCTGATCGCCACCAGCGACACCGACGCCAACGCCGCCGCCTCCGCCGAGGCCGAGCGGCACCGCGTGTGGTGCGTGCGCTCCGACGACGCCGACCAGGCCACGGCGTGGACCCCGGCGACCGGCCACAGCGAGGGCGTCACGGTCGCCGTGCTCACCACGGACGCGCGCGGCCGCGACCCCCGCCACACCGCCGCCATCCGCGACGCGGTCGTGGAGGGACTGCGCGACGGCACCCTCGTCGCCCCGCACCACCGCACCCGCACCGCCGGAGTCGCCCTGGTGGGCGGCGGACCCGGCGACCCGGACCTGATCACCGTCCGCGGCCGCCGCCTGCTCGCCGAGGCCGACGTCGTCATCGCCGACCGGCTGGGCCCGCGCGACCTGCTCGCCGAGCTGCCGCCGCACGTCGAGGTCATCGACGCGGCCAAGATCCCGTACGGCCGTTTCATGGCCCAGGAGGCCATCAACAACGCGCTGATCGAGCACGCCAAGCAGGGCAAGGCGGTCGTACGGCTGAAGGGCGGCGACCCGTTCGTCTTCGGCCGGGGCATGGAGGAGGCGCGGGCACTGGCCGAGGCGGGCATCCCGTGCACCGTCGTCCCCGGCATCTCCAGCTCCATCTCGGTCCCCGGCGCGGCCGGCATCCCGGTCACCCACCGGGGCGTCGCCCACGAGTTCACCGTGGTCAGCGGGCACGTCGCCCCCGACGACGAGCGCTCCCTGGTCGACTGGTCGTCTCTGGCGAAGCTCACCGGCACGCTCGTGATCCTCATGGGCGTCGACAAGATCGGCAAGATCGCCGAGACCCTCGTCGCACACGGCAGGTCGCCCGGGACCCCGGTCGCCCTCGTCCAGGAGGGCACGACGGCCGCGCAGCGCCGGGTGGACGCCACCCTCGCCACGGTCGCCGAGACGGTCGTCGCGCAGGAGGTCAGGCCGCCCGCCGTCATCGTCGTCGGCGAGGTCGTCGGCGTCGGCCCGCACGGGACGGCGTGACATGGCCGGCCCCATCACCATCGACGATCCCGACGACCCCCGCCTGCACGACTACACCGGCCTGACCGACGTCGAACTGCGCCGCAGGCGCGAGCCCGCCGAGGGCCTGTTCATCGCCGAGGGCGAGAAGGTCATCCGGCGCGCCGGCGAGGCGGGCTACGCGATGCGGTCGATGCTGCTCTCCGCCAAGTGGGTCGACACGATGCGCGACATCATCGACGAGGCACCGGCCCCGGTGTACGTCGTCGACCCGGCGCTCGCCGAACGGGTCACCGGCTACCACGTCCACCGCGGCGCGCTCGCCTCCATGCGGCGCAAGCCGCTGCCGACGGCGGCCGGCCTCCTGGTGTCCGCCCGCCGCGTCGTCGTCATGGAGTCGGTCAACGACCACACCAACATCGGCGCGATCTTCCGCTCCGCCGCCGCCCTCGGCATGGACGCGGTCCTGCTCTCCCCGGACTGCGCGGACCCCCTGTACCGGCGCAGCGTGAAAGTTTCCATGGGCGCCGTCTTCTCCGTCCCGTACGCCCGCCTCGACACCTGGCCGGCCGGCCTGGAGACGGTCCGCGAGGCGGGCTTCACGCTCCTCGCCCTCACCCCCGACGACCGGGCCAAGGCCCTCGACGAGGTCGCCCCGCACCGGATGCACCGGGTGGCCCTCATGCTGGGCGCCGAGGGGAACGGCCTGTCCCGGCGGGCCCTCGCGGCGTCCGACGACTGGGTCCGCATCCCGATGTCCCACGGCGTCGACTCCCTCAACGTGGGCGCGGCGGCAGCGGTCGCCTTCTACGCGGTGGCGACGGGCCGGCCTTCGGCGTAGGGCCCGTCCGCCGGGCCGGATTGCACGCGGGCGCGGGGCGCGGGCGCGGGGCTCGTCGGCGGGCCTTGTCCCGGTTGCGGCGGCGTGCTGGACGCGTCGGGGTTGTGCCCGTCCGGTCGCTGCCGTGACGGAAGGGTGTGTCGGCGGGCCTTCTCCCGGCGTGGGTGCGGTTGGACGGCCGAGGGTGTGCCCGTCCGGTCGTTGCCGTGACCGAGGGGTGTGCCGGCGGGCCGTTCCCTCGGCCGCGGAGGTGCCATCGAGCCGTTCCCTCAGCCCGGGGTGCGCCACCGCGCCGTACCCCGGCCGAGCGTGTGCCGACGAGCCGTTCCCCCATCAGAGGAGCCCGCCCGCGTGGCCGACGTGCCTGGCGTCCGGCCGGTGGGCGGCCGTCGGCCACGTCCGCGACGCGCCTACAGCCCGGGCGCCCGGCGTCCGGGAGCGTCGCTCCGCACGTCCACCTGTAGCACCCGCTCCTGCCCCTGCTGCGTCCGTACGCCGTCCCGGTCGTTGCCGCCGAGGCCCCGCGCCGGCCCCTGGCAGCCCTGCGCGGCGGCGATGCCCAGCGCGACCAGCAGCGTCACGACCACGAACACGAACAGACGCTGCCGCAACAGCCGGGGATTCGCGGGCCGTCGCCAACGGGTCCCCGTGGTCCTCGGCGCCGTACGGCCGGCTCCGCTGCGCGGCGCGGGCCTGCCGCCGCTGTTGCGGGAGGTGTTCCGGCCGGTGGTGTCGCGGGACGCGGGCGTGGGCCGGGACCCGGACCGCGCCCCACCGCCGCGCGAGGCGCTGTCGCCCCGGCCCGCGGATCCGTTGCGGGACGGCGTGCCACCGCGGGAGGGTGCGCCGCCGCGCGCGGACGCCGGGCCCCGGCCCCCCGACGTGCTCCGCGGCGCGGGGGTGCCCGGTGCGCCCGGCCGGCCCTGCGGACGCCGCTGAGTACGCTCCGGGTAGGTGTCGGCGAGCCGTCCCGTGGGCAGGTCCGCCTCCGCGCTGCGCGGCGCGGGCGGCCGTACGTCGGCCAGCCCCTGGGCCTCCCGCGCGGCGATCTCCTTCAGCCGCAGCGACAACTGCAGCGTGCTGGGGCGCTCCTCGGGGTCCTTGGCCAGGCATGCCCGCACCAGCGGCGCGAGGGCGTCGGGAACCCCGTGGAGCTGGGCCTCCTCGTGCACCACGCGGTACAGCATCACCTCGGAACTGCCGTGCCCGAAGGGCGAGTCGCCCATCGACGCGTACGCCAGAGTGGCCCCGAGCGAGAACACGTCCGTGGCCGGTGTGACCGCCGCCCCGCGCACCTGCTCCGGCGCGAGGAACCCGGGGGAGCCGACCGCGGTGCCGACGTGCGTGAGCGTCGAGGCCCCCGTGGCCCAGGCGATGCCGAAGTCGATGATGCGCGGCCCCTTCGGGGACAGCAGGATGTTGGACGGCTTCAGGTCCCGGTGCACCACCCCGGCCTCGTGCACCGCGACCAGTCCCTCGGAGAGGGCGGCGCCCACGGCGGCGACGTCAGCCGCGCCGAGCGGGCCCCCGTCGACGACCTTGTCGTGCAGGGAGGGGCCGGGCACGTACTGCGTGGCGAACCAGGGCCGGTCCGCGTCCAGGTCCGCGGCGACCAGCCGCGCGGTGCAGCCACCGCGGATCCGCCGTGCCGCCGAGACCTCACGGGCGAACCGCGACCGGAACTCCTGGTCCTCGGCCAGGTCCGGCCGGATGACTTTCAGCGCGACCCGCTGCCCCTTCTTGTCGGAGCCCAGGTAGACCACGCCCATCCCACCCGCGCCGAGCCGCCTGTGAAGCCTGAACGAGCCGACGACGCGCGGGTCCTCGCGCCTCAGGCGCATCATCGCCATGTTCATCCCCGCTGCCCGGTCCCTGTGACGAGCCACAGCTTACGTTTCCACAGCCGCCCGCGCGCAGAGGCCGCGCCCTCTCGCAACGACGGATTGTCAGTGCCGGGTGCGAGAGTTGAGGGGCGGTCAGGGAACGGAAGGGCGAGCTTGCCCCGACCCGCACGGTTCCCCAACCGCGCCCCATGGGGCGGCGATTGGACCGGGAGAGGAGAAGCTGGTGGCGGCGCCAAAGGACGCCGGGGAGGCGCCCCGTGCCTGCGGCGTGGTGGCCGACGAGGCCGTGCACAGGGCGGAGACGGGGGTGCGTACGGAACCGGCGGAAGTGAGCGAAGTCACCGGACGGCGCGGAGATACCGGGGCACGGCGGGCGCCCCCTCCGGGAAGACCCCGAGACCCAGGTCCCGGTCTCCACCCAGGGGAGTACACCGCTGGTCATGGCTCATCCTCCGGGAGGCCCGGCAATCGGTACGAGGGCATGACGTCCGGGGAGCGCCGGACGCCTAGATTTGAGGTCAAGCGGCGGGTGCAGCACTCGTCCCCCGAGGTCAGACGCCCGCCGCTGCCAAAGACAACGGAACCGGTCAGGAGAGGGACCATGGCCCAGACGGCACCGCGGACGCTGGTCCGCACACGGCAAAGCCGCCGTCAGGGACGTCGCCACCCCGTGGTGGCGACGCTCATGGCCCTGCCCCTGGCGGCCCTGCTCCTCCTCGTCTTCGACGGGTGGGAGACAGTGGCCACACAGGCGTCGTCCGTGGGTGTGATGCTGGGGCGCTGAGCGGCGACCCCAGGCCCGGAAGAGCGGTCCGGGCGGGGACATCCACCCATGAAACCCCGTGGGGACGGGGGTGCGGCGGACGGCAAAATGCCGGCGTAGCTGGGGAGCTGCGCCGGCATTGCTTTTCCCCGGACCGAGGACCTTCGGGCTCACGGCCTCCAGGGCTGACGGCCTCCCGGGCCCGCGGGGCGAGGGCGGGCGGACGACCCCTGCGTACCCTCACCCCGTGACAACGGACCACCTCCTGCCCGCCCTGACAGCCCGCGTCAGGGCAACGGCGCACGCCCGCACCCCGGCCTGCCCCTGCGGCGCGGCCACGGCCGCGGACGGCGCTGCCTCCACCGCCGCGGACCGTCCCGTCTCCACCGCCGCGGACGGCGCTGCCTCCACCGCCGCGGACGGCGCTGCCTCCACCGTCGCGGATCGTCCCGTCTCCACCTTCACGGACGGCGCCGCCTCCACCGTCGCGGACGGCGCTGCCTTCACCGTCGCGGACCGTCCCGTCTCCACCCTCACGGACGGCGCCGCCTCCACCGTCGCGGTCGGCGCTGCCTTCACCGTCGCGGACCGTCCCGTCTCCACCCTCACGGACGGCGCCGCATCCACCGCCGCGGACCGCACCGACGCCACCGCCGCGGATGGCCCCGACGCGACCCTTGCCGACCGCCCCGACTCCACCGTCGTCCGGCACGCGGGCACCGTCGCCAAGGCCCACGCGGCGGACGCCGACCCGGCCGAGCTGGCCCTCCGTGTCACCGTCGCCGCCCGGCTCCCCGGCATCCTCCTGCCCCCGCTCGGCCCGGCGCCCGTCACCGTGCACGGACGGCTCGTCACGTACTGGCCGTACGGCACCCCCGTGGACCCGGAGAACCCGGACGCGGCGCCCTGGGAGTCAGCGGCCACCCTCCTCGCCCGCCTCCACCGGACGCCCGCCCCCGCCGCCGTACCCCCCATGCGCGGCCCCGCGAAGGCCGCGCAGGCCGTCGCCCGCCTCCGGACCGCCGCCCCGCACCACCCCGCCACCGCCCCCGTGCTGCACGCCTGGGCCACCCTCCCCGCCTGGGCACGCGGCGAGGCGCCGATGCCGGACACGACCACCCTCTGCCACGGCGACCTCCACCTCGGCCAGCTCATACGCCACCCCGCGCCCGAAGGCCCCTGGCTGCTGATAGACGTCGACGACCTCGGCACCGGCGTCCCGGGCTGGGACCTGGCCCGCCCGGCTGCCTGGTACGCCTGCGGTCTGCTCCCGCCCGACGACTGGCACCGCTTCCTGACCGCCTACCGCGCGGCCGGCGGCCCGGCCGTCCCGTCGCACGGCGATCCCTGGCCCGCCCTCGACGCCCCGGCCCGCGCCCTCACCACGCAGACCGCCGCCCGGGCCGTCACCAAGGCGGTCGCGGCGGGCCGGCCCCTGGACGAGGTGGAACAGCCCCTGGTCGACGCCTGCGCCCGGATAGCCTCCGCCGGCCCCTCCGCCCCACGCGGCTGAGCCGAAGTTTCCCGCAGTAGGGTGCAACCGACCCGCGGCCGGACAGAGTCTGTCCTGGCGATACGCGAAGCAGGACCGACCGGCGAGGAGTTGAGCCGAGCATGCAGTGCCCCAAGTGTCACGCACCGATGCACACCTACAACCGCAACGGCGTTCAGATCGAGCAGTGCAGCGGCTGCCGCGGGATCTTTCTCGACTACGGCGAGCTCGAGTCGCTGACCCGTCTGGAGGCCCAGTGGTCCCAGTCCGCTCCGCCGCCGGCCCCGCCCGCCGCCCCGCAGGCCTACCCGGCCGCTCCGGCCCCCGCCTGGGGCGCCCCGCACGGCCACCACGGCCACCACGGCCACCACCGTCAGAAGGGCTTCGGCCGCATGCTCTTCTCGAGCTGATCCAGCGGTTCCAGTAGCTCCTGCAGAGCGCAGACACGACGGAGCCCCCGACCGTACGAGACGGCCGGGGGCTCCGGTGATGTGGACGATACTGGGATTGAACCAGTGACCTCTTCCGTGTCAGGGAAGCGCTCTCCCGCTGAGCTAATCGTCCTGGGAGTGCTGCGAACACTGCGTGCGCGATACTGGGATTGAACCAGTGACCTCTTCCGTGTCAGGGAAGCGCTCTCCCGCTGAGCTAATCGCGCGGGGATCCTCGCGGATCAGTGGACGATACTGGGATTGAACCAGTGACCTCTTCCGTGTCAGGGAAGCGCTCTCCCGCTGAGCTAATCGTCCTTGGAGGTGGAGACGGGATTTGAACCCGTGTAGACGGCTTTGCAGGCCGTTGCCTCGCCTCTCGGCCACTCCACCAGGAGTGCGGGGACCCGGGAGGCCCCCTCTTCCTGCGAGCGGACGACGAGGTTCGAACTCGCGACCTCAACCTTGGCAAGGTTGCGCTCTACCAACTGAGCTACGTCCGCCTGTCGGTTCGGTCCGCTTCCGCGTCCCGGCGACGTCATGAACTCTAGCGGATTCCGGGGCCAGTACAAAAACGCGTTTGTGCAGCGTGCTGCGGTGCGTCCGCTCGTGGACCTGGTCAGGGCACCGGAAGGACAGGTCCGGGTCGCCTCCGGGACACCGGCCTAGACTCGACAGCGTGCCCGACCACCCTCCCCTCGCCCGCTTCGGCGACCGCCTCGCCACCGGTCTCCTCGACGTCACGAACGACCCCTCCGCTCTGGAATCAGAGGGCTTCTGGGCCGTCTGCGCGGACTTCGAGGGGCGCCTGACCTGCGCACGCTTCGCCGAGACCCGGACGCGGCCGGTGCCGGCGCCCGCCCCGGGCCGGTGGCGGGGGCCCGCCGTCGGTGACTGGACGTCCTCGCTCGACCGCGCCGCGTACACGGCGGCCGTACGCCGCATCCGCGAGCACATAGCCGCCGGGGAGGTCTACCAGGCCAACCTGTGCCGGGTGCTCTCGGCGCCCGTCGCGCCAGGGGCCGACGTGGACGCCCTCACCGCGCTGCTGGCCCGCGGCAACCCGGCGCCGTACGCCGGAACGATTCGGCTGCCCGGGCACGGCGTCGAGATCGCCACCGCGTCGCCCGAGCTCTTTCTGCGCCGGGACGGCAGGATCGTCGAGTCCGGGCCGATCAAGGGCACCGGGCGGACCGAGGCCGACCTGCTGGAGAAGGACTACGCCGAGAACGTGATGATCGTGGACCTGGTCCGCAACGACATCGGCCGGGTCTGCGCCACGGGGACCGTCACGGTGCCCGACCTGTGCGCGGTCGAGAAACATCCGGGTCTCGTGCACCTCGTGTCGTCGGTACGGGGCGAGCTGCGCGCGGGCGCCGGCTGGCCGGAGCTGCTCGACGCGGCCTTTCCGCCCGGGTCCGTCACCGGAGCGCCCAAGTCGAGCGCCCTGCGGATCATCGACGCGCTGGAGACCGCGCCCCGGGGCCCGTACTGCGGGGGCATCGGCTGGGTCGACGCCGACCGGGGCACCGGCGAGCTGGCCGTCGGCATCCGCACCTTCTGGGCCGACCGTGCCGCGGGACTGCTGCGCTTCGGCACCGGCGCCGGCATCACCTGGGGCTCCGATCCCGAGGGGGAGTGGCGGGAGACCGAACTGAAGGCGTCCCGGCTGCTCGCGGTAGCGTCGGGCGCGTACGAGGCGAACGGAAGCGGAGAGGCGCTACTGACGTGAAGATCTGGCTCGACGGCGGGCTGCAGGACATCGAGTCCGCCCGCGTCTCCGTCCTCGACCACGGGCTGACCGTGGGCGACGGCATCTTCGAGACGGTGAAGGCGGTGGACGGCAGGCCGTTCGCGCTGACCCGGCACCTCGACCGGCTGACCCGCTCGGCCCGCGGCCTGGGGCTGCCCGATCCCGACCTCGACGAGGTGCGCCGCGCCTGCGCCGCCGTCCTCGAGGTCAACCCCATGCCGCTGGGCCGGCTGCGCGTCACCTACACCGGCGGCCACGGCCCGCTCGGCTCCGACCGCGGCGAGCACGGCCCGACCCTCGTCGTCGCCCTGGGCGAGACCGGCCGCCGCCCCGACTCCACGGCCGTGATCACAGTGCCCTGGACCCGCAACGAGCGCGGCGCGCTCACCGGCCTGAAGACCACCTCCTACGCCGAGAACGTCGTCGCCCTCGCCCGCGCCCGCGAACGGGGCGCGTCGGAGGCGCTGTTCGGCAACACGGTGGGGCAGTTGTGCGAGGGCACCGGGTCGAACGTCTTCGTCGTCCTCGACGGCGAGATCCACACCCCGCCGGTCGCCTCCGGCTGCCTCGCCGGGATCACCCGGGCCCTGGCCGTCGAGTGGACCGGCGCCCGCGAGACCGACCTCCCGCTGGACGTCCTGGACCGCGCCGACGAGGTCTTCCTGACCTCCACGCTGCGGGACGTGCAGGCCGTGCACCGCGTCGACGACCGCGAGCTGCCGGGCACTCCGGGGCCGGTGACCGCGAAGGCCATGCGGATCTTCGAGGAGCGGTCCGGGGACGACCTGGATCCGTGACCGGGGGCACGACCGGGGGCAACGGACCACCGTGGACGCACGGCTGCCGGATATTCGGCTGCCCTTCGCCTCCGCGGCGGGTAGAACACCCGTGATGACCACGACCCTGCGGCCGACCGAGCCGCTTCAGCGCGCCGCCGACGGGACGCGTTCACGCCGCTACCAGGTGTGCGTGAACAGCCGTCCCGTCGGCGCGATACACCTCGGCACCTCGCGAGCCTTCGGCGACTCGGTGGCCGTGATCCACGAGTTGCGCGTCGACGAACCCGACCGCCGGCGCGGCCGGGGCACGGTGGCCGCCCTCGCGGCCGAGGAGGTCGCTCGGGGCTGGGGCTGCCGGCAGATCGAGGCGAGCGTCGCCCCCGACGCCGAGGCGGGCCTGCGGCTCACCCAGGCGCTCGGCTACGTCCTGCGCACCCGCGGCATGACCAAGCCGCTCGGCGCCACCCCGCCCGCCCTGCCCGCGGGCAGCCGCGCGCGGTCCATGACGCGACACGAGTTCGACCTGTGGCAGGAGTACGAGTCGGAGCAGTACGCCCGTACCTGGATCGAGCGGGGAGTGCCCGAGGCCGAGGCGTACGCGAAGGCGCGCAGCGATCACGAGGTGCTCCTGCCGCAAGGGCTGGACACCGAGAACATGCTGTTCAGCGTGGTGGAGCAGGAGGGGACGCGGGTCGGCGTCCTGTGGCTGGCGCTGCGCGAGGACCGGGCCTTCGTCTTCGACGTCGAGGTCGACGCCGCCCACCGGGGCCGTGGGCACGGCCGCACGCTGATGCTGCTGGCCGAGGCGCAGGCGATCGCCGCCGGCCGGCCGCTGATCGGGCTCAACGTCTTCGCGGGCAACACCGCGGCCGAGCGGCTCTACGAGTCGCTCGGCTACGCGACCACGCGGTACAGCTTCTACAAACCGCTGCTCTGACCTTCTGCGCGAACCGCTGCTCTGACCCCCTGCGAACCGCTGCTCCGGCAGCGGGCGGGACGGCAGCAGGGCCGGCCGGGGGTCCTCCCGGATCAGTCCCGCTGCTCGGCGAGCAGCCGGTCCGCGATCTCCTCGACGCGCTCGCGCAGCCCCTCCTGGCTCTTGCCGCCGTCGAGGCGCTCGCCGCCGATCACATAGGTGGGGGTGCCGGTCACGCCGATGGCCTTGCCCTCGGCCTGATCGGCATCGACGATCAGGATGTGCCGGCCGTCGATCAGCGCGGTGTCGAACTCCTCCGCGTCCAGTCCCAGTTCCCGGGCCACCGACACCAGGAGGGGTTCTCCCGCACGGTCCAGCTCCGCGACCCGGTCCAGCACGGCCTCGGCGTACTGCCACCCCTGTCCCTGTGCCACCGCCTCCTCGGCGGCCTGGGCGGCGGCGAAGGAGTGCTTGTGCTTCTCCAGGGGGAAGTGCCGCAGCCGCAGCTCCAGACGGTCGCCGTAGCGGGCGCGCAGGGCGCGGATGTCGTCCAGGGCGGTGTGGCAGTCCGGGCACTGGAGCTCGCACCAGACGTCGAGGACGGGCGCGGCGGGACGGACGGGGGAGGAGTCGCTCATGGGGGCCATTCTCCCAGCCCGCGGGACGGCACCCGGACCACCGCCGTGAGACGGTCACCGGCACCTGTCGTGAGACGGTCACCCGCACCCGGTCGCAGGACGGTCACCGGCACCTGGGGAGGAGCCGACCCGGAGATCACCCTGATCTCGGGCCGGAGCATGGCCTCAAGGCGTCCGGACGGTGCAGGATGGAAGGGACAGAAGTACTCATGCCCGACCGAGCCCAGCCTGGAGGACCGGATGATTGCCGAGACCGTCTGCTCCGCGGTGTCCGCGGCGGGCCTGGGCATCGCGGCGGTCACCGCGTACCGCAGGCGCTTCCTCACCGCGACCCGCATCGCCGCCTACTCCCTCGTCCCGGTCGGCCTGGTGATGACGGGGGTCGTCGAGTGGCTGGCCGACACGGCCTTCAGCCCCGTGGCCTGGGCCGGCTTCGCCGTGCTGGGCGTGTCCTGGGTGCTGTTCATGACCACGCGCACCGTGGAACGCCGCCGCGGCGGCACCCGCAAGGAGCGCAAGGAGGCCCGCGCCGCCGCACAGCGCGACGCGGTCGCCCCGGCGGCCTCGGACCCCTCACTGGGCTCCGGTACCCCTCCGGCCGCCCGGCCCGCCTCCCGGCCCGCGACGACCTCCCGTGGTGAGGACGACTTCAGCGACATCGAGGCGATCCTCAAGAAGCACGGGATCTGACCTGACGCCGACGGACCGCCTGCTGTCCTCGGAGGGTCCCGCACTGAAACGACACAGCGGTCCGAGGGCGTCAGCGCGCGCTCCGGAGTGATCACGATCCGACCGGACATTGCGACATTCAACGAACTCCCGGTCCTTACGAGCGTGTTGATCGCGTAGGCCCCGCGTACTGCGTCATCATCGCGGCGAGATGCCGGACACCACTCGGCTGGATACCCAGCCGGACACGAGACAGAGCGAAACCGCGCGGGCGCAGTGCGAACCGCGTGGCTGCCTCTTCGCCCTTTCCCAGCCACCGCTCATGATCTTCCTTGCGGTGATCGGGTGTCTGCTGCTCATGGCTTCGTTGCACGATCTGCTGTTGCTGTGAGCCGTACCCGCGTTCCCCGGCGCCACCCGCCGGGGGCCGCGTCACCCCAGGACACAGGTGGCGCGCCCGCGGGAGAGGACGGCGTCAGCGAGCCGCCTCTTTGCGTCGTGCCCGGTACGCGGCCACGTGCAAGCGGTTTCCGCACGTGCGGCTGTCGCAGTACCGCCGCGACCGGTTCCGGGAGAGGTCGACGAAGGCGCGGCGGCAGTCGGGTGCCTCGCACCGGCGTAGCCGCTCCTGCTCCCCGGCGACCACGAAGAACGCGAGGGCCATTCCGCAGTCGGCGGCCAGGTGGTCGGCGACGGAGGCACCGGGCGCGAAGTAGTGGATGTGCCAGTCGTAGCCGTCGTGGTCGGTGAGCCGGGGCGTGGTCCCGGCAGCGGCGACCAGGTCGTTGATCAGTCCCGCCGCGGCCCGCGCCTCGGGGGCCGCGAAGACCGCCGCGAACCGGCCACGGATCTTGCGCACCGCCGAGAGATCGAGCTCGGAGAGCACACCGACGTCGCTGATTTCGTGCGTTCCCACGAATTCCTGGAGGCCCGCGACATCCGGCAGCCCGTCCGGCGCCGATTCGTCCTCCGGCATGGTGTTCACCAGATCCACCACGGTGTCGAGGGCGCACCGGGTGTCGTGGGTGATCAGCACATTTCGCTCCCTGGCCTGGGGTCGGGCGGGCGCCCGCCGATGCTGGCCGATGGTAGTGGCTTCCGCGCCGGGCCAACCGGCTCCGAGCGCGGTCCCGGCCGTCGGTTGCCGGTAACAACGGAGACCGGCCGGCCTTGGTTCCCTGGCGGGAGGCGGCGGGAGGCGGCGGGAGGCGCCAGGGACGTCGGCCGTGAGGGGCTCCGCCGCCGCACACGCACCGGCGCCGCCGGCGCGGAGATCCGCGGCGGCGACGCCGGTGTGTGCCGTATGCGGTTGTCCGGGCCCGTGCCGTCACCCCGAGTCGACGGCGACGGGCGGCTTCACGGGGCTTCGCCCTAGCTCTCCGCCAGGATGTGCGAGAGCTCCTGATCGAGATCGAAGTGCCGGTGTTCCGTGCCGGGCGGCACGGCGGCGTCTGTGCGCTTCAGGAAGGACTCCAGGGCCCGTGCCGGGGCCTCGAGCAGCGCTTCGCCCTCCGGAGAGCTCAGGGCGATGCACACGACGCCCTGGCCGTGACTGCGGGACGGCCAGACGCGGACGTCGCCGGTGCCGGTGGGGCGGTGGAGACCTTCGGCGAGGAGGTCGCGGGCGAACACCCACTCGACGGTCTCCTCGGCTCCGGTGTGGAAGGTGGCGTGCACGGCGTAGGGGTCGGCCGTGTCGTACCGCAGGCCTGCGGGGACAGGCAGGGAGGACTCGCTCGACACAACGAGGCGCAGGTGCAGCTCGCAGCTGACCGTGGTGTTCATAAGCGCCAGGGCCTTTCGCTCAGTGTGCGCTCGGGGATTCGCACGTCGGCGAAATCGACATGCCACCTACGGTGCCGTTGTAAACCCCTCTGAGTGTTTTGCGTGTGTTTACGTAACTCTTCCGGCCGAGAGATCGCTCGGGCCGTGCGTCCATTCCGGTGACAGGTTTCGCTCCGGTAGTGTTTGGCCGTATGAACACGGGGAGTAACAAGCCCGGCGAGGCGGCCGTGGCGGAAGACCGTTCGGGGACGGACGAGGCCGCGGCCGGGCGTGCGCTCGGTTCGCGGGCACCGGACTTCGTCAAGGCGCGCCGTGCCCTGCACCTGAGCTGGCAGGTCGGCGTCTTCATCGTCGGCCTCGCGGTCGTGGTGGCCGGCGCCGCCATGCTGGTGCTGCCCGGACCGGGCTGGGTGGTGATCTTCGGTGGCATGGCGATCTGGGCGACCGAGTTCGTCTGGGCCCAGATCGTCCTGCGCTGGACCAAGCGCAAGGTCACCGAGGCGGCGCAGCGTGCCCTCGATCCCAAGGTGCGGCGCCGGAACCTCACCCTCACCGCGATCGGCGTGGTGATCGTGGCCGTGCTGGCCGGGGTCTACCTGTACAAGTTCGGGCTGGAGATGCCCTGGAAGATCGAGGACCAGTGATCCGACGCGGGGGTGCGGCGACCCGGCCCCCGCTGGTCACGGGCACCCCCTGACATGGGGTAATGTTCTTCCTGCGTCCGGGCGATTAGCTCAGTGGGAGAGCGCTTCGTTCACACCGAAGAGGTCACTGGTTCGAACCCAGTATCGCCCACCGGATCATCAGGCGGCCCGGCTCACCATCGTGAGCCGGGCCGCCTTGTCGTGGCTGCGCCAGGGCGGTCCCGAGCGCCTGCCGGGGTCCCCGCGCGGTCGCCTCGAGGTCGTGCGGCGGCTTCGGGTCAAGGGCTGTGCGGCGGCTTCAGTGGCGGCTTCACGGGCCCGTGCGACGCGCTCGGAGCCCGCCGTGCCACCCGTTCCGGCCGTCCGTGCCGCCTGTCCGGGTCGACTGCGCCACCCGCCCCGGCCGTCCGTGCCGCCTGTCCGGGTCGACTGCGCCACCCGCCCCGGCCGACCGCGCGGCCCTTCCGTTTGAGCGTCTCTTCACCCAACCGTGACCTTCCGTGCCGCCCGCCCCGCCGGGCTCGCCGGTGTTCGGTCCGTCGGCCACACCGCGCCGACCTGTGGATTTTCCCTCGTGGCGGGCGGCGTGTCCGCAGCGGCCGGCTCTGTCGTCCGCGCCCGGCGCCCATCAATTCCTGTCCGAATCATTGACGCGCCCCTGGGCCCTCCGTAACTTGTGCCAGCAAGCGCTTACTTGAAACGATTCACGAAGCGGACGCAACGTCGCGGGGAGGCTCATATGCAGCAGGGCGGGAATGTGGAGAGGCGGACGATCCTCAAAGCGGCGGGAGCCTCGCTGGCCGTCGCGGGGCTGGGGGCGACGGCCACCGCGTGCGGCGGCGGCAGCGGCTCGGGGGACGGAACGGTGACGATCCGTTACTCCTGGTGGGGTGCCGAGGATCGGGCCGAACGCATCAACAAGACCATTGCGCTCTTCGAGAAGAAGTACCCGAAGATCAAGGTCAAGACCGACTTCCAGCCGTACACCGACTTCTGGAAGAAGTTCAACACCCAGGCCTCCGGAGGGAATCCGCCGGACGTCTTCCAGAATGCCATCGGATTTCTCCGCAAATACGACGCGAAGAACGTCCTGCTCGATCTGAGCGCGCAGGTCGAGGCCGGTAACCTCTCCATGGAGGGCTTCCGGGCCGGACTGGAGAAGTTCGGTGAGATCGACGGCAAACTCCTCGGCGTTCCCGTCGGTTCGAACTCGATGGCCCTGGTCATCGACAAGCCCGTCTTCACCCGCGCCGGTGTCAAGCCCGAACAGGGCTGGACCTGGGACGACTTCGACGAGGCGATGACGAAGATCCGTGACAGGACGGGCCGGGCCGGTGACAGCGGCATGTACGGCGTCATGTACCTCTACGACCTGTACCTGCGTCAGAACGGCAAGGCCTTCTTCACGAAGGACGGACTCGGCTTCTCCGAGGCCGATCTGACCCAGTGGTGGACGAAGGCGGAGAAGGGCGTGAAGTCCGGACTGTTCGCCGACCCCAAGAAGGTCGCCCAGATCAAGCCCAAGTCGGCGCTCTCCGCCGAACTCGCCGGCAGCGAGTTCACCTGGGACAACTTCACCGTCCGCTACACCTCCGAGGGCAAGAGCGAGTACGGTCTCGCGCCGATCCCCACCACGGACGGCGAGAAGACCGGCCAGTACCTCGGCTCCCTGATGCTCAGTGGGTACAAGCGCACCGAGCACCCCAAGGAAGTCGCCCAGTTCATCGACTTCATGGTCCACGACCCCGAGGTCGCCAAGATCATGGGTTACGACCGCGGCGTCCCGACGACGCAGGCCCAGTACGACGCGTACCGGCCGACCGACCCGGTCAACAAGGCGATCGCCGCCTACGAGGAGTCCCTCGTCGAGGCGGGCGTCCTGGAGACGATCACCCCGCACCCGAACGGTGCCGACATCTGCGAGGCCGCCTTCCTGCGCATCGCCGAGGAGATGGCGCTCGGCGAGCGGTCCGTCGGGGACGCCGTGAAGCAGTTCTTCTCCGAGTCGAAGACGGCTCTCGCCGGCTGATGGGGACCGCCGTGACACACGCCCCTGCGATGGAGGACCTGGCCAAGGGCTCCGAGCCGCGGCACGGGCCGGTGAAGCCCGCGCGCCCCGCCGAACTGAAGCGGCGGGGCCGCCGGGAGAACCTGGCCGGGTATCTCTTCATGTCCCCCTGGATCGCCGGATTCCTGCTGCTGACGGCGGGGCCGATGGCCGCATCGCTCTACTTCGCGTTCACCGACTACAACCTGTTCGACGCGCCCCGGTGGATCGGCCTGGACAACTTCTCCGAGATGTTCGGCGACCCGCGCTGGCGCCACTCGGTCCAGGTCACCCTGTGGTACGTCGTCGTCGGCACCCCGATCAAGCTGATCGCGGCGCTCGGCGTCGCCCTGCTGCTGGCGCAGAAGCGGCGCGGACAGGCCTTCTACCGGGCCGCCTTCTACGCGCCGTCGCTGATCGGCGCGAGCGTGTCCGTCGCCATCGTGTGGAAGGCGATCTTCTCCGACGACGCGGTCGTCGACCGTACGCAACAGCTCTTCGGGATCGACGCCGGCGGCTGGACCGGCGACCCGGACCTGATCATCTACAGCCTGGTGGCCCTGACCGTCTGGCAGTTCGGCGCCCCGATGGTCATCTTCCTGGCCGGTCTCAAGCAGGTGCCGCGCGAGCTGTACGAGGCGGCGGACGTCGACGGGGCGGGCAAGCTGCGGCAGTTCTGGAACATCACGCTGCCGATGATCTCGCCGGTCCTCTTCTTCAACGTCCTGCTGGAGACCATCCACTCCTTCCAGATCTTCAGCTCGGCCTACATCGTCGGCGGCGGCGCCGGAGGCAATGCCTGCGGTCCCGCGGACGGCACGATGGTCTACACCTGTTATCTGTACGTCCAGGGTTTCGAGAACAGCCGCATGGGCCTGGCCTCCGCCATGGCCTGGATGCTGCTGGTCGCGGTCGCCCTGGTCACCGCGGTGCTGTTCTGGTCCCAGAAGCGCTGGGTGCACTACGAGGAGGGCGGCCGATGAGCGCGCAGGCCACCGACGTCACGCCGGCCCCGTCCACCAGGACGGCCGCGCTCCGGCGCAAGCTGCCCGGGTCGCTCGCCTGGCACCTCGGGTCGCTGGCGATCCTCGCGGTGATCCTCTACCCGGTGCTCTGGGTGATCGGCGGCTCCTTCAAGGAGAGCGGCGACATCGTCGGCAGCCTGGACCTCTTCCCGGGCGACCCGATCGTCTCCAACTACACGAGCCTCGCCGACGGCATCGCGGACATCTCGATCTCCACGTTCTTCTTCAACTCGCTCTTCCTCGCCGTCGGTTCGGTGATCGGGATCGTGGTGTCCTGCTCACTGACCGCCTACGCCTTCGCGAAGATCAGGTTCGCGGGCCGCGACCTGCTGTTCACGCTGATGATCGGCACCCTGCTGCTGCCCTACCACGTGCTGCTGATCCCGCAGTACGTGCTGTTCCGCAACATGGACATGATCAACACGTACACCCCGCTGCTGCTGGGGAAGTACCTGGCCACGGAGGCGTTCTTCGTCTTCCTGATGGTGCAGTTCATGCGCAACCTGCCCAGGGAACTCGACGAGGCGGCGCGTCTGGACGGCTGCGGGCACTTCCGCATCTACTGGTCGATCGTGCTCCCGCTGTGCCGGCCCGCCCTGATCACCAGCGCTATCTTCACCTTCATCAACTCCTGGAACGACTTCATGGGCCCGCTGATCTACCTCAACGAGCCCGGCAAGTACACCGTTTCCCTCGGCCTGAAGATGTTCGTGGACCAGGAAGGGCTGGCGAACTACGGCGGCATGATCGCCATGTCGCTCGTCGCCCTGCTGCCCGTCCTCGCCTTCTTCCTGGCCTTCCAGCGCTATCTGATCGACGGCATGGCGACGTCCGGCCTGAAGGGCTGAGGTGAACCGAACATGACCGAGGCGCGTGCGAAGGCCCGTACGGAGCGGGCGGGGGAGCGGGGCGAGTCACGGTTCGCCGCGGGGTTCGCCCTGTTCGCCGAGTGCCTGCTCACCGGGGTGTGGATCGCGGTGGCCTCGCTGCCGCTGGTCACCTACCCCGCCGCGTTCGCGGCCGGTGCGCGCCACCTCGGGCGCCGGCTCGGCCACGAGCACGGCGGCTGGCGGGAGTTCGTCGCCGACTTCCGGGCGGCGGTGCGCCGCGGTTGGCTCGTCGGTCTCGCCGGGTGGGCCGCGGTGGCCGCGGTCTGGGTGGACGTACAGGCCGTACGCGACGGTCTGCCGGGGGGCCCGCTCGTGGGCGCCGTCGGGGTGTTCGCCCTGATCGGCGCCGCCGTGGCCGGGCTGCGGGCGACCGCGCTCTGGCGGCCGGGCGCCTCCTGGCGGACGCTGCTCGCGCAGGCCGGCCGCCGCACCGTGCTCGACCCCGCGGGCTCCTTCCTGATCGTCGGCGGACTGGCCGTGGTGGTCTGCTCCGCCTGGTTCAGCACGCCGCTGGCGGTCGCCGTCCTGGGCGCCGTCGCGGCGGCGGCGGTAGCCGTGGAGGAGCGCTACCGGCGCCGCTGACGGCCCCACCCGCGCACCAGGGCCGGCGCCCCGGCGCCGGACCCGTGTCCGCCTGCGCCCTGTCATGCCCGTGACATCCGAGGCGCGTATCAGAGCCATGCCCTTGACACCCCCCGCATCCGCACGGAACGGAAAGGAAAGGCCATGTCCCCCATCCCCCGCAGGTCCCTCCTCAAGGCGGCCGCCGTCGCCGGAGCCGCCGCCCAGATGAGCTGGGCACTGGGCGCCAAGAACGCCCAGGCCGCGCCCGCCGCCAAGGACGCCGACGCCGATCCCGTCACCCTGACCTGGCTGGAGGACGGCGGCCTGGGCGCCGCCCCCGGCTCCACCGTCGGCGTCCCCTGGCCCAAGGGCACGTACCGGGAGGACCAGTCGTTCGCCATCACGGACGCGGACGGCAAGGCCGTACCCGTGCAGTCCTGGCCCCTCGCCTACTGGCCGGACGGCTCCCTGAAGTGGACCGCGCACGCCGTCGGCTCGGGCAACGGCAAACTCACCCTGGCCGCCGGCACCCCCGCCGCACCCGCGAAGAAGGTGACCGTCGATCAGCGCGGCGGCACCATCGACATATCGACCGGCGTCATCACCGCGAGAATCGGCAAGTCCGGCTCGACGCTGATCAAGTCGGTCACCCGGGGCTCCACCGAGATCGCGAAGAACGGCCGCCTCGTCCTGCTGCGCCAGCCCGAGATCGAGGACGGCGACCAGGGCACGGTGAAGTACGAACGCTTCGACGGCGCGATCGACGAGGTGAAGGTCGAGCAGGACGGCCCGGTCCGCGCCGTCGTGCGCATCGACGGCAAGCACCGCAAGGGCCACCGCGGCTGGCTGCCCTTCTCCATCCGCCTCTACTTCCACGCGGGGGCCGACTCCTTCCGGATGGTCCACACCGTCACGTTCGACGGGAAGCAGGAGCCCGGCAAGGCGAGCGGCGACTTCATCCGCGGCCTCGGCGTCCGCTTCACCGTGCCGATGCGCGACGAGTCCTACGACCGGCACATCCGCATCGGCGGTGAGGGCACCGGCATGCTGCGCGAGGCCGTCAAGGGCATCACCGGGCTGCGCCGCGACCCGGGCGCTGCCGTGCAGGCGGCGCAGTTCGCGGGGGAGAAGCTGCCCGACCCGTCCACCTGGGACCAGCGGGTCACCACCCGCCTGCGGTACATCCCGGAATGGGGCGACTACACCCTCTCCCAGCTCTCCGCCGACGGCTTCTCCCTGCGCAAGCGCACCAAGAAGGGCCACGGCTGGATCGGCGCCGGCGGCGGCCGGCGCGCCTCCGGCTTCGGCTACGTCGGCGGGGCGGGCGGCGGACTCTCCTTCGGACTGCGCGACTTCTGGGAGAAGTACCCCGCCCAGCTCGACATCCGCGACGCCCAGACCGACGAGGCCGAGGTCACCCTCTGGCTCTGGTCGCCCGAGGCCCAGCCCATGGACCTGCGCTTCTACCACGACGGCATGGGCCAGGACACCTACACCGAGCAGCTCGAGGGCCTCAACATCACCTACGAGGACTACGAGCCCGGCTTCGGCACCCCCTACGGCATCGCCCGCACCTCGGAACTGCTGTTCTGGGCCAACGCCGCCACCCCGAGCGCCGAGAGGCTCGCCGAACAGGTCCAGGCCGTACGCGTACTGCCGCAGCTCGCCGCACCTCCGGCGCAGCTCATCAAGTCCAAGGTCTTCGGCCCCGGCCTCTACTCCGAGCCCGACCGCTCCACGCCCGCCAAGGCGAGGATCGAGGACCACCTCGACTTCCTCTTCACCTACTACAAGGACCAGGTGGAGCAGCGCCGCTGGTACGGCTTCTGGGACTACGGCGACGTCATGCACTCCTACGACACCGCCCGCCACCAGTGGCGCTACGACGTCGGCGGCTACGCCTGGGACAACTCCGAGCTGTCGCCCGACCTCTGGCTCTGGTACGCCTACCTGCGCTCCGGCCGCGCCGACATCTTCCGCTTCGCCGAGGCCATGACCCGGCACACCGGCGAGGTCGACGTCTACCACCTCGGCGAATGGGCCGGCCTCGGCACCCGGCACGGCGTCCAGCACTACGCGGACAGCGCCAAGCAGCAGCGCATCGCCAACACCACCTACCGGCGCTTCTACTACTTCCTCACCGCCGACGAACGCGTCGGCGACCTCATGCACGCCAACGTCGACTCCGACGAGACCTTCCTCGCCCTGGACCCGCTCCGCAAGATTCGTACCGAGCCCTACACCCCCGACCGCAACGCACTGTCGGTCGGCTTCGGCACCGACTGGAGCGGCCTGGTCTCGGCGTGGCTGACCGAGTGGGAACGCAAGGGCCCCAAGTGGGAGAAGGCCAAGGCCCGCGTCCTGTCCACCATGGAGACCATCGCCGCCCAGCCCAACGGCTTCGTCCAGGGCAGCGGCCTGTACGACCTGGACACCGGGAGGTTCGCCGTCGCCGACACCCCGAAGGTCGAGGTCTCGCACCTCTCGGCCGTCTTCGGCCTGAACGAACTGTGCGCGGAGCTGATCGACCTGGTCGACATGCCGGAGTTCAACGAGGCGTACTACGACTACTGCCGCTACTTCAACGCCTCCAAGACGGAACAGGCGGCCCGGTACGGCAGCAACTTCGGCAGCCTCATCCTCTTCCAGGGCCACTCGCGCCTCGACGCCTACGCGGCCGTACAGACCGGCGACGAGAAGCTCGCCGCGCGCGCGTGGCGGAAGTTCTACGACTCCGACGGCTACCAGGAGTCCGCACCCTGGAGGACGGAGAAGCTGAGCGGTCCGGCCACGCTGGTCCCGGGCAGCGAGGCGACCTGGGTCTCCACCAACGACACCGCCCTCTACGGCCTCGCCGCCATCGAGAACCTGGCACTTCTGGGGGACAGGATGCCGTAGCCGGCACGTGACGGACGCGGGTGCGGGCACACTCCACAGGTGGACTGGAACCATTACCGATTCCGCAGCCTGTGGGCCCTGCCCGCGCCCGCCCCGGCGGTCTACCGGGAACTGGAACGGATCGAGGACTACCCCCGCTGGTGGCCCCAGGTGCGCGAGGTCACCCGGCTCGACGACACCAGCGGAGTCCTCCGGTTCCGCTCGCTCCTCCCCTACGACCTGACCGCGACCCTGCGCGAGGGACGGCGCGATCCGGCGGCCGGGGTGCTGGAGGTCGCCATGACCGGCGACATGGAGGGCTGGGCGCGCTGGACGGTCACCCCCTGCGGCACGGGCGCCCTCGCCCGCTACGACCAGGAGGTCGACGTACGCAAGCCGCTGCTGCGCCTGCTCGCCGTCCCGGGGCGGCCGCTGTTCCGGGCCAACCACCGGCTGATGATGCGGATGGGGCGACGCGGACTGGCGGCCCGCCTGGAAGACGGTCGGCAAGCGGTTTGAACGAAACGTGCCGGTCCCTGTATTGTTCAGTGCGTTCCCGGGCGATTAGCTCAGTGGGAGAGCGCTTCGTTCACACCGAAGAGGTCACTGGTTCGAACCCAGTATCGCCCACGTTCGCGAGAGCGACGTGTGTCCGCAGACAACGCGGACCGCGTCGCTCTCTGCGTTTCTGCGCGGCTTCGCCGCGCGAAGCGGGGGCTTCGCCACCCGCACCCCCTTGCCCGGCGTTGCCCTGGCCGCAGTGGTGTGCTCACGCCGCAGCCGGCAGGTCCGGTCGCAGCGGCCAGGCCGGGTCCACCGCTTCCTCGGTGCCGTTGAGTGCGAACCACGCCTGCAGTCCCCGCGCCTGCCCGGCGTGCCACACCGCCTGGAGTGTGTGCAGCTCGGCCGGGGAAAGGCGTTCCAGCCGTGCCGGGAAGCGGCGCCCCACCGCCCGTACGACCTCCAGCGCGGCCTGCGCGTCGGCCGCCGCGTCGTGCGCGCCCTCCAGTTCGACGCCGTAGTGCGCGCACAGGTCGGTGAGGGTGCGCCGGCCCTTGCGGTACCGGTCCAGGTGCTTGTCGAGCACGCGCGGGTCGAGGACGTGCAGTGACGTCCGCTCCACCCAGCGGCTGAGGGAGGAAGCGCGGTGCCGGCGCAACTCCCGGTCCAGCAGCGTGAGGTCGAACGGCGCGTTCATCACCACGAGCGGACGCCCCGCGCGGGTCTGCTCGGCCAGCGCTTCCGCTATCTCGTACATCACCGGCGCCGGCCAGCGGCCGTGGTGCCGCACATGCTCCTGCGTCAGCCCGTGCACGGCGGTGGCCGCCTCCGGCACCGGCACGCCCGGGTTCACCAGCCACCTGGTCACGCGCGGCCCCAGTCCCGGCGCGTCCTGGACGACGAGGGCCGCCGACACGATCCGGTCGGTCTCGACGTCCACACCCGTCGTCTCCGTGTCGAAGGCGGCCAGCGGCCCTTCGAACCAGCTCGTCATAGCGCACTCAACTCCTCGTGGGTATAAGGCGGCTGAGGCGCCGTCTTCTGTCCCGGTTCGGTGATACCCGGGCTGTTTGCGGCGTACGCCGGAAGGACACAACAGGAGTACGGGTCTTTGCAGTTCAGCGACCCGAAGTGAGGATTCACCGGTTCTGGAAGGCTGTTGGCCATGGCCATAGCGCAGCCCGAACGGGGCGGGCTGCTGCCCGAGCGCACGGCGCCCTCTCGCGGCTCTCTCGCCACCACCGCCTGCATGGAGACCTTGCAGGTCGGCTACCTCCACGCGGTCGCCGCGGCGGCGGGCTGCTCGCTCTCCCAGCCGTTCCCGGACAACGGCATCGACTGGCACGTCAGCCACAGCGCCCCCGGGCACACGGTCGACGACGAGGTCACCATCAAGGTGCAGCTCAAGGCGACGTACCAGATCCCGCCGGGCCCGCCCGGCCGCTTCTTCTCCTTCACGCTCGACAACGACCACCTGGCGAAGCTCGCCCGCACCCCGGTCTCGGTGCACAAGATCCTCGTCGTGATGATCGTCCCCCGCTCCCGGGACCAGTGGCTGCGCGCGGGCCACGACCGGCTCGACCTCAGGCACTGCTGCTACTGGACCAACCTCGCCGGGCACCCGGTCACCGGCCGGCGGCGCACCACCGTGCGGATACCGACCGCGCGGGTCTTCGACGACCGGGCGCTGTGCGAGATCATGACGCGGGTCGGGACGGGAGGGAAACCATGACGCACCGCCCGACCGGTGAGCCCCTGCGCGCCGTGCGGCCGCACCCCGCCCACACCGCCGGCGACAGCGCCTGGGACGACGGCCGCACGCCCGAGTCCGGCGCCGTCGACCCGGCCGTGCTGACCGCTCTGCTCCACCGGCACGGCTGGCGGCGGCGCGGCGGCGCCCCCGGCCGCTACGGCCGCTGGACCCCGCCCGGCCCGGCCGCCGGCGCCACCAGCCTCCTGGTGCCCGTCAGCCGCGCCTTCCCGGACAGCGACGACCTGCTCGGCGAGGCGCTGCTCGCCCTGTCCCGCAGCGGCACGCCGACCGCCCGCGAGATCCTCGTCTCCCTCGCCGTGCCCAGCGACGAGATCCGCTGGGGGCGCGACGTGCCGGCCGGACCCGGCGGCACCGCGTCCTGGACCGTGGAGGAGCAACTGCGCTCCGCCGCCCGCCGGATGCTGCTCGCCGGAGCACTCGCCACGCGCGCGCGAGCGGGCTACTACGGAGCCCGGCACCGGCGCGCCGCCGCCGAGGCCCTGGAGAACGTCCTGGTCGGACCCGCCCCCGGCGGCCGTCGACTCACGGCATTCGTGCCCGTCGCCACCGGCCGCCCCCTCGCCGTACGCCTCCACCACGCGCTCTACGCCGCCCGCGAGGCCGTCGACTACCGGCGGGCCACCGGCGGCATGGAGGCCTTCGACACGGCCGTCGCCGCGGGCGTGAGCCATGAGCTCACCGAGGCGCTCGTCGCCCTGGTCCGCGGCACGGAGGGTGCGCGGATCGCCGTCGACTGGGCGCCGGCCGCCGGCGTCCCCGAGGGCTGCGCCGCCCTCGCCGAACCCGTCGAGTTCTCGCCCGGCGACCTGCCCGCGCTGCGCGAGGCCGCCGCCCGCTACCTGCACGCCGAGCCTTCCGTGCCGGTGCGGATCACCGGCACCGTCGTCCGCATGCGCCGCCCCGGGCCACGCGGCGCGGGGACCGTACGGCTGCGCGTACTGGCCGGCGCGGAGGTGCCGCACGTACGGGTCACCCTGGACGAGGAGGCCTACCGGATCGCCGGGCACGCCCATCTCGTCGGGCTGCCGGTGCGGGTGCTCGGCCGGCTGGAGAGCCGGGGCGGGTTCCGCCGGCTCACCGGCGCCTGCGAGATCGCTCCCGTGCAGGTCGACGACGCGGAGCGGGACCGGCTGCTGAAGGCGGTCCAGGAACATGTCGAGGTGGCGGCCTTCTTCGAGGAGACCTGCGGAGGGGAGGGCGGGGACGACGGCGACTGCGGGGACTGATTTCGCGGTGGGCGGGCCGGGGTCGGTACGATCGCCCTCACGCGTGCGCTCCGGTATGGCGCCGCGGCCCCACCTTCAGTCAGGAGAGACCGGTGTCAGACGTCCGTGTGATCATCCAACGCGATTCCGAGCGGGAAGAACGCGTGGTGACGACGGGCACCACGGCCGCCGAGCTCTTCGCCGGCCAGCGCTCGATCATCGCGGCGCGCGTGGCCGGTGAGCTCAAGGACCTCGCCTACGAGGTCGGGGACGGCGAGACCGTCGAGGGCGTCGAGATCTCCTCCGAGGACGGCCTGAACATCCTGCGCCACTCCACCGCGCACGTCATGGCCCAGGCCGTGCAGGAGCTCTTCCCCGAGGCGAAGCTGGGCATCGGCCCGCCGGTCAAGGACGGCTTCTACTACGACTTCGACGTGGAGAAGCCCTTCCACCCCGATGACCTCAAGGCCATCGAGAAGAAGATGCAGGAGATCCAGAAGCGCGGCCAGCGCTTCTCGCGCCGCGTCGTCACCGACGACGCCGCCCGCGAGGAGCTCGCCGACGAGCCGTACAAGCTGGAGCTGATCGGCCTCAAGGGCTCCGCCTCGCACGACGACGGCGCGGACGTCGAGGTCGGCGCCGGCGAGCTGACGATCTACGACAACCTGGACGCCAAGACCGGTGAGCTGTGCTGGAAGGACCTCTGCCGCGGTCCCCACCTGCCCACCACCCGGAACATCCCGGCGTTCAAGCTGATGCGCAACGCCGCCGCCTACTGGCGCGGCAGCGAGAAGAACCCGATGCTCCAGCGCATCTACGGCACCGCCTGGCCGTCCAAGGACGAGCTGAAGGCGCACCTGGAGTTCCTCGCCGAGGCCGAGAAGCGCGACCACCGCAAGCTCGGCAGCGAGCTGGACCTGTTCTCCATCCCGGAGCAGATCGGCTCCGGCCTCGCGGTCTTCCACCCCAAGGGCGGCGTGATCCGCCGGGTCATGGAGGACTACTCGCGGCGCCGCCACGAGGAGGAGGGGTACGAGTTCGTCTATAGCCCGCACGCGACCAAGGCGAAGCTCTTCGAGACCTCGGGCCACCTGGACTGGTACGCGGACGGCATGTACCCGCCCATGCAGCTCGACGAGGGCGTGGACTACTACCTCAAGCCCATGAACTGCCCGATGCACAACCTGATCTTCGACGCGCGCGGCCGCTCGTACCGCGAACTGCCGCTGCGCCTGTTCGAGTTCGGGACCGTGTACCGGTACGAGAAGTCGGGCGTCGTGCACGGCCTGACCCGGGCCCGCGGCTTCACCCAGGACGACGCGCACATCTACTGCACCCGCGAGCAGATGTCGGAGGAGCTCGACAAGACGCTCACCTTCGTCCTGAACCTGCTGCGCGACTACGGCCTGACCGACTTCTACCTGGAGCTGTCCACCAAGGACCCGGAGAAGTTCGTCGGCTCCGACGAGGCCTGGGAAGAGGCCACCGAGACGCTGCGCCAGGTCGCCGAGAAGCAGGGTCTGCCCCTGGTCCCGGACCCGGGCGGCGCCGCCTTCTACGGCCCGAAGATCTCCGTCCAGACCAAGGACGCCATCGGCCGGACCTGGCAGATGTCGACCATCCAGCTCGATTTCAACCTGCCGGAGCGCTTCGACCTGGAGTACACCGGCGCGGACGGTGCCAAGCAGCGCCCGGTCATGATCCACCGCGCGCTGTTCGGCTCCATCGAGCGCTTCTTCGCGGTGCTCCTCGAGCACTACGCGGGCGCCTTCCCGGCGTGGCTGGCGCCGGTGCAGGCGGTGGGAATCCCGGTGGGTGACGCTCACGTGCAGTACCTGGAGGAGTTCGCGGCGGAGGCGCGGCGGAAGGGGCTGCGCGTCGACGTGGACTCCTCCTCGGACCGGATGCAGAAGAAGATCCGCACCCAGCAGAAGCAGAAGGTCCCGTTCATGATCATCGTCGGTGACGAGGACATGCACGGGGGCACGGTGTCGTTCCGCTACCGCGACGGTTCGCAGGAGAACGGCATTCCGCGTGACCAGGCGCTGGCGAAGCTCGTTGATGTGGTGGAGCGCCGTATTCAGGTGTGACACGCTCCCCGCCCGTACGGGGACGGTCCGTTCACGCCGCTTGTCGGACACACGAAGGTGCTGTTGCTCCCCGCAAACGCGGGGATCGGCCCCCGGGAGGAGCTCCCGGGGGCCCTTTCAGGTTCCAAGCGCCGACGCCATATGCTGCACACATGACGAGCGAGCCGGAGCAGCAGCTGGGAGTGGGCACGCCGGACGCGTTCCAGCGCCTGTGGACGCCCCACCGGATGGCCTACATTCAGGGCGAGAACAAGCCGAGCGGCCCCGGTGCCGACGACGGCTGCCCCTTCTGCTCGATCCCGGCCAAGTCCGACGAGGACGGTCTGATCGTCCGGCGCGGCGAGCACGTTTACGCGGTGCTCAACTTGTACCCCTACAACGGCGGCCACCTGATGGTCGTGCCGTACCGCCACGTCGCCGACTACACCGAGCTGAACGCCGTGGAGACCGCGGAGCTGGCCGAGCTCACCAAGCAGGCGATGACGGCCCTGCGCACCGCGTCCGGCGCCCACGGTTTCAACATCGGCATGAACCAGGGCACGGTGGCGGGCGCGGGCATCGCCGCTCACCTGCACCAGCATGTGGTGCCCCGCTGGGGCGGCGACACCAATTTCCTTCCCGTGATTGGCCACACCAAGGTCCTGCCCCAGCTCCTGGGCGACACCCGCAAGATGCTGGCGGAGGCGTGGCCGGCGTAGCGGGGCGCGCCCCGCGCCGGCAGGGCGCCCCGGACGTGAGGCCTACGCGTTGTACAGGTCCGCCTTGCCCGGCGTCGGATCCTGCACAGCCGTACTGAGGAACGCCGACCGCGTCCCGAACTTCTCCGTGTCCACGCCGTTCTCCTCCAGCACCTTGATCGCCGACGAGTGCACCACCCGCAGCACCGGCGCCGCCGCCCGCAACGCGTCGTCGGCCATGAAGCGGTGGCGCCACGGCTGGTCCGCCCACGCGTGCCGCAGCCCGAACGGCTCCGGCAGACCGATCGTGCCGCCGAGCCAGTTCAGCAGCGGCGGATACCAGGTGAGCGGAGCGCGGACGGCCAGCCGGACCACCTCGTTCGCGGTGACCAGCGGGAGCATCACCTTGCGCGTCTCCCACGGCTTGAACGACTTGGCGACCTCCTTGGAGGGAGCCTCCGGCTTGGTGGTGAACAGTGAGTTCACCGGGCCGAGGGCGTGACCGGTGACCTCGATGCGCAGGGTCTCGTGCAGCACGGTCACCGTGATCAGCATGGTGATGACGAGCTGGCCGTCCCACAGGGTCCACTGGACGCCCAGGTAGTGCCGGTCACCGGCGCCGAACTGCTGCTTGTTGCAGATGTCCTGTATCGCGTGCGGCTTGACCTGGTACGCCTCGACGTCCGTGCCCTCCGGGCGGGACACCGCCTTGGCGTTCTCCCCGATGGGCGTCACGACCCAGTGCCGTATGGACGGCTTGGTGAAGCCGCCGGTGTTCAGCGGGCCCCGCTCCAGCATGCGCAGTTGGTCGTGGATGGCCCGGACGACGTCCCAGCTACGGAAGGGGTGGATCTCCCGGGTCGGGTCGGCCGGCACCAGGTTCTCGGCGAGCTGCCAACTGCCCCAGCGGGTGCCCATGCCGAGTATGCCCTTGGGGCCGGCGTAGAAGACCGAGTTGGACCGCTGCTCGGCGCCGAGCTTGGCCAGTGACTGGCGGAGCCGTTCGGCCGCGGTCTCGCCCGGGTTGCTGGGCACCGCCTCGGGGACCTTGGCGCCGACCCCGCTGCCCGACAGAAGGCCGTCCCAGCGCTCCCGCAGGTCCTTCGCGGTGCCCTCGCAGATCCGCTTGGCCCAGAACCAGCCGATGACGGGCATCACGACAGCGGCGCGCGCGTACCAGGCCCAGAAGCCCGAGAAGGGCATCTTGACCAGGAACAGCACGGCCAGCGCGGCGATCGCCACGAGCACCGCGGTGCCCAGCGCTCCGGCCTGCTTGTTCTCCGCCTTGGCGACGGTGGTGCGGATCTGGAAGCCGAGCAGCCAGATCAGCATGCCGGGCAGGAACAGCAGGCCGCACAGCACGATCACCGTGGACAGCCGGGCGTCGCGCGCCTTGCGGATGCCGTTGGCCGCCAAGCAGTGCTCGACGACCACCTGGGGTTCGGCGCCGAAGGACTGGATGAGGGGCTTGCGGCCGCTGCCCAGCATCCGGTCGGCCACCGCGCGGGAGAAGGCCTCGCCGAGGTTGGGACGGAAGATCGTGGCCCAGGACCGGCCCGCGTTGAGGGTGGTCTGGTGCCACTCGTTGTCGGCCTTCTTGATCTCCTCCAACTCGCTGTCCCGGTAGGCGGCCGAGGCCAGCGCGAAGGTGGCCGTCTGGCCCCCGTCGTCCGTACGCGGCACCTGCGGTCCGAAGAAGTCCGCGTAACCGCCGTCAACGGTCATTCCCGCCCCCGATCGCCACCACTGTCGCTCCTGCGGCCTTCCCGACTTCCCTGCCCCGCACACCTGTTGATCAGGTCATCAGCGTATCCGCCACCGGCGACATGCGGCACCGGACGGCCAAAGGCGCCCCCGCGTGCGCGGGCTGCCCCCGGTGCCGCGCCGTCGTGCGCCGGGGACCCTGGCCCGGCAACAGGCTTATGTTGCAGGGAAGTTGGTGCGCGGTCGGCGCGGAGGAAGCCCGCGCCGGCCACCTGCCGCGGGCCCTCAGGACGCCGCCCGCAGATCCTGACGGAGACGTTCCGCGATCTGCGGCGGCATCGGTTCGTGCCGCGCGTAACGGCGGCCGAAGCGCGCGGTGCCGTGCGTCAGGGAGCGCAGATCCACCGCGTACCGGCCGATCTCGATCTCCGGCACCTCGGCCCTGACCAGGGTCCGCCCGCCGCTCGTCTGCTCGGTGCCGAGGACCCTGCCGCGCCGCCCGGACAGATCGCTCATCACCGCGCCCACGTACTCGTCGCCGATCAGCACGCTCACCTCCGCCACCGGCTCCAGCAGATGGATCCTCGCCTGTGCCGCGGCCTCCCGCAGCGCCAGCGCGCCGGCCGTCTGGAAGGCGGCGTCGGAGGAGTCCACCGAGTGCGCCTTGCCGTCCCGCAAGGTCACCCGCACGTCGATCAGCGGATGACCCGCGGCGACGCCCTTGGCGGCCTGCGCGCGGACCCCCTTCTCGACGGACGGGATGAACTGCCGGGGCACCGCGCCGCCGACCACCTCGTCCACGAACTCGATGCCCGAACCGCCGGGCAGCGGCTCCACCTCGATCTCGCAGATGGCGTACTGCCCGTGCCCGCCGGACTGCTTCACGTGCCGCCCGCGCCCGGCCGCCCGGTCCCCGAACGTCTCGCGCAGGGACACCCGGTGGGGCACGACGTCGACCTGGACGCCGTAGCGGCTGCGCAGCCGTTCGAGCGCCACGTCGGCGTGCGCCTCGCCCAAACACCACAGGACCACCTGGTGGGTGTCCTGGTTCTGCTCCAGGCGCATCGTCGGGTCCTCGGCGACCAGCCGCGCGAGCCCCTGGGAGAGCTTGTCCTCGTCGGGTTTGCTGTGCGCCTCGATGGCGAGCGGCAGCAGCGGGTCGGGCATCTCCCACGGGGCCATCAGCAGCGGGTCGTCCGTGGCCGACAGCGTGTCCCCGGTCTCCGCGCGGCTCAGCTTGGCCACGCACGCCAGGTCGCCCGCGATCACGTGCGGGACCGGCCGCTGCTGCTTGCCGAACGGCGTCGACAGGGCGCCGATCCGCTCGTCCGCCTCGTGGAGGGCGCGGCTCTCGTGGCCGCGGTCGGCCAGCCCGTGCCCGCAGACGTGCACCGTCTGGTCGGCGCGCAGGGTGCCGGAGAACACGCGGACCAGCGAGATCCGGCCGACGTACGGGTCGGAGGACGTCTTGACGACCTCCGCGACCAGCGACTCCCCGGGGTCGCACGTCCGCAGCTCGCGCGGGGTGCCGTCGAGTTTGGTGACCTGGGGCGCCGCGCGCTCCGAGGGGGTCGGGAAGCCGCGCGTGATCAGCTCCAGCAGCTCGACCGTGCCCAACCCCTGCCGGGCCCCCTCGGCCGCCGGGGCGGCGGCCAGGACGGGGAAGAACACCCCGCGCGCCACGGCCCGCTCGAGATCCTCGATGAGCGTCTTGACGTCGACCTGCTCGCCGCCGAGATAGCGCTCCATGAGGGTCTCGTCCTCGCTCTCCGAGATGATCCCCTCGATGAGCATGCTGCGCGCCTCGTCGAGCACCGGCAGTTGTGCCTCGCCCGGCTCGGACTCCACGCGCTCGCCGGACGCGTAGTCGAACAGCTTCCGCGAGAGCAGCCCGACGAGCCCCGTCACGGGCGCGTGCCCGTCGGGCGCCCGCGGTCCGCGCAGCGGCAGGTACAGCGGCAGCACCGCGTCGGGATCGTCCCCGCCGAAGGCCTCCGCGCAGATCCGCGTCATCTCCTCGAAGTCCGCGCGGGCGGCCTCCAGGTGTGTGATCACGATGGCGCGGGGCATGCCGACGGCGGCGCACTCCTCCCACACCATCCGGGTCGAGCCGTCCACGCCGTCGGAGGCCGAGACGACGAAGAGGGCCGCGTCCGCCGCCCGCAGACCGGCCCTGAGCTCCCCGACGAAGTCGGCGTATCCGGGAGTGTCCAAGAGGTTGATCTTGATGCCGTCCCATTCGACCGGCACCAGGGAGAGCTGTACGGAGCGCTGCTGCCGGTGCTCCATCTCGTCGTAGTCCGAGACGCAGCCGCCGTCCTCCACGCGGCCCGCCCGGTTCAGTGCTCCCGCGGTCAGTGCGAGAGCTTCCACCAGAGTCGTCTTGCCCGAGCCGGAGTGGCCGACCAGCACCACATTCCGTACGGACGTGGGGTGGTCGGCCGCCGTTGCCCTTCCGGCGGCTCCGGGGTGGGTGTGTGCCTTGTCGCCCATGTCCTTGCCTCCCGTGCACGGTGAGGTCACTGTGGGCGCGGACACGCGGGACCGCGTGCACTGGCGGCTCCGGCGACGCCCGCGGTCCTTCGAGCTTTCCACTCCCGTCACGCCGCGTCCATACGACGGGCCCGATCCCGACGCCCGCCCACCGGGCGGTCAGGGTGCCCGTCCGTCGCCCACACGCGCGCGTGGCTACGATGGGCCAGCCGGTGGCCAGCAAGGGCCGCGGCCACACCGACCGTCGGGAAGGCCATGCTGAACAAGTACGCGCGTGCATTTTTTACGCGTGTCCTCACACCGTTCGCCGCGTTTCTCATCCGCCGGGGCGTCAGCCCGGACATGGTCACGCTGATCGGCACCGCCGGTGTGGTCGCGGGTGCGCTGGTCTTCTACCCCGTGGGTGAGTTCTTCTGGGGCACGGTCGTGATCACACTCTTCGTCTTCTCCGACCTCGTCGACGGCAACATGGCCCGCCAGCTCGGCCGCTCCAGCCGCTGGGGCGCCTTCCTGGACTCCACGCTGGACCGGGTCGCCGACGGCGCGATCTTCGGGGGCTTCGCGCTCTGGTACGCGGGCGGCGGTGACGACATCGTGCTGTGCGCCGTGTCGATCTTCTGCCTGGCCAGCGGCCAGGTGGTGTCCTACACCAAGGCGCGCGGCGAGTCGATCGGCCTGCCGGTCGCCGTCAACGGGCTCGTCGAACGCGCCGAGCGCCTCGTCGTCTCGCTGGTCGCGGCCGGACTCGCGGGGCTGCACGCCTTCGGCGTGCCGGGCATCCAGTACCTGCTGCCGATCGCCCTGTGGATCGTCGCCGTCGGCAGCCTCGTCACGCTGATCCAGCGTGTCGTCACGGTCCGCCGGGAGGCCGCCGAGGCGGACGCCGCCGCGCAGGAGAGCCAGGGCACCGAGGCGGCGAAGTGAGCGCTCGGGAGCGGCTGGCCGACGGCCTGTACGGGGCCGGCTGGAGCACCGTGAAGAAGCTCCCCGAGCCGGCCGCGGTGCGCCTCGGCCGCACTGTCGCGGACCTGGCCTGGAAGCGGCGCGGCACCGGTGTACGGCGCCTGGAGGGCAACTACGCGCGCGTGCTGCCCGACGCGGGCCCCGAGCGGCTCGCCGCGCTCTCACGCGCGGGCATGCGCTCGTACCTGCGCTACTGGATGGAGTCCTTCCGGCTTCCGGCGTGGAGCACCGAGCGGATCAGGTCCGGCTTCGTCCCCGAGGGCCTGCGGCACCTCACCGACGGCATGGACGCGGGCAAGGGCGTGGTCCTCGCCCTCCCGCACCTGGCCAACTGGGACCTCGCGGGCGCCTGGGTCACCACCGAACTGGGTATCCCCTTCACCACGGTCGCCGAACGCCTCAAGCCGGAGACCCTGTACGACCGCTTCGTCGCCTACCGCGAGGGCCTCGGCATGGAGGTCCTGCCGCACAGCGGCGGCACGGCCTTCGGCACGCTGGCCCGGCGGCTGCGCGACGGAGGTCTGGTCTGCCTGGTCGCCGACCGCGACCTGTCCGCCTCCGGCGTGGAGGTCGACTTCTTCGGCGAGACCGCGCGAATGCCCGCCGGACCGGCCCTGCTGGCGCTGCAGACCGGCGCGCGGCTCCTGCCGGCGACGCTCTGGTACGACGAGTCGCCCGTCATGAAAGGCCGGGTACATCCACCGGTCGAGGTTCCCGGGTCAGGTACACGGGCCGAGAAGACGTCTGTCATGACACAGGCGCTGGCCGATGCCTTCGCCACGGGGATCGCCGACCACCCGGAGGACTGGCACATGCTCCAGCGCTTGTGGCTGAAGGACCTCGACCCCGCCAAGGCCCCCGCGGCGGCCGACGGGCAGGGCGCCCCGTGAGGATCGGCATCGTCTGCCCGTACTCCTGGGACGTGCCGGGCGGCGTCCAGTTCCACATCCGGGACCTGGCCGAGTACTTCATCAGTCTCGGCCACGAGGTCTCCGTCCTCGCCCCCGCCGACGACGACACCCCGCTGCCGCCGTACGTCGTCTCGGCCGGCCGCGCGGTGCCGGTGCCGTACAACGGCTCGGTGGCGCGGCTCAACTTCGGTTTCCTGTCGGCCGCCCGGGTACGGCGCTGGCTGCACGACGGCGCCTTCGACGTCGTCCACATCCACGAGCCGACCTCACCCTCACTCGGCCTGCTGACCTGCTGGGCCGCGCAGGGACCGATCGTGGCCACCTTCCACA